>JAICYU010000122.1 GCA_025934025.1 Terriglobales bacterium
CCCACCATGCCAGCATGGCGACGCAAAACGGCGCTGCTAATTCCATATCAGTGGAAGCGCCACGGGCAAAACCGATGATTGCGGCAGAGCTGACGGTGATCAGCGCGGCGTCCATTTCACTGCCTGCGCGGAAGTGTCTAATGAAAAAGAAGATTGCAAGCGCCATCAGAGTGGCAAAGATCACTGAAGGAAGGCGCGCTGCCCAGTCATGTACGCCGAAGATGCTGTAGGACGCCATCTCGCGCCAGTAGAGCAGCACCGGCTTTTCCAGCCACGGCTTGCCGTCGAGCGTCGGCACGATCCAATCATGGCGGGCCAGCATCTCGCGTCCGATCTGCGCGTATCGGGGCTCGTCGGCTCCCACCAGCCCGAATGCTCCCAAGCCAAAGGAGAAGAAGAATGAGCAGGCCGCCAGCACAAGCGCGACCTGTGCCATCAGCAGCTTTTTCTGTTGCGTCATGCGGCTGGTTTCTGCTGCCAGCCGGCAAGCAGGGCCCAGATGCTGATCGCGGCCCAGGTGAACTCCAGCACGACAAAACCCAACTGGAATGGGCGCAAAGCAATAAAACCCAGAATGAGAGATCCCGCCGCGTTCACAACGTTGTAAACAGGCCGCCGGGAGTTCAGGAAGCCAAACTGCGCGCCGGCATAACCCAGCAGAATCAAAAGGGCTCCGGCGAATGACAGGGCCTGAAACAGTGGTGGAATTTGATTCATGAGTGGCTCACATGCGAGTGCGCAGCTCGGAAAGGACCGTCTCCACCGCGGCCGGAAGAGGCCCTTCAAGAGAGAAGCCGGCAGCGCATTCATGGCCGCCGCCGCCCCAATGCTGGGCAAGGTCCGCAACGTTTATTTTGCCTTTGCTGCGAATACTTACGCGGACCCGCTCCGTCGCCAGTTCCCGGAAAAACACAGCAACTTCAACTCCGGCAATTCCCAACGCGTAATTTACAAGTCCTTCGCAGTCTTCATCCAGGGCGCCACAGCGTTCCATATCGTCGCGGCTCACCCACATCCATGTAACCGCGTCTTCGCGGTGGAGCGTGTTCAGAGCGCAGCCGAGGAGCCGCATCTTCGAGGTCGGGTTGGAGAAATAAACATTGTGGGCAATGTGCGAGGGGTCAGCCCCGAGTTCGACCAGTTCTTTTGCCAGGGCAAAAGTGTGCGCATTCGTGGGCGAATAGCAGAACGAGCCCGTATCGGTGAGCACTGCGGTGTAAAGGCAGGTGGCGATCTCCGGCGTGATCTTTACCTGCGCGGTCTTGGCCAGCCGGAACACCATCTCGGCCACGGCACAGGCGTGCGGATCAATCCAATTGACATTGGCAAAGGGTTTGGCGCTGGCGTGATGGTCAATGCTGATCAGAAAATTGTTTTCCAGCCCATGCAGCCGGGTGCGCTGCACGCTGTCACATTCCAGGATGATGGCCGCCTCGTAATGTCCGTTGACGTGAGATGAGTGGAGAATGTTTTCAGCAAATGGCAACGGTTTGTAGATCACAGGTACGCTATCACCCAGCACCACTTCCGCGCGGCGTCCCATTTTGCGCAGGATCTGTGCCATGGCGAGGGCGGAACCTACCGCGTCACCGTCAGGGCGCGCATGCGAGGTTACAACGAAGTTCCTGCGCTGCTCTATCTCGCTTAAGACTTCGTGAAGTTTGTCCATTGGTTCCTGTGGTCCCGTTCCCTGGCTTGCAGCTAAGAACGATTACTTCCTGCGCTTCCGGATACGACCAAGCAATTCATCAATCCGAGTGCCATATTCTTCTGACTGGTCGAGGAGAAAAATCAATTCGGGAACATGGCGTTTTCCCAGTCTCTGCAACAACTCCCGGCGGATATAGCCCTTGGCAGCGTTTACAGCTTGTACGGTCTGCTCCTGCTCGTTCGGCTCGCCCTGCACTTGCAGAAATACGCGGGCACTTTTGCCGTCAGGGGCAAGCATGATTTCCGTTACATTGCACAACGCAATGCGCGGATCACCGAGCTCGCCTTCGATGATTGCGCCGATCTCTTCCTTCAGCGTCTCCCCGACCCGATCTAGATGGTGCTGCCTGCCTCGCTGTTCCGGCATGTTCCGTCCAGCAAAAACTTATGAGAATACCAGACTGGATGCAGGGAAGGAATAGCAGGTTTTTAGAGCATCCGCGCAAGGGGAGCATTTTGCATCCAAAACAGAAGGCCGTTGTCCCACAAGCTCATGAGTCGAGAAAGTTCGCTCCACCGGCGTCGCAACCAGCTTTTGATTCTTGTTGTCGTCTTATCCAATGTAATCGGCAATGTCGCACTCAGCCACGGAATGCGCCAGACCGGCTCCATCGTCTCTGCGTCTCCGCTCGACTATGTGCGCGCGTTCGCCAAGCCCTGGACTGTGGCCGGCGTACTGGTGCTGGTGATCTGGATGGTCAGCGATCTCGCCCTGCTCAGCCGCGCCGATCTGAGCTTCGTGCTGCCCGTGACTGCCAGCGCATATGTTCTTATCGCTATCGCAGGCCATTTCTGGCTGGGCGAACGCATCTCCGCCGTGCGTTGGCTGGGCATTCTGGCCATTACGTTTGGTGTTGTGCTGGCTGAGGAAACTCCATCGCGCACCACGGAAGCGCCGCCGCCGGAGCACCTTCCATGATCGGCATGCGCTGGGTGCTGGTGGGAATCATTGCCTGCTGCAACACCGTCGGCGACGTGCTCAACACCGCAGGCATGAAGCGCCAGGGCGAGTTGGAAGAGTTCAGCCCGCGCGCGGTGGGACGGATGGTCTGGGGCATCTTTCGCAATCCGCTGGTGATGGGCGGCATTGCGGCGCTGGCGGTCTCATTTTTTGCTCTGCTCTCGCTGCTCTCGATTGCCAACGTGAGTTTTGCCGTCCCCGCGACAGCCATCAGCTACGTTCTGGAAACTTTTCTGGCGCGGCACGTGCTAAAAGAAGATGTTGGCCGGCGCAGATGGGCGGCGGCCACTCTGGTGGCGTGCGGCGTCGCATTGTTGCAGTGGTAGCGGACGGCCGCATGATCCGTGCCTGGCTGCCTCTCTCCCCGACGTCACTGTGCATCCCTAAGAGTACAAGTCCCGCGACCACCAGGCTTGTTGCAGCCGTCTTGCCCAACAGCACCGGGCCGGTGAAGTTCTCCTTCAGCCATTTGGGCCGGATCTTCGTAAGGCCGAACGCTCCAATGAAGACGATCACATAGCGGAGCCCGGTGATCGCGTCCACCAGCGCTGGACTGGTCAGGCTGATAGCATAAAAAATCAAAAAAGAGCCAACGCCGGAAATAAGCCGGTTGACGAAATACCAGAAACGGCTGCTTGGTTCCGCCTGCTCCGATTGCTTGAAGATCTGCCGCCGCCACTTTGGACGCAGCAGCAGCGCCAGCGATCCGAAGAATGTTCCCAGAGTAAAGAAGACATAGCCGCTGACGAAGTTGGTTTGATTGAAGGCCAGCTTTTGCAGCACATTCACCAAGCCGTATGTGCCTGAAGCCATGAGCACGCTGGGCAGCACCTTGCGCAGGTTTACCTTCTCAGAGAGGAACATCACAAACCCGCCGCTCACCATCAGCACAAAGCCCAGCAGCGTGCCCTTGCCTCCCATGGGATTGCGCAGCAAGGCCAGCCCGATCAGGGCCGTTGCCACCGGGCTGAATCCGCCCATGATGGCCAGTGTTTGCGACGCTTCACCGCTCTTGAGGGCCGCGTAATAGAAATAGATCGCCACCTGCTGCAGCAGCCCGGCGCCGAAAGCCAGCCCGATAGTGCTGATGCCTGGCAGATGAAATCCAAAAGGGATCAGAACCAGGCCAAAAATGCTGATGAAACCCAGCCAGAAGACGTAGGACGGGAGATTGGTGGTTTCCGGGCGGCGCAGCAGCACCTTGTCCCAAACAAGCGAACCGCCAATAAGGCCATGAGCAATAACGGCTATGAAGATGCCATTGTGGACAAATTCCAAGCCCATAGCGCTCCGTTCATGGGCAATGGGATGAAATCAGAGCAGAGAGTGATGTCTCTCTGCAGTGGATGGAATTTGGGGACGGGATCTGCGGCGTGGTGCTGTGACCTTTATCAGGTTAAGGACGGCCTTTCTCGAAATGTCGAACTTCCGAAACACGCCATGGGCTTGCAATTACGGATGCTGGAGCAGGGACGCGGCAGGAGAAGCGCTTGCAAGCGATGAGAACACTAAAATTCGATCCCTCGGGGAATCCCGGTTCAATTCCGGAGCCATCTCTTAAAACCCCTTGTCCCTCCCAGAAAGGGTTTTTCAGTGACAACATCCTAAAGACTGGAGTAGAACGTCAAAGTAAGTGAGTGCTGACTAGCAACTCAGCGGATTTGGGAGGCGTTGCGATGAACATGAAAAGAGTGATTCTGTTGGCCGTGGTTGGTGGTGCGGGTTTTTATGGCAGTAGCTTTTTACTGAGTTCCCATGCTTTTGCAGCACAGGCCACGGCGGCGGCTGCGAACAACAGTCCAGTCCAAGAGAATGCCGCGAAAAATCCCGAGAGCAGCGCCGTCACTCCCCAAGCAGATCCCAGGCCGGGCGCGGGCACGCTCCTGGTGGGAGAATTGATCAAGCCTCTGGATGCGAAGAAAGTCAAAGTCGGAGATCGAGTGGAATGTCGTCTCCTTCAAGACCTGCTTTACAAGGGAAAGATCATCGTCCCTCACAAGGCGAGAGCTTGGGGCCACATTACAGAAGTGGTTGTCGCCAGCAAGGGACATCCCGGCTCCGAAGTGGGATTGGTTTTCGATAAGCTGGTAATGCCGGACAAGAGAGAGATCCCGTTTCAGTATCCTGCGATTATCATTGCGGTGGCTGCTCCTATACGGAAGAGCACAGTGCAAACGACAAACATGAATGACATGCCGGTACTGATGTCGAAAGGTCAAGCCACCGGAGCTTCAGCCATGGGTGCGGTCGAGGCAAATGCCCAACTGGCAGGCGCTAATATGGCGGCTGCTAGCGGCGCTATTAGCGCGGCAAACAGGGGAGTCATTGGCTTGAAGAACATAGGCTTGGACAACAGTAAAATCAGCTACTCTTCAATTATTTCACACAAAGGCAATTTGCGGCTGGATTTTGATACACAGATACTTCTTGAAGTTTCTAGACCGCCTGCGAAATAGATGCTACTTAGCACGTCAGCTTTTGGTGAGAGGCCCTAAGAAGCGCCGCTCTCGATTGACAAAGAAAAGGCCAGCCCAAGGGCTGGCCTTTTTGTTCAGAGTTGACGTTTAGAACTGGAACCGTGCTGCGATTTGCATCTGGCGCATGTTCGTTGCTGTGCCGCTGTAGGTGCCAAACCCTCCAGATGTAAAGGTGTTTGCAAATCCTGACATGTTGGGATGGTTAAGTGCATTGAACACCTCCCACCTCAGTTGTAGATTCCTGCCCTCCGTAACTTGGAACGCCTTCTGAAGAGCAAAGTCAAAGTCGGTAAGCCCATCGAGACGCAGATGATTGCGCCCGCTGTTTCCTTGTGTTCCAACAAACGGTTGCGAGACGGCCGAGGTATCTGGAGTGAAAATGCCAGGATGAACCTTGGTGGCATCTCCATTGACCCAAGTTGTTCCGGCACCGAGAAGCTGCGAATCCGACACTGTCTGAATTTTGTTGGTGGTTGTATTCAAGACTTGTATGGAGCCCGCAAACAGCGTGACTGGAAAACCGGTCTGAGTGGAGAAGATACCGCTCGTGCTCCAGCCATCCAAGACTCTTTTCACGATGCTGTTGCTAAGGCTACGCGCGAACGGAATTTGGTATGTGTAACTGAGGTTCATCCGCTGACGCAGGTCGAACTGCGAGTTCGCTCGGTTAAATGATAGCGGCTGGTTTGGACTTGCCACCGTCGCCGAATCATTCACCAGTACACCTAGCACATCCGATACGTCGTCAATGCTGTGACCCCATGTGTAATTCGCGTTGAAGCTGAGCCACTGGCCAAACTTGCCCAAGCCTTCAACTTCAAGCGCGTTGTAACTGGATGTCCCCACGCTCTGAACTTGAGTTACGCCGTTGAAGCGCGGGTCAATACGGTTGCTGGGGGTAGTGGCGTTGCCGTTCTCCCTGGCAACAAAGCCACGGTAGCTTGCCAAAGTTGCTCCATCTGTCGCAAAGGTCAACAGTGGCGCGGGACGAAGGCTCGGATCGGTAAAGTTCAGCGGTACGGAAACCTGCAAATGATCATTCTTGGTCCCGATATAGCTGGTCTTTAACGTTAGGGCCTTGGTTGCCTGATATTCGACCCCCACGTTCCACTGCTGGTTACGTGGATTCTGCAGGTTCTGATCAACAGGGGAGATCGCGCCAAAGTTAATGAAAGTAGGATCAAACTTTCCTACTGCTGCCAAACCTTGGGCCTGCAGGTCGGAGGTTCCGGCCACTAAATTGGCGAGGGTGTTGTTTCCTGTGAATTGGCCAGCAGCAAGGCTAAGCGACGGAATGAACGGAGCTGCAAAGCGCAGGTTGGTAATCGGATTAAGGAAGATGTAATCGTATGCAATTCCATAACCTGTGCGGAAAACCAACTTACCTCGTCCAGGGTTCCAAGCCATACCTACACGTGGAGCCGGGTTCCAGTTGCGGTGGAAGGCTTCTCCGCCCAGATCGATGCCGCCCAATGGCCCTGTTCCCAGCGCACCGATTGGCGTGTTGTTATTCGGGTCTAAATTTGATAGAAGGTTATTTTCCTCAGTGACTCCGCCCGAAGATTCAAGACGGAACCCCAAGTTGAGGGTAATGGTGTCCGTCAACCGGAAGTCGTCCTGCACGAACGAGAACTCATCTAACGCGAAGTTATGCCTGACCGAAGTCCCAAATCGCTGCGAGTAAGCGAGGGGAGTACCCGACTGAAAATCGGCGATCGAACCGAAGGTGATCGAGCCGCGGAAGTTCGCATCGAAAATGCTGGGCGACTGATAGCGGACTACATCAGCACCAAACTTGAACGTGTGGCGTCCCTTCACCCATGAAAGAGTATCTCCGTACTGGAATGTATTCTGGGTACGGCCCTGAGGAATAATATTGGATTCTCCAAAGGAGTCGACTCCCGCAATTACAATCTGTGGTCCCAATGGGAATGGTGAGTTTGCAGTAAAGTTAGGGTTGCTGCGGCCGAATCCGAAGCGGAACTGATTCACGATGCTCGCCGTTGGACTCATCGTGTAGCCAATCGCAATGTTTCGGGACGTACCTTGGAACTGCGCGCCGAAGCCCGGCAGGTTTGTGCTTACGAAGGTCAAACCGGGGCTAATGGCTACATCGGGATTCTCTCCGTACCGGACAAAGAACGAGTCCCTGCCACTATGAAGATTCTGATCAACGCGAGCTGACCATGAATGGCCGTTATCCTGATTGGGCGCCGAATTTGCCACTGTTCCTGAGGCAGACTGTGGCGCACCATTCTGATTGAAGAGTGCTAGAGAGGTGGGATCTGTAATTCCCGCAGCTTGGGCAGGAGTGAGGACGTGCGCGATGGAGGTAGAACCGCCACCTCGGGTCTTGTCAATTTCCCAATGACCAAAGAAGAAGGTGTGGTCCTTGAACACCGGGCCGCCAAATGTGAAGCCACCCTGGTTCTGCACAAAGGGGGTAATGGGACCGCGCTGCGTGTTACCATTTGCATCTGTTATCGTGTCGAAGAAGTCGCGAGCGTTCAGGGCTGCATTCTGATGGAATTCGTAAGCGCTCCCGTGGAACTGGTTTGTGCCGCTCTTCGTCACGATCTGCAACTGAGAACCAGAGTTGCGGCCGAACTCGGCATCGAAATTGTTGGTGATGAGCTTAAATTCCTGGACGCCGTCGTAGCTGAAGGTTCCGTTGCCGGCTTCGCCTGTAGTCGAAATGTCGCTGCTAATGATGTTGTCAACAACGATATTATTGGCGCGGCCACGCGAGCCGTTCGAGTTATAGCTGCCAGTTCCGAGGAACGGGTTGTCCTTCGAGACAGGAACTGTGCCTGGGGAAAGGGTGGCGTAGGCCACTGGATCGCGCGCCTGGTTGGGAAGCGCCTGAATCTGCTGAGTATCGAGCGAATCACTCACTTGGGCACTGGCAACGTCGAGAAGCGGAATAGCTCCGGTTACCTCTACCGTCTCAGAACTGGTTCCAAGCTGCATCTGGGCTGAGAGGCGGGTGTTTTCGCCGCTGCGGATGTTGGCAGTTTCCGTGTAGGCCTTGAAGCCTGACTTGTCAATCTTGACTTGGTAAGAGCCAAGTTCAAGCTGAGGGACTGAGAACTGGCCGAACTCGTTGGTGGTAACGGTGCGAACAGTGCCGTTGCTGACGTTTTTGATCGTTACTGTTGCATTCGCAACAACTGCTCCGCTAGGATCCAGAACGGTTCCGCTGAGGTCTCCTGTTGATGCGGCGAACAGAGGGATTGCGAACAAAAGAGCGGCAACTAGCGCGCCCAGGAGGGATATCGCGTATTTCCTCATCTCTTCCTCATCTCCGGTTTTCTTTATTTGGCGGGAAGGAAATGGGACTATCAAACAAACAGATGGTGGTGGAATTTTGCGTTACAGGGGCCCCTAACTTCCCTTCACTCGCTTAATGTTTCCTTACGCAACCGGAGTTCCAGAAAGATTTCAATGAATACAAAGAACTTCCATAAAAAAAATCGATGCTTAATACCTGCTTTGGTAGCAGCGCCGTCGAGATATACAGAATTTGGAATCTAATGACCTTCGGGCACGATGTTTAGGAAGAGCGAATTTCGCTAATAGTATTTCCCAACTGTGTTTCAAATAGTTAAGGCTTCCCCTCGATTGCTTTGCTGTTTTCAGCAGCTATTCTGCAAGCTGCATGCGCTTTTCTCGTCGGCATTGGGGTCTGGCTTGGGTTTTGTTGGCTGCAGTCACGCTGTCGCCGGCGGGCGAGTCGGCGCATGATCGAGGGACGGTTCGTCCACCCAGGGCCGCCCGGGAACCGCAGCCAACATACAAAATCCACGCGGGGATTGATGGCGAAATCTACCCTGTATTTGCCAACTACGCATCTTTGCAGAGCGAGGCGGAGCGCAGCTTTGGCACGGTTTCCGTCAGCGTAACCAACCCCACCGCAACCGAGATTCAGCAGCGGATTGAAGTATCTGTGCAGGGCTGGAGTGACCAGGAAATCCAGATGGCCGAGCTGCCACCGGGCGCCAGCCATACGTTCCTGTTTGCTCCTTCGTTCTTGCCGCGCTTCTATCGGAACCGAGAGATCACCGCCGCCAGCGCCAAAGTCACCGTAAGCGACGCCAGCGGACGCACCGTATTCCAAGCCACCGCTCCCGTGCGGCTGCGGTCGGCAGAAGACATGTATTGGGGACCCGCATTCAAATATGCCCCATTCATCGCTTCA
Source organism: Terriglobales bacterium (assembly GCA_025934025.1). Lineage (GTDB taxonomy): Bacteria > Acidobacteriota > Terriglobia > Terriglobales > Acidobacteriaceae > Angelobacter. The sequence goes on from JAICYU010000122.1 coordinate 9,347, forward strand.
TGGGTCACGCCGCATGCGCCCCAAGTGGAGGATCTTCTGGCGAGGGCCAAACGGCTTACGCCTGATCGCCGGCTTCCCGGCTATGAAGGCTGGAAGAGTCCGGCCCAGCAGGAGCAGGAAACCTACCTGGAAGCCAAGGCCCTGTTCAACGCCCTGAAGCAGTCCGGGCTTTCTTACGTCAAGAGCTCGCTTACGCTGGGCGATCACAAGAGCGTGAGCGAGCGCATCCGGCTGCCGCAGGCGACGCTGGCCCGCAGCAGCGGCAACTGCATTGATGCGGTCGTGACCTATGCTTCGTTGTTTGAAAATCTCGGTATGGAGCCGGCAGTAGTCCTGGTTCCGGGCCATGCTTACGTGGGGGTTCGGGTGGCCCAGGACGGGAAAGACTTCCTTTTTGTTGACGCCGCTCTCACCGGCCGCACCACATTTGAGGCCGCGGTTTTGGCAGCCCGCACCGGCATGGAACGGAAGGCCCCCGCGACGATCCGCCAGATCAATATCCCAGAGGCGCGCGCAGCCGGTATTTATCCCATGCCTTAGGAGCCAGGCTGCAACCCGGCCGCTCTGGAACTCATCTTTATTTCTTCGCAAATAGCCTTCGCGAATTTCTTCGCAAATAGCCTTCGCGAAGCTCTTGACA
>JAICYU010000031.1 GCA_025934025.1 Terriglobales bacterium
CAGCTTGGCAACGCCGGAATGACGGCTCAGGCGATTGACACCACCGCGACGGTAACGCTCGACAAAGTGGAAGGCGGATTCGCCGTGACTACCGTGCATCTTCAGGTGCGTGCGAAAATCCCCGGAGCTGACAAAGCCAAGTTCGATCAGGCGGCAAAGAACGCCAAGGAGGGTTGCCCGATCTCCAAACTGCTGAATGCGAAGATTACGATGGACGCCCAGCTCGAGGGTTGAGCAGTGGGCCCCTTGTGCGCCAACAGGGGCTAAAGCCCGACATCTTTAGGAACTCATCGGCACGACTGAAGTCATGCCCTGACACTTTTTGCCGCATATTAGGAGTCTTTCCGCAATCTGCGAAGTCATGCCCTGACACTTCATGCCCTTCGATTAGGAGTTTTAAAAAAAACGGCGCACGATGGCCGCACGCCGTCTCTTGCTGTTGTTTCTTGTTATTCGCCTGTATTGTTCTGTGCTTCCGCAGCGTGCATCACCCGGAACGTGCTGCCGCCATTCGACCACACCAGCACCAGCGCGTCCTTTCCTTCCGGAACGTTGCTCAGATCGCGCTGAACGTCTGCTGAGTTCTGCACCGGCTTGCGGTCCACTTCCTCGATAACATCACCGCGCGAAAGACCGGCGTTATCCGCGGGACTTCCCGGCTGGACGTTGGCCACCACAGCGCCCTTCACGTTGCTGGGCAGTTGCAGTTGATCGCGCATGTCAGGTGTCATGTCCATCAACCCGATTCCCCAGCGCGCTTTGCCGTGGGACGTTGAGGCTGTTTCCGAGCCGCCATTCTTGCTGTTCATCGCTTCCAGCGTCACCGGAATCGTCTGCGTCTTGCCATCGCGAATGATGCCAAGTTCCAGTTTGTCTCCGGGATGGTCTTCGGCAATTGCCGCCTGAAGCTGACCGGCATCTTCCACCGTCTTACCGTTGAGTTCAGTAATGACATCGCCAGTCTTCAAACCAGCTTTTGCTCCCGCGGAATCAGGCTCTACCTGGCTGATCACTGCGCCGTTGGCCTTATCGAGATGGAAGAAAGTGGCGTTCTCAGGAGTCACATCAGTGATTCCTACGCCGATGCGCGCGTGCTCCACTTTGCCGTTCTTAAGGAGCGTATTGACGATCGGCTTGGCAATGCTTGCGGGAATGGCGAAACCCATGCCGGAGAATGATCCTGAAGGAGAGATCAGGAACGTGTTGATGCCCACGACTTCACCGTGCGAATTCACCAGAGGCCCGCCGGAATTGCCGGGATTGATGGCCGCGTCAGTCTGAATGAATTCCCCGGGCTTCCGTGGATCGTCGCTGTAAGGGTTCGCGCGGTTCAGGCCGCTCACGATGCCGCGCGTTACGGTAAAACGGAATCCGTACGGATTGCCAAAGGCCAGCACCAACTGTCCGGGCTTAAGAGTGCTGGAGTCGCCCCACGGAACACTTGCAAGATTGCTGCCGTTGATCTTGATAACGGCAAGATCAGTCAGAGGATCTGCGCCGATCAGCTTTGCCGGAAATACCCGGCGGTCGTTCATGGTCACGCGAATGTCGGTTGCGCCATCAATCACGTGATTGTTGGTGACGATGTAGCCGTCAGGAGAAATAATGATGCCGCTGCCCAATCCATGTTCAATCTGCGGACCCTGGCGCATCTGCGGACCGAATCCGAAAGGTCCGAAGAACTGCTGCATTGGGCCTTCCTGGTCCTGCTCCTGCCTGCTCGGCTTCTGCTTAGAAGTGACTGTAACGTTTACAACTGCCGGCGTTACATGCGAGGCCAGCGCTTCCATGGCGTGGTCGAGAGACACCAGCGCGCTCACGCTCTGATCATCCAGTGCGGGAGCCGCAGGCGTTGCTGTGGCCGCATCGGCGGCAGTCGGTTTTAGAAGCTCATATCCTCCCACGGACCCGATCAGGGCAAGCGTAAGCACCGCCGCCCAGACGCGAGTGGCCCGTAGCGATTTCCATTGCTGATTCATCCAGGTCTTCATTGTTTCATTCCTTATCTTATAACTAGTTTATTAGTTCTGATTCCTGCAATTACGTTTTGGTCCCGGGTCTTTCAAGCTGGGAGTCCCTAAGTTCTTCGTGAATTCTGTTTAATCACGCTGACAGGCACGAGCCAGCGCGTCTGAGTGACCGTGACTTGATATCCGGCGGGAGTTGCCGTAATGGTTCTTTGGGTCGCGATCAGGAGAACATAGTTGTTCTTGGGCTTGCGGTGGGCCGAACGATAGGTCGCGGCATGATAGTTGTGAACCGTCTGAGACTCACGACGAACACTCCGTGCTAGCGGGCTTCCCGATCCTGGTTTCTGCTCTGGCTGTCGGTATAGAGCGGAGTGATAGAGCCCAGGAGAATTGTTTTTGTTTACCACCGGCGTCGCTAGTCCAGAGCTCAATCTTTTCAACGTATTTACGCGAACATTTGCCGTAGAAGTCGCGTGGCTCTGTGAACCTTCCAAAGTGACCATTTCGGGAACCCAGGAAAATCCCATGCCGCACACCAGCGCCAGCACGAGCACTCCAGGAACGGCCGGCTTCCAATATCGTGACATGGAGGGACGATCAGGATCGAGAATTCTGGTGACTCGCAACGTCAGTTGATGCACACGCCCAACCACCGCTTGGGCCAGCGCGAGTTGGCGACGCAAAAAGCTTCGCTCCGCCATGCGTGCCAGAGATTGAGCATAAACCTGCGGGCTGGCAGTCTTCGCCAACACAGCGTCGTCGCAGGCCATCTCGCGATGCAACGCGATCTTGCGCTCCATCCACCAAATTGCCGGGTGGAAGAAGAGCAGCGCTTTCAAGACTCGTTGCAAAAGATTGGTCCAATCGTCCCAACGGCGAAGATGGGCCAATTCATGCAGCAGCACGTGTTTGAGATCGTCTGGCGAACCTTCGTCGAGCAGCCACTTCGGAACGATTATGACTGGTTTGAAGAAGCCGATCGCGGTGGCGACTGTTGCGTCGGCGGAGATCAATATTTCCACCTGTCGACGACCATGATCGCTAAACTCGCTTGCCAACTCCGGCGCAAGCGCACCTGGTTCGATGGTCTTGCATTTTGCACGCATCCGCCGGAGTTGCCACAGTCCGGCCACGATCCGTAGAAGTCCCGCAGCGGCCAAGATCAGCCAAGCGATAAATGCGTATTCGACTACCGAAAGTGGCAACGCCAGCGCCTCATGGCTGGCATATTCGCTGATGACAGAGGATTGCGGCCACTGCACGATCAGAAATATCGGCAGAGCTGCCGTAGCCAGCAACGCGGAAAACCAGACCAAAAACCCCGTTTGCGAATCCTTGCGCGGCAACACTCGAATGAGCAATGCAACCAGGAGCGCCAGTGCCGTGCCTCCGACCAGCGAGAAAAGAACTCGATCAAGAGCGACAGACGCAAGCCATTGCAGGAAAGAGGAGTTCATTTTTGCTCTGCACTCTCCTGCAATAGGCTGTTCAACCGCTTCAATTCTTCCGCCGTGATGCTCTTATCTTCCAGCACGTTCAGCACTAGCAGTTCGTGGGAATTTTGAAAGAAACGGTTCACCAGGCTCCGCACTGCTGAGCGCGTCGCCTCCTGCCGGCCCACCAGCGGTATGTAAACGTGAGCTCGTCCTTCCTTGCTGTGCTGCACGTAACCCTTTTTTTCCAGGATTCGAATCGTCGTCAGAACGGAGTTATACGCCAAGGCCGGCTTTGCGGGAAGCCATTGCAGCACTTGGTGAACGGTAGACGGTCCTTTGGCCCACAGGACCTCCATCAGCCGCTGCTCAGCTTCGGTCAAAGTTGCGGACGTCTTGGGCGGCACCGGTCCTTCCTCCTCAAAATTGCGGGTCTATTTAGTTAGACGCAGAGAGCAACAAAAGGATAACTAATTGTTTAGTTATTTTCAATAAAATTAGCAATGCGTGACTGTACTTGCAGTTTTTCGCTGAATATAAAGGAGTTAGTAGTGGTTTGCCCGAGAGACTTACGATCTGCGCGCCTGAGATTCCCGGGCTTTTCTTTGGCTGATGAGCTTGCTCAGCCGGGATTGCAAGACCGCAACCGAATTGAAAAGTTCCTGAACCACGCTGGATTCCCAGGTTAATCCGTGCTCATCAACGTCAGTAGTGATGCTTCGGGCCATTTGACCAAACCGACGCATCCGCTCCGAAGCAACAAACGAGAGCACAACCTGCTCGTTCTTGCCGGTTTCGCGCGCATTGATCAGCTCGCCCAACACCCAGGCAGTGGTCCGAACATCGTCCACCGAGCGCCGAAAATCGCGCAGCAAAGCTGGATCTGGCGCGTCGGCAGACTTCAGCTCCGGTTCCAAAGCCTCCAATTGAGAGGTGAGTTGGATTAGCTTGGAGGAAAGATCTTTCTGGCTGTCTTTCATTCGCAACACCTTCGTTCACGGACTTGCAATTGTATCTCGCATTTAAGCTTCTTCCTGACGATTCAGAATCACTGCCGGTCCTTAACGTACTTGTCTCGCCGGCTTTTGCTTCGATGGAATTCAGGCCATGTCCGAAGGTACAACGCTAAAGGAGAATAAGACCAATGCCCTGAGGAGCAATCCCTTTGGCACAAACCAGATGCGCTCCATTGAGCTGCTGAATTCAAGCAACGAGTACACCCCAGGACAAGCGACGGACATGTACTGATGACCGTCCAGCTACTCAGATTTTGCTCTATTAATCCGAGGTAAGTAGTACCCTAATTCTACGTGCCACTCTCGACTGAGTACCAATTGAATAACTTTGCTCTTTGGAGGCCCCATGAAACGGGTTCTTTCTGTAACACTGTTTAGTGTTGTGTTTGCTTTTGCCATGGTGGGTTGCGGCGGCAGCAAGAATGGCCCAATCCAGGCGACCGGAACCTCGACAACGGTCCAGTTTGGCGACGCCACCAACGATCAGATCGTGAAGTTCGAGCTGACCGTAAACTCCATTACTCTCACCGATAGTTCAAACACCGCAACGGCCAATCTGCTCAGCGCTCCGGTGGAATTTGAATTTGTTCAGTCCGCCGGAACTATGGAGCCGGTTTCTCTGTCCCACATTCCGGCTGGTACGTATTCCAAGGCGACGTTCACGGTTTCTGACCCCGACGTCGTGGTCTTGAACGGAGCAACGCCGCCTGCACCGACGAAGATTCCGGCGACGCTCACCGCGACCAGCCTCGACGTAACGTTCGCCAGCCCGATCACTGTGGGAGCGGATCCGCTGTTCCTGAACTTCGATCTTGATCTGGCAAGCTCAGTCACGCTGTCCGGCACGCCACCGACATCCGCGACTGTGACTCCGACTTTCACAGCTACCACTTCAACCGTTGCACCTAACAACAACCAGGACGACGAAGACGGCGAAGACGATGACGTTCACGGCAGCGTGACGGCCATCAATGCGCCAAAATTCACGATCCAGACGACTGCGGGCGCCAGCATTGATTTCACCACCGACGCCAACACTCGGTTCAAAGATGGGCTTACCACCCTCTCTGACCTGAAGGTCGGCGACATCGTTGAAGTTGACGCGCAGACCCAGTCTGACGGCACCAAGCTGGCCACGAAAGTGGAACGTGAAGGAAATGAACAGGGCGAAGAAGCCGAAGGTATCATCAGCGATATCAGCGGCACAGCTCCAGCGCTGACCATCACCATTGCGCACCAGGTCAGCTCCAATAATTCAGCTAATCCGCCGGTAACGGTCACCATCACAACCGACCTTAACACGCAGTTTAGCGTGCGTGCTGACAAGTTGAACGTGACCGGGACTTTTGACGCTACCCACATTGGAAAGGGCCAGCGAGTCGAAGCCGATGCCGATGGCCAGGCCAGCCCGATTACAGCCCGCAAGTTGAAGCTGCGCGAGCAAGCCCTGGTAGGTACGGTCTCGAACGCCGGCGCAACTGGATTCACCCTCACCGTGGATTCAACCTCGGCTTTCGCGAAGCTGAGCGGTGCGCCCAGCGTGAACGTAACGGTCGCTTCAGGCGCAGATGTCAAGACGACACCGACTAACGGCGCGACAGTCCGCGTCCGTGGCCTGGTGTTCTTTGACGGGACCGCCTACAGCATGACCGCTGCTCGCGTGGACGACAATAAGTAACTCAACTCACCTCACCTCAAACCAAAGAGGCCCGCTTCGGCGGGCCTCGTTTTCATTCAAATCAATTCCGGCTACGGCTTGGCATACGGCAGTGCTGCCAATTCTTCCTCCGGCAGCACTCGCAGCTCGAGCGAACCTTCCTGCGGGAGAGCATCCAGCGGAAGACGGTCCCGCCAGAGGCTGAACCGTACGCGAACTGTGGCGCCCTGCTTCGCTCCGAGCAATCGCAATGGGACCTGCGCCTCGAAAATTGTTTCCAGCCGTACTCGCAGTGCTATGTCATCCTCGATTCGCTTCTTCTCTGAGCCGTTTGTCGCGAACGTGGATTCCTGGATCCCATCGGCGGAGATCCGTGCTTCCAGCCTGAAAGATTTTTCTGCGGTCTCGATCGTGACGCGCAACAGCGTGTTCTCGACTGCCCATTCTCCTGCCAACTCCATGAAATCCAGACGGCAATAGAGATTCTCCTCATCAATGCCGGCATAGCCGGTATCGAGCAGAAACAGCTTGCCGTGCATGGCAGAGGAATGGCGATCCGCGACATGAGTTGCCGCCCCAAGCCAGTCAAAGTAACCGACGTTCCTGCCATCTATCGAAGGATGGATATATGCCGTCTGCGGGGTAAATTGCAGACGCGCGCGCATTGCGGCAATCGGCTGCGCCAGGACTTCCGGCGGGGCTGCCCCCAACGCATGATAGACATTGGAGAGATGCTTGCGATAAAGCTCATCGAAGTCACGGTCATTGGCGGAATGGTGCTCAGGGCCGTACCACCAGTTCCAGTCACTGCCTTCAGCAATCAAGAGTTCTTCGTGCGCCAACTGTCTTTGATCTGGTGAAGCGGCATCGGCGTGGTCGGCATAAAAATCGCGGGCGGCTGAGAGATGGTCCCATGCCAGGTTGTCTTCCGGGGCGCCGATCCACACATCAAAGTTCGCATTAATCCAGGAGCCGGGAAATATCGAGCCGATCGTTGCCGGCGGTTTCTCGCGAGCAATCGCTTCAGAGAACGTGAGCGCTTCGAATACCGGATCGCCTTCAATCGTCTGGTAAAGACGACGCAGGAATTCCCTTCCCGAACGCGGATAGCTCTCCCATGCGTTCTCGCCATCGAGGATCACCGGAACGATCGCATTCTGCCCTTTCGACAGCAGAGGAACTGCTGAATCTTTCACGTGGTGGATGAAATCGTGGGCGGCTTCTTGCGGCGGAACTCCGGAATACACAAAACCAATGAGATCAGAGAGCGAGTGATCGCGAAAGAAAACGTTCACGTGGGCCTCGTCCTGCTCCCAGCGGTAAATTTGATAAAGCCGCTCGGCGCCTTCCGGGTCCAGCTTGCCGCTTCCGTCGCGATGAAACAAGAATCCGATCGAGCGCCCCAGGACTCCTTCATCCGTAGCCAGCCACTTCAGACCGCATTGATGTGCGATCGTCAAGACTTCATCAGAGACACTGCCCTCGGAAGGCCACATGCCGTGCGGACGAAACCCAAATGCCTGTTCGTGCAAGGTTAGACCGCGTGCAATCTGCTCGCGCGCATCTTCCGGATGCCGAAATCTCTCAGTAGGCAATGGCAGCCCAGCGTGCGAGATTGCTCCGGCATTGGTGTCACAAACAAGCGGCAGAATGGGGTGGTAAAAAGGTGAAGTCGAGATCTCAATACTGCCGCGCTGCGCCGCTTCTGCGTATGCGGGAAGAACCTGTCCCAGGAACTCCTTCTGCTTCTGAATCACAAGTTGCTGGTCTTCACCGGAGTAATTCCTGGCTTTCTGGATAAGTTCCCGGATTTGCGAATCTTGCAGAAAGACCTCATCCATCCATGCGATCTGTGAAAGCACCTGAAGATCGGCGAGCTCTGAGTCCGAAATACGGGCACCCATCCGAGCGGCTTCTTCAGGCGTGGCATGAAACTTCTGCCATAGCTCCCGGTAACGCGGGTAGCGGCCAATCATGTTGTCTGTGTTCGCCTGGAACAGGTACTGGACTGCAAAGCGGCGCTCCTCTAAACCCAGTTCTGAAGCGGGCCGCGAAGCAACTTCCCAGAAGGGATCATTGGCCGTACCCGAGACGTAGTCCTGTATTTGAGTGATCAGCGAGGGAACCAGATTGAAAGTTTGATGAACGCCGGGAAATTCATCCAGCAGCTTGACCATGCCGAAATAATCTTTGAGCGCGTGCAGCCGCACCCAGGGCAGGCGGTATTCTCCTGTAACCAAATCCTTATAAAAAGGCTGGTGCATGTGCCAGAGGAAGAGGAGCCGGATGGAAGGCATGCGACTTATTCATTAATAACACACAGCGGCTTCTGCTAGACTCGTAACACACTGGACAAGACGACGCGTGCGTATTTTCACCCGCTATATCCTGAAGGAAGTTCTGTCCCATGGACTGATCGGGGCGGCGATTTTCACCTTCGTCATCTTCATGCGCGACGTGACGCGCATTCTGGAACTGGTAGTCCGCAACAGCGCCCCCATTCCCAGCGTTGCCCAACTCTTCTTTCTCACGCTTCCTGCCGCGTTCACCGTAACCATTCCTATGGGCGTGCTCGTCGGGGTGCTGATCGGGCTCAGCCGCATGGCAGCCGACAGCGAAATCACGGCCATGCGGGCCGCCGGAGTGAGTGTCCGCACCTTTATCAAGATCGTCTCGATTTTTGGTATTACTGCATGGCTGCTGGCGCTGTTTAACACGGCAATTCTTGCTCCGCGATCAGCGGCGGCGCTCTCAGACCTTGAGAAAAGCCTGGCATCATCGCAGCTCTCGTTCGAGGTGCAACCGCGGGTGTTTTACGAGGACTTCAAAAACCTGGTTCTCTATGTCGAAGATATAAGCTCGGGGGCCGGCGCGGCCGTATGGAAGAATGTTTTCCTAGCCGACATCAGCACGCCTGGCGCTCCGAAAATCACGATTGCCAAAGAAGCCATCGTCAGCAGCGGAGGACCCAACAGCATCCGTTTGCACCTGGTAAGCGGCGAGACGCATGAGAGCAATCCGCGTGCGCCGGACGAATACACGATCTCAACCTTCAACGAGACCGACACTACACTTACGCTGCCGCCGGTCAATCGTCCCGCGCAGGAGAATGTGCCCCTTTCACAGCAGAGTGGAACAGAACTGCTTCGAGAGAGGCGGACGGCCGGTAAAGATCAGGCTCGTCTTTATTGGATCGAATTCAATCGCCGGCTTGCACTTCCCACTGCCTGCCTGGTGCTGGTTATGATCGGGATTCCTCTCGGTTTGGCATCAAGAAAAGGAGGAAAGGGAGCTGGGTTCGTCCTCACGCTCGTCTTGGTTTTTCTCTACTACTTCCTCTACATTGCCGGCCTTTCTATGGCGAAAGGAGGAAAGCTCCCGCCGGTGCTCGGCGTGTGGATGGGAAACATCATTTTTGGCATCGTTGGAATTCTGCTGCTATGGCGGACCGACCGTCTGCCGGTAGAAATCGGTTTGGGCCAGGCGCTGCTCACAACATTAAAGGGCTGGGCACAACAACTGGCGAGCGATCGTGAGAACGGCCGCAGGAATGGCGGGCGCCGGCAGCGGCTTTTCAGCACCCGCTTCCCGCTCATTCTGGACGACTATGTATTGCGGAATTTCGTGAGCTACCTGCTCCTGATCCTCGCCAGCTTCATGGTGCTCACGCTGATCTTCACCTTTTTTGAGCTGCTGAATGATATTGTCCGCAACAAGATCCCGCTGCTTACAGTGGGTGAATACCTGCTCAATGTGGTCCCTTCTCTGCTCTATCTTGTAACTCCGCTAAGTGTGCTGCTGGGCGTGCTGGTGACGTTCGGAATCATGCAAAAATCCAACGAGATCACCGCCATGAAAGCAACCGGAGTAAGCATCTACCGCACGATTATTCCAGTGCTTTTCATTGCACTGGTGCTCGCCGGCGGGCTTTTCATGCTCGATCAGTGGTATCTGCCCTACGCCAACAAGCGGGTTGAAACACTGAAGAACCAGATTAAGGGCAAGCCGGCGCAGACGTATTTGCGTCCAGACCGTAAATGGATCTTCGGCGAAAGCAGAAAGATTCACGGCCAGGAACAGAACCGGAAGATCTATTATTACGAGTTTTATGACGCTGAGCGCGACCAGTTCGGCAACATTTCTTCGTTTGAACTGGATCCGCATAGCTTTCAAATCGTCCGCCGGGTGTATTCGGCACGCGCCCATTGGTCAGACAACCTGCAGCAATGGGTATTTGAGAAAGGATGGCTCAGGGACTTTAATGGCGATGGCATCGCTGACTACCACAGATTTGAAGTGAACACGTTCGCAGAGATGAACGAGCCGCCGAGTTACTTCCGCAAGGAGGTTCGGCAGTCGCAGGAAATGAACTATGAAGAATTGAGCCGCTACATCCGCGACCTGCAGCAAAGCGGCTTCGACGTTGTGCGTCTCCGCGTTCAGTTGCAAAAGAAAATCGCCTTTCCTCTAATCACGCTGGTGATGGCCGTGCTGGCGGTTCCATTTGCGCTGTCCGCAGGCCGCCACGGCGCGCTCACCGGAGTAGCAACCGCGCTGATCATTGCGCTGGTGTATTGGGTAACTTCCGGACTATTTGAAGCGATGGGCAACGTCAGTCAGCTTCCGCCGCTGATTGCGGCCTGGTCTCCAGACCTGATCTTTGGCTTTGCCGGCGGCTATCTGATTCTGAAAACGCCGTCTTGATCTCCTTGTCGGCGGACCCCGATTTATGACTTGCTATATAGTAACCTATACGTTACTATATTGATTGCCCGAAATTCGAGAATAGCTCGATCCCAAAGGACGAAGTCCGTACGCGGAGTGGTTTGACCAGCTTGACGCACAGGCAGCGGCCAAGACCACCACCGCTGTAACGCGACTCGGTCTCGGAAATTTCTCCAGCGTCAAGGGTGTCGGCTCCGGAGTTTTCGAGTACCGCATAGATTTTGGTCCCGGGGTATCGAGTGTATTTCGGCAAAGACGGCGAGCATCTCGTCATCCTTATTGGCGGTGGCACTAAGAAGCGTCAGCACCAGGACATCGCCAAAGCTTTGAAATATTGGCGGGACTACAAGAAAAGAAAACGGGAGAGTTGAGTATGCCTCTTACACGTGATTTCAAGGACACAATCCGCGCACGCGCCGCCCGCGATCCCAAGTTTCGCAAAGAACTTCTGCGCGAGGGGGTGGAATGTATGCTTGCGGGAGATACGGCAACTGCCAAGACGATCCTGCGCGATTATATTAATGCAACTCTGGGATTTTCTGAGCTTGCTGAGGCTACACACATTCCTTCAAAAAGCCTGATGCGAATGCTGGGGCCGTCGGGAAATCCCCGCGCGGAAAATCTCTTTGAGATTGTCAATTTCTTGCAAGATCGTGAGGGAGTTCGCTTCCGTGTGAGAACCGAACTGACCTAAGCAAATTTATATCCGCCATGTTGAGGGACATCGGCGAGCGTCGTTCGGCCTGTTAAAATCATCTTTTACGTTTCATGCTGACGAACCTGAAGCCGCTCTGGCCTTATTTCAAGAAGTACCGCTGGACGCTGTTCTGGGGCGCCCTCACCGTGTTTGGCAACAACGGGATCTGGGTGCTTTTCCCTCAGGTGCTGCAGCGCGCCATTGACGACCTGAACCGCGGGGCCACTCGGCATAAATTCTTCGTCTACTCACTTCTGCTGCTGGCAATCGCGGCGACCAAAGGCATCTTCCAATTTCTGACGCGCTGGCTCATGATCGGCGTCTCGCGCGATATTGAGTACGACCTGCGCAACGACATGTTTCAGCACCTGTCATCTCTGGATCATTCCTATTACCAGAAGACCCGGACGGGCGACATCATGGCCCGCGCTACGAATGACCTCAATGCGGTGCGAATGCTGCTTGGTCCGGCCATCATGTACAGCGCCAACACGATCGTCTTTACCGTGGCAGCGCTGGCGTTTATGTGGCACAGCAGTCCCAAACTCACGATCTACACGTTCCTGCCGCTCCCGCTGGCGAGTGTCGTAGTTCAGTACTTCGGACGCAAAATCCACGAGCGTTTTGAGAAAATTCAGGCCCAGTTCTCCGATATTTCCGCGCGAGCGCAGGAAAACTTCTCTGGAGCCCGCTTGATCCGGGCATATGTTCAAGAGAATGCCGAGATTGCTCTGTTCGAGACAACCAATCAGGAATACGTCACGCGTAGCCTTCCGCTGGCCCGCCTGATGGGCATGCTCTGGCCCGCTTTGGAACTCCTGCTGGGATTGGCCATTGCATTAGTACTGTGGCTGGGTCCTCGCGAGGTGCTCGCCCATCGCATGACGGTGGGGCAATTCTTCGCGTTTCTTACCTACCTCGTAATGCTCACCTGGCCGGTCATTGCTCTCGGCTGGGTCGTCAACATATTTCAGCGCGGCACTGCCTCAATGGGCAGAATCAATGAAATCCTGGCCGCAAAACCAGAGATTACCGACGCCGGAGTTATGGCTGGCGAGGACCGCGAGCAACCGGTTGCTGGAGCGATTGAATTTCGCGGTCTGAGCTTTGCCTACACCGGAACAACAGTTCTCAAAGATATCAATCTGGAAATTCCTGCCGGCAGCAGTTTGGCCATTGTAGGTCCCACGGGATCCGGGAAGACAACGCTGGTAAGCCTGATCGCAAGAATCTATGACGCTCCCCCTGGAACGCTTCTGCTGGATGGACGCTCCATCCTGGAATTCCCGCTTGAACGCTTGCGCCGCAACATCGGTTTTGTGCCGCAGGAAACTTTTCTCTTCAGTGATACGGTGCGGGAAAACGTCGCTTTCGGAGTGGAAAGCGCTACTGACCCACAGGTGCACCATGCAGCAGAGGCCGCCAGTATCGCGGCAGATATCGAGAGCTTTCCTGAGGGATATAAGACCCTGGTTGGCGAGCGAGGCATTACTCTTTCCGGCGGACAGAAGCAGCGCACCGCCATCGCGCGCGCTCTGATTCGCGATCCTCGCATCCTGGTTTTAGACGACGCTCTGGCCAGCGTAGATACCTACACGGAGGAGAAAATCCTCAACCATCTGCGCGAACTCATGCGCGGACGTACGACCATTTTCATCTCGCACCGCGTTTCAACCGTCCAGAATGCCGATCGTATCGCGGTGCTGCACGATGGCCGCATCGTGGAGCTCGGCACGCACGACGAGCTGCTGGCGTGCAACGGCTACTACACCGAGCTCTACAACAAGCAGCTTCTGGAAGAAGAGCTGGAGCAGGTCTAGAAATGAAACGCGTGGTGGCGCCGGAGCTGCTGGACAGCGACGCCGGCACGCCACGAGAAATTCAGGATTCGCTGGCTGACCTGCGCATGGTCAATCAGGTTTTTGGTGGCGTGCGAACGATGCAGCTGCTCCTTCGCACCGTGGCACACCGGCAACGTCTTCATTCGTTGACTTGGCTTGACGTAGGCGGAGCTACCGGCGACATCGCCGAAATGACAAACTCTAGTCTGGCGAACGCGGGAATTCAAAGCACCGCCACGATTCTGGACCGCGCCTTTACCCATCTGAACGGCCGCCGCCCCGCAGTCTGCGGCGATGCGCTGGCTCTTCCCTTTCGCGACGATAGCTTCGACGTGGTTGCCTCGTCACTCTTTGCTCATCATCTCGAGCCGGAGCAGCTTGCCGCCTCCGTTCGCGAAGGCCTGCGCGTCGCACGGCACGCCGTAATCATCAATGATCTTGTGCGCAATCCCGTTCACCTCGCGCTTGTCTATGCAGGAATCCCGCTCTATCGCAGCCGGCTGACGCGGCACGATGCTGTGGCTTCAGTGCGCCGGGCTTACACTCTCGACGAATTGCACACAATACTGGGACGCACCGGGGCGGCATCAACTGAAATCGGCGTTTACTATCTATTTCGCATGGGAGCGATCGCGTGGAAGCCGCAACCCTCTACGACCTGATTGTGATTGGCGGCGGGCCGGCGGGCTCTGCCTGTGCCATCACCGCGGCGCGCGCCGGCGCCCGCGTACTCCTGCTGGAGAAGGACCAGTTTCCAAGACACAAGGTCTGCGGAGAGTTCGTTTCCGCTGAATCGCTGGAGCTTCTCCGCTCCTTGAACGGCAGCCATTTTCAAGATAAGCCGGCAATTGAGACCGCGCGGCTGTTCATGCGAAACCGGCGCGTGAGTTTTCAATTGCCCCGCGCTGCTATGAGCATCCCACGCTTTGAACTGGATGCCGGTCTTTTTCATGCGGCCCAGATGCAGGGAGTCCATGCCAGACAGGGTGTGCACGTTGGCGAGGTGCTGCGCGATGGAACCTTCCAGGTGTTTACCCCGGAGCAGCCGTTCGTGGCAAAGGCGGTAGTGAATGCGACTGGCCGATGGTCAAACCTTGCTCAGCGCCGTGCATCACCATCCAAGTGGATTGGACTAAAGGCGCACTTCCGCGAAGCCGGCTCAGCGCCGTCTGTTGATCTTTACTTTTTCCCTGGTGGCTATTGCGGTGTACAACAAGTGGGCCACGATCGCGTGAATGCGTGTGCGATGGTCAGAGCGAATGTCGCGCGCACTCTGACTCAAGTTTTCTCGCTGCATCCAGAACTGTGGAAGCGCAGCCGCGATTGGGAACCGCTCTTCCCCACGCTTACGACTTCAGGTTTGCTTTTTCGGCGGCCAGAGACGCAATTCCAGCACATGATTCTAGTGGGCGATGCCGCCGGCTTTATTGATCCTTTTGCCGGTGACGGCATCTCTTTGGCGCTCCACAGCGGAGCTCTTGCCGCGCAGAGTCTGCTGCCCTTCTTTGCTGGAAAAGCGACTCTCAACGAGGTCCACCACGAATACGCCAGCTTGTACCAACAACGGTTTGCTGGTGCGTTTCGCAATGCGCGAAGGATGCGAAGAATTCTCTCGTCGCCAGAATGGGTACGCTCCACCATGCTGGGAATCGCCGGCCTGAAACCGGTTGCATCTGCATTGGTGAGCAGCACCAGGGCAAAGTAGGTCAGGAATGCGCAGCAGCCGCGCGGGCGCGCCGGATCACCCTGCGTGCAACAGCTAACAGCTCAGGAACTTCAAACGGCTTTACCAGGCAGACCACGCGAGTAGCATTCACAAACTCGCGCACCGAAGGATCGGAGAGATTGGAAAGCACGAGGACGGTCCGCCCGAGCAGGTCAGGCCATTCGCTTTCAATCTGGCGGTAGACGTCCTCACTCGACCAGTCACCCGGAATCTTGCTGTCAAGGAATACGGCGTCGAAATGCTCTTTTGCCAGATGCTCAAGGGCGCCAGCGCCATTGATTGCGGTAGTCACAGTGAGCCCCGCGGCAGTCAGGACCTCGCGCTCAAAATCAAGCACTGCCTCTTCATCATCCACCAGGAGCACGTGGCCTTGCAGGCTTGATTGCCGGCGCGCGACGATGCGGTCGCTTTCGCTCATGGGCGGCTCGCCCGCCGCAGCAGGAATTCGTACAGTGAGGACGGCTCCGCCGCCCGGGTGAGTTTGCGCGGCGATCTCTCCTCCATGCTCCTTCACAATTCCGTAGCAGATGCTCAATCCCAATCCTGTACCCTTTCCAACGCCTTTTGTCGTATAGAAAGGATCGAAAACGTGTTTCGGGTCTTTGATGCCTGGTCCCGAATCATGAAATTCCGAGACGATGTGGCCGTTGTTGCTGTAGAGGCGGATCCGCAGCCTTCCGCCGCGGCCATTTTCCATAATCGCATCGGCAGCGTTGTTGATGATGTTGAGATAGACCTGCTCCAACTGATGAGGATCTGCGACGACCAGCGGGACAACGGAATCGAACTCGCGCTCGACCGCGATGTTGTTGATCTTCAGATCGTAGTCCCGCAGCGAAATTGCTTCTTCCATGACGTTGCGCAAATCCACATGAATGCGCCTGGGTTTGTGCTGGCGGGCAAACGAGAGAAGGTTCTGCACGATCTTGTGGGTTCTCTGCGCCTGTTTGTGCAGCTTCAAAATGAAATCACGGGCACGCGGATCGAGGGTCTCGCTTTCGAGCAGTTGGGTGTAGCCCAGGATTGCGGTCAGCGGATTGTTCAGCTCATGGGCCACCCCGGAGATGAGTTGTCCCACGGCAGACATCTTCTCGCTTTGCAGAAGCTGTTCCTGAGTGCGGCGCAGGTCTTCATAGGCGCGCCTGGTTTCATGATAAAGCTGAATCTTTTCTATGGTGGTCGCAAGCTGCCGGCCCACGGCAATCAGGACGCTCTCTTCTGAGCGGTTGAAAGCGCGTGTCTCGCGGCTGCTGGCGGAGAGCACGCCAAGGATCTTCTCCTTCCGCCACAGGACCACCCACATCCACGCTTGCAGTCCTTCGGCCCTGACCAGATGCTGAAGCACGGGTGGAAGCTGCGCAAGATGCTCGTGGTCAATGATCTCGACGTGATTGCGCTTGAGAGTTTCAACGAAATCGGCGGGCAGAACGATGGCGGAATCTTCAAAGGCGAGCTCGCTGCGATGGCCGCAGCCTGCCTGCTTGCGCAGGCTGCTGGTTTCTTCCTCGAACAGGAATGCTCCGGCGGTGTCCGTTGAGAGCAGTTCGATGATTTGCAGCAGGACGAACTGCAGAATCTCATCCAGGTCAAACGATTGGTTGAATGCCACGGCAATGCTATTGAGCACGTAAAGCTCACGGTTGCGCCGGCGGATCTCATCTTCCGCGCGCTTCATCTCCGTCACATCCATCACTACGCCCTGGTAGCGCTCAATCGCTCCGTGGGAGTCGCGTGTGGCGAAGCTGCTTTCGATCACGTTAACGTGCTTGCCGTCTTTGCGCCGCAATTGATACTCGAAATTGCGTACAAACCCCTGTTCCGCCATCTCTTGCCGGAATTTTTCTCGGTCCTCAGGATAGGCATAGAGATCTCTCACCGCGTCGAGCTTCAGGATCTCCTCGCGGCTGGAGTAGCCGAGCATCTGCACAAAAGCGTCATTGCAATCCAGAATTTGTCCCGGCGGCGAGGAAGTGAACACGCCTTCGTGCATATGATTGAAGAGCGAGCTGTGGCGCTCCTCGGCCGCACGCTCTTCGGTGATGTCTTTGATTACATGAATTCGGCCCCCGCTTTGAGAATCTTCGCCCGAATAAGAGGAGGTCGAGACGAGCGAGTAGCCGCCGAGGCATGGGTCATTCTCGCCGGAGTGCCCCTCGTGTTCGCAATACGGGCAGGATTGCCATGAGAGTCCAGCTCCGGGCATCGCGGCGGCGCACAGATGCCCCAGAACTTGTTCCGGCGGCTTTCCCAAGCGGTCCAACAGCGCCTGGTTGGCGCGCAAAATCCGGAACTGGACATCATGAACCAGAATGGAATCAGGAATTGAATCGAAGGTCTCCGCCCACTCATTGCGGGATTTCGCCACTTGTTGCGTGAGGCGCCGGTTTTCCGCCGCCAAACCTAACTGCTTTGCGACTGCTTTGAGGAACTTCTTCTCGTTATCGGTGTGAGAGCGGAAGTATGGTATCGCCAAGATCAGCATGCCAACACGGCAGCTCTTGCCTTCCACGGGAATCATCAGCAGGTGATTGAAACCCAAACTCTGCAGCAGCCCTCTTCTCTCAGGTGTTGCCTCGCGGCAGGGCAACATACGAATGTCACCTTCGCGCATCGCCTCGCCGCTTACGGTTTTCCTGCTATCTACCACCCGAAACTGAGTTGCCACATCATCAGGAAGCCCTTGATGCGCAGCCAGCACCAGGTTCTCGCCATCAATGATTCTGAACCAGGCAGCGCGAGCGCCGGAGAGCTTCTTCAGTTCGGCCAGCACCGATAAGTAAGTTGATTCAAAATCAATAACTTCCGAGATCTCTTTTGTGATACGGTTTAACACATTCAGTCGTTCGATCTGGGTGCTGGAATCGTCCATGACCGTCATTATCATGCCGAGCCCCAGCAGCAAATCGAGCAAGACATCGTAACTGAGAATGATGTGGGCGGGGCTGCTGGCATCGAAGTGAAGCAGCAGCACCATAGCAGCTAACAACCAGCGCCCTGCGAGAGACCTTCCCCAAGCGAAGCGGCCGAGCATCACCGCTGCTCCCGCTAGTACCAGCCGCGATAAGAGAGATGCTATTAGCAGCAATGGAAGAAACTGCGGAGCCAAGTACTGATAAGCCAGCCAGAACCCAAGACCGGCTCCCAAGAGAATGCCGGCTGGCCAGGAGAGCCTGGTGCGATAAACATAAGAAAAAATCGAGTTGGTAAATAGCCAAACTGCTGAGATGTAAGCCAGATATGCCAGCAAGAGCCAGGGAACCGAAGATGAGGAGGTCTGATGCAGCGCAAGGAAGAACTTTGAGAGCGAGTAAACGGTCCAGCCCGCAAGCCACGGAACGAGGTATTTCTCACGAAAACTGCGATAAAGCAGAACGGCGCCCGCAAGCAGGATGAGAAGGGTTGAGCCTTCGGCCATAAAGGCAGATCGAAGTGCCAGGTCCATGGGTTACCGATTCATAAGTATTTCGGTAGATTGGGGGAATTTTTATATATCACAAATCGAATTTTTTATCCGCTTCTTTTATGAACTTTGGCATTGTCTTTCGTGGAACTCTGGGTTAAATTGAGATTCCCCGGTTTATTTCAGGTATTTTTTCCCAATGCCACTAGAGCGCATTCTCGTCGTGGACGACGAAGAACCCATCCGCGAGATCATCTCCTCAATGCTCGGAGCGGCTGGCTATAAAACCCGCCAGGCAGCATCCGGCATGGAAGCGCTGGCTCTGCTGAATTCCTCAGGTGAATTCGAACTGATGCTTTCTGACCTGATGATGGCGGAACTGGATGGCATTGCCTTGCTGGAGCGCTCGAAAGAAAAGTTCCCGGACATGCCCGTGATCATGGTTACGGCCGTCCACGACATTTCCGTAGCGCTGGCTGCGATCCGCAATGGTGCTTACGATTACCTGCTTAAGCCTTTCGAGCGCGAACAACTCCTGGCCATGGTCCGGCGTGCGCTGGAGCATCGGCGGCTAAAGCTGGAGAATCGCGCCTATCAATCTAACCTTGAATCGCTGGTGGCCGCTCGCACAGAGCAACTGCGGCATGCCATGACCGATCTGGAGCGCTCGTATGACATCACCCTGGAAGCTTTGGGTGACGCTCTGGACCTGAAAGATGCCGAAACCGAAGGTCATTCCAAGCGTGTAACTGCCTTCACCATCGCCATCGCACGAGCCATGGGCCTCGCCGGCGAGAAGATTCGCGTGATTGCCCGCGGCGCGTTCCTGCACGACATCGGAAAAATGGCAATCCCTGACTCCATCCTGCTTAAGCCCGGGGCGCTTACTCCGGAAGAGACGCAGATCATGCGGGAGCACTGCTTCCGCGGCTATCAGATGCTCAAAAAGATTCCGTTCCTGGCCGAAGCTTCAGAGATTGTGTACGCTCACCAGGAAAAGTACGATGGCACCGGCTACCCACGCGGGCTCCATGGCGAGGAAATTCCCATGGGGGCCCGAATCTTCTCCATTGCGGATACGCTGGATGCTATTACCTCTGACCGGCCTTACCGCGCTGCGCGGCCCATTTCAGTGGCTCGGGAAGAGGTAAAGCGCTTCTCCGGACGCCAATTCGATCCGGAAGTGGTTCGCACCTTTCTGGATATGCCGGACACCATCTGGGAAGATCTGCGCAAAGAAATTGATTCGCAAATTTACCGTTTCACCTACCCCATTAAAAGCATCCCCATTCTTACTACCAAGCTCACCTAAATTCTTCCACAAAGCGGCTTCCGCTAACTTCGGGCCGGCCGGACAGGTCTAGTTTGAGTCTTCGTTAGGCTTAGTCCGCAATGCGCTTCTCCGGTGGGAGCGCCGGTCATGTCTGGGCGGGGTTACAATCTTGTGTGAGGTGCTTTATGGCCGTACTAGCCGATGCTGAAATCAAACAAGCTCTTACTGGCCTGAAAGGCTGGAACCGCAATGGTTCTGCTATTCAGCGCGTCTTCGAATTTCCTGATTTCAAAGCCGCGATGCAGTTCGTGAATAAAGTTGCCGACGCCGCAGAACAGGCCAACCACCACCCGGACATTGATATTCGCTATAACAAAGTCACGACGGCATTGGTATCACACGATGCGGGCGGGGTAACGCAAAGAGACGTGCAGATGGCGGAGCGCATCAACCAGATCGGCCGCTGAGCTAGGACTGCGGCTGCTCAAGGGCCGCTGCCACGGAATCCAGGGCGTTCTGGATGGCATCCAGTTGCTCATCAACAAACTTGCTGAATTCGCCGAGCGGATCGCCGTGCTCAAGCAGGCGGTCAACAAACTCGCGAACTCGTTCGCGGCCGCGCTCCGTTGCAAACAATAAGCCCAAACCGCTCAAGCCCAACAGCGTCGCCGGGAATAGCCAGTTTTTCATCGGATTCAGTCCGTCCTAGGCCTTTTGCCTTAATCTTTAGATGCCACTAGATTGCTCGAAAGTAGCACCACTGTACAGTTACTTTGGTAATGTCCTTTCGTACATGCAGCTCCCTCTTCGTTCTTCTTCTTCCTTGCTTAACAATTTTTGACCGCCGCGACAAAGTGTTTTTCCATTTTTCAGGGTTTTAGAACGAAAGCGCAAACAGACGCTCGTTTGCGCCCGCATTTTGCACCCCAAGGTGAGGTAAACCCGATGAAGAAGAGGTGGACTGCTTCCGTTTATGCCCTGTCTTTTGGGCTGGCATTGAGTGCTTTAGCGCAGGACAGTAACCCGGCTCCGGTTCTGAAGACTCGGCCTCCGGCAGCCTCCGTTCAGCAGCAGCAGGCAACGGTTTACAACTCCGGCAGCCAGGTTTACGGAGCGCCCGCCAATGCGATTCCCGAAGGCAAAAGCTTCATTATCAAGTTGAAGGACACTCTGGACACAAAGAAGCTGAAGGACGGCAAGCACTTTAAAGCCGAGCTGCGCGAAGACCTGCTCACTCCTGACGGGCAGATGATCCCGCGAGGAAAAACCATTAAAGGACACGTAGCGCAGTTTGAGCGGGGCTATACCGGCGCCCGGATGATGCTGGCGCTGGATGAAATTGAAACTCGCCACGGCTGGGCGCCTCTGATCGCCACGGTAACGGGAGTTCCGGGCGACCCTTCGGTCAGGTCCATTGGCGATGAAGGCGAGCTGGCAAAGCGCGGGATTGACAAGAAACGGGTCATCACGAATGTAGCCATCGGCGCAGGCGTCGGTGCGATTGCCGGATCTGTCCTGGGCGGCGGCAAAGGCGCAGCCATCGGCTCGGCCGCGGGCGCCGGGCTGGGCACCGGGACTGCCCTGCTGCTCAAAAACAGCGATCTTAAGCTGGATAAAGGCACCCAGCTTGAAGTACGCCTGGAGCGGGATCTGACGATCCCCCGATAGTTACGGTTCGTCAGTCACTGAGGGGTGCCGGGGCGGCTCTGCTAAAATGTTTCGAGACCACGATTCTCACGGCGCGGAGAGGTGCGTGAGTGGTTGAAACGAGCCGCCTCGAAAGCGGCCATACCTGAAAGGGTATCGGGGGTTCAAATCCCTCCCTCTCCGCCAGAGCATCTCCCAAGATCACAACAAAAAACGCCGCCGTTTCCCGCGGCGTTTTATGCCTTGATACTCCTTCAACTACAAGCTCATCTCCTTCGGGAACACGAAGTAGAACAGCAGCCCAATCAGAATGAGATAACCCAACACGATCAGCGTCCAGGCCATGTTGTGGCGGATGACCTCGCCTTCGCTGCGGACGAAACGGCTGGTAGAGACGCCGACGCTGGCGGTTTGCGGAGCGATCGGCTTGCCCACCTCAGCACCCAATGAGTTCAGGGTTGGCGTGAGCAATACCGGGAGCCCAAGCAGCTTCCCGGTAACCGCCTGGATAGGGCCGAACATCGCGTTGGTGGAAGTGTTGCTGCCCGAGAGCGCTACACCAATCCAGCCGAGGATCGGCGCCAGAATCACAAATGGCCATCCGACTTTGGAGAACCCGAACGCCAGCGAATTGGCCATTCCCGCGTACACAAAGATGTAAGCGATGGCAAAGATGAAGAACGCCACCAGCAGCGCGCCCCACATCTGCTTGAAGGTGCGGGCAAATACTTTCTTGAGCGTCTCCATGCTGGGGTGCAGGAAAAGAACAATCAGAATCCACGATGCCAGAATGGATGTTCCGCCGCTCAGCGGATTGAAGTTGAAGGTGGACGAAAGCGGCTTATTCGTGACTGAAGAAATGGCCGATACTGACCACTTGTGAGCATAGCGTCCCGGCAGGTGCGACCACGGGCCGGTCCACAGGACGACGACAATGATCAGGATGATATAGGGCAGCCAGGCGCGGAACGCGCCGCCGGCGCTCAACGATCCGTCACTGCCTCTGTTCTGCTGCGATGAACTCACGGTGCGAGACTCAACCCCGGAACTGCGCGACGCTTGGACAGAGGCTTGGGAAGCTTGAACGGTGCTTTGTGAAGCTTGCGCCGCCTCAGCCCTGGCCTGCGGCTCGGAGATAATCTTTCCGCCGAAAGCGCGGATGTTTTTTGGTTTCCAAACCTTCACGAAGAGGAACAGCACCCAGAACGAGACCAGCGCGCCGCTCAAGTCGGGCAGATACGGTCCGAGATAATGCGCGACCGGCCATTGCCCAATGATGTACGAGAGCGACCCGACAATCGCCAAGGGCCAGGCTTCCACCAGGCCATCCCAGCCGCTGACCAGATAGATAAGAACAAACGGCGGCAACAATGCCAGGACCGCAACCATGTCTCCGATGGAGGCGGACAGACCCAGCAATGGAAGGCCAGTCACGGCCGCCAGTGCCAGAACCGGCGAGCCGAGAGCACCGTAAGAAACCGGCGCGTTGTTGGCGAGGGCGGCCACGCGGATCGCTTCAAGATCAACGATTCCCAATCCGACCAGAATCGGAACCACCACAGCCCAGGGATAGCCAAAGCCCACCAGCCCTTCCAGCAGAGCGCCGAATGCCCAGGCAAGCATCAAGGTCTGGATGCGGACGTCAACGGTCGCCTGATTAACCATCCACGTCTTGAAACGGTCAAAATCTCCGGTTAGCACTAGAGTATTGAAAATCACGAGGCCCCAGAAGGTGATCCAATCAATGGTCCAGGCGCCCTGCAAACCGCCGTAGAAATATGACTTCAGGCTGCCGCCGAAAGGCGCATGCCAGCCCCACACGGCAATGGCGATGGTAACAATTCCGGCGATGATAGTTGCCAGCCAGGCTGTCATGCGAAGCACCGCGAGCATGAACAACAGGGCCGCGAGCGGCACCAACGCAAGCAGGATTGTTGTCCACATGCTTCCCGTGGGCGCCAGAATTTGATGAAACACATCCATACGCTTGCACCTCCAAAAATTGAACTGCTTACTGAAAAGCGGCCTTCAAATGCTTGGCAGCACGTACGATTCCGCCTCGCCACTGGAATGCGGTGACATGAGGCAAATGGATTGCGCGAATACTTTCTGCTCAGGCGGGCGTTCTGTCAAGTGTTCTGTTTAAAAAATATTGCTTCCGTGGTTCGTCCCGGTACGATACTTCTCAGCCCTTTACAGCCCCAACGGTGAACCCAGCGATAAAGCGGTCGAGAAAAAGGTTGTAAAGGAAGGCAATGGGGAGGCTGGCAATCAGGCAAGCTGCCATCAATGATCCCCAGTAATAAACGTCACCTCGAATCAGGAAGATGGGTATTCCCACTCCGACCATCTGGTGCGCTTCGGTGGAAATGAAAGTCAGGGCGTAAACGAATTCCTGCGTGACCAGCGTGAAAGTGAAGATCACGACAGTCAGGATTCCGGAGACCGAAATCGGAACCACCAGGCGTAGAAACGCGCCAAAACGCGTGAGGCCGTCCACCATGGCTGCATCTTCCAGATCGCGCGGGATGGATTTGAAAAAACCCATCAGCAGCCAGATGGAAAACGGAACAGTAAAGCTGGGATAGACCAGCACCAGGGACCAGATGGTGTCCTGCAAACCAAGGTCGGCAACCACCTTCGACAGCGGAATGAATAACAACGTAGGCGGAATCAGATAGCTCAAGAAAATTCCGATTCCCAGCCGTTGGCCCCAGCGTCCGGTGAGCCGCGTGAGCGCGTAGGCTGCCGGAATCGAGAGCAGCAGCGTGATCGCGACAACGATCACGCCCACCAGCGCGGTGTTTCCCAACCAGCGCAGGTACATGGTGTGGCCGAAGAGGAACCGTAGGTGGTCCAGTGTGGGCTTGGCATTGAAGATGAACGGATTATTTCCGAGGTCGTAAAGATCACTGTTCTGCTTGAATGTCGTGATGAGCATCCAGTAGAACGGAAAAGCCAGCAGCACGGTAAAAATCGCTAGGATCACGACTTTCAGCAGCGTGGGCCACCATGTGCTAATTCCGGACCTCCGCATCAAGCCACCTCCGCGCGATGGGCCATTCGCAGCATCAGCCAGGCCACGATGACTAGCAGCGGAACCAGAAATAACGATACGGCCGCGCCTGCGGCAAGATCGCTGCCAAGAATTCCAGTGAAATAGGCGTAGGAAGGAAGCACCTGCGTGGAATCGAACGGCCCGCCGGCAGTAAGGATGTAAACCACCGTCATGTCCGTGAACGTGAAGATAATCCCGAAGAGTACCGCCACATTGATGATCGGCAGCATCATGGGGATATTCACCTCAAATAGCGTCCGCCAGAATCCTGCACCGTCAATCGCCGCGGCTTCGGGAATCTCACGTGGGATTGCCGTGAGCCCTGCCAGCATGATGACCGTCGAAAACGGCAGCAAACGCCAGCTATGCACCAGG
>JAICYU010000257.1 GCA_025934025.1 Terriglobales bacterium
CACTTCCTTCATTGCCGATTCCTTTCGCAGAGGCTGGTCCGGATCAATGGTTCTCGCCAGCGCCGCCGTTGCTGAACGGGGCCCATGAGATTGTCCTTCTGTGGTGGGGACCTCTCCCGATTCGATCAATGCCTTCAAACGGCGGAGGTCCTGGCGCATGAGAAAGCTGGGCTCTTTGCCCAGCAGCTTCGCGATCGCGTGCCCAAGCCGTCCTGCCGGGGTTCATAAAGAATGGTCGCGTTCAGCATGGTGCCGCGATTTCCGGGAGCGTGGGAGAACTCCACAAACCCATCCACGTTGATGTCTGATCCGGGCAGCGAACGCCACGAAATCAGCTCATTTTCGCGTTCCGCAACGATCTCCGCATCCCAGGTAATGCGCCGCCCCAGGGGGCCAAATGCAATCCAGCGGGACCGCCGGCTACCGTCCACTGTGACTGTCTCCAGGTGGCGCATAAAGCGAGGCAGATTTTCAAAATTGCGCCAGAATTGAAATGCTTCCTGTGGCGAACAGTTGATTTGCATGCTGCTGCGCGCCATCAGTTCGCGCGGACCGGAATGGGTTCGCGCAGCTACCAGGGCCACCAGCCCTCCTGTCGCCGCCAAAGCCAGCCCCGATTCGGATCGCCGTGAGATCCCGAGCACCGCCAGCGAGCTGCCGGCAATGATGCCGCCCCATTGTTGGGCGGAAATTCCGCGGCTCCGCCCTCCCGTCGCAGTTTGGTTCATAGGAGTATGCTTTTCTGCTTTTATCAAGATACTGTTGCGATGCGCGAAGTGCGCGAGGGGTGTGTTGCCGCTGCCGGGGCCTTGTGCATTTTGCGCGGGCGGCGTTATCCTCTCGGCATGGCGGCCCGGGAAGAACGTCTCCGGAGTGCGGAACCGCAGATCGCAATCTCTCAAAGTTCCACTCGTTCCCTGCCTCGTTGGATCACACGAATTCTCGACGAATTGACGATTCCGGGTGAAATTGAAACCGCTTCAGGCCAGATGTTTTCCTTCGGCCATGGCGCGCCGCAATTTCGTATAAAGTTCCGGCGCGATAGCCTTTTCCGTGACGCTCAGGACGAGCTCTCGCTGGGCCGCGCTTACGTCAATGGTGAGATTGATCTCGAAGGCGACATGCTGGCGCTGCTGGATGCACGCTCACAGCTTTCCGACCGCTTCCGGGTGTGGAACTCCATTCGGCAGTTTATCGAGCGCTGGCTTGTGCCGGCGAAAAGCTTAAACCGGCATGTCATCAATCGCCACTACACGCTGGGCAATGATTTCTATTTTGGCTTTCTCGACCGGCGCTATCGTTTCTATTCTCATTGTCTGTTTCAGCGTGATGACGAAGAGCTGGAAGAGGCGGCCGAACACAAGCTAGAGACAACGTTCAGCGCCCTACAGCTACAGCCCGGCATGCGGGTGCTTGATATCGGAGCAGGCTGGGGAGGCACGTTCCAATATTGCTGTCCGCGCGGCATCCACATGACCGGTATTACGCTGTTTGAAAACTCCCGCGGCTATGTCTCCGGGCTGATCCAGCGCGACCGATTGGACGGCAGCATCTCTCTCCAGGATTTCCTTGCCTTCCGGCCGCCGGAGCCTTTTGATGCCATTGTGATGTATGGAGTGATTGAGCATATCCCCGATTACGGCCGGTTTTTTGCGCGAGTGCGGGAATGTTTGAAACCGGGCGGAAGAATCTATCTTGACGGCGCCGCGAGCAAGACGAAATATTCCATGAGCCAGTTCACCCGCCAGTACACGTGGCAGGGCGCTCACAGCTTTATGTATTTGCCGGAACTCACGCAACGGGCGCTGGAGCAGGGATTTGCCGTTGAAGAAGTGAAGGACGAAACTCACGACTACGAGCTGACCATGCTGCACTGGGCGCGGCGCTTCGACGAGAATCGTGAAGCTATCGTGAGCGGCTGGAGCGAAGAAACCTATCGCAGTTTCCGGCTATTCCTCTGGGGCGGTTCTCATGCGTTCAAAACCGACCGTTTGCAGGCGTATCACATGCTCGCAAGAAGGAATTAGAACCTGATCGTGCAGCAGCCTACCTGACAATCAAGTCCAACACTGCCGATCCTCCGGTCACTACCGCCACCTTTGATTGTGCCGAAGAGTGCCCAACAGCCGAAACCGTCGCCATATAGCTTCCAATCGCGAGCGGACCGGAATCGTAACCGCCGCTGCCGTCGGTTGTAACCGTGCTGATAAACCGCAGGTCGCCGCCTGTAAAGGTGACCGTTGCTCCCGCAACTGGCAGGCCTGAAACAGTCCGGACATATCCCGTCACCTTGCCTGCTTCGGCAACAAATATCTTGGCGGGGCTCGGCTCTGAAGCCGGGTCGGCGGTTGCAGTTGCTGAGCGGCTATCGCTGGCCCAGCCGTTCAATGTGGCTGAGATAGGGAGCGTACTGAACGCCGGCGCGGCAATGGAAAATAATCCATTGACGTCAGAAATCGCCGTGCTGCCATTGACGGCCACTTTGACTCCTGCCACCGGCTGACAATCCACGATGTTCTGGATCTTGCCTGAGATCGCGCCTGTAACTGCGCCGCCGGTCGCGAGATAAGGCACTGTGAACTGGTTGTGATCGTCAGTTTTGAAGCTGTTGCTGTAGGGAGAGTAGGTAAACACAGAAACACGGTTCAGAGACGGCGAAACCCTGATCAGCCGCAGGAAACCGCCTCCTCCGAGAGCGTCAGATTGGTAGTCGGACAACATCTGGTTCACCAGATTTCCGTTATCACCCAAATCAATGCGATGGCCGGTGCCGTCGCCGGTGTTGACGTGGCCGCTCAGAACCATGCGGATGTTGGCGTACTTGCGCACCAGCTTCCACCATACGTCGTCGCCGTCATTGTCCTGGCCAACACCGAAGCTGGCCGCGCTGTTGGCGTCGCAGCGCGACATGCGCGTGTTGTCAGTAAAAGTGAACGCATGGGTCACAATGATGGCTTCTTTGTCCTGGTTCGCCTTGAGGATTCCATCGGCCCAGGCCAGCGACGAGTCTCGCGGCGCGAACTCCAGCACCAGGATCAGGTAGTCGCGTCCGTTGATATTCAGGACGCCATATAAATTTTCATTGCTGCCTGGGGGAAAGCTGCCACGGTACCAGCTTGCGCCGGCATAACGTGAGGGTCCGAAGAAACTGTTGAAGCCCTGGGCGCCGGCAGTGCGCGCGGCCGGTTTCGCGCTGGCGTAATCATGGTTCCCGATGGCCATGAGATAGGGCACCTCTCCGTCGAGCAGACGCACAGCCGAGTCTGCGTTCTGCCACTGCGCGGGATCGGCGCCATCGTCCACGATGTCGCCCAATCCAAGAACGATCTTGATCCGCTGGTCCTGAACATGGTCGGCAATCCACTGCGTCTGCGCGCGAAAGACATCAGGAAAATCGCGGCTGTAATACTGCGTGTCAGGAAGGGCCACGACGGTGAACTCGTCTGCCGAATCAAACTGCGGCATGGATGCCGCCTGCGGTGTGGGAGAAGCAACAGGACTGGGAGTGGGCGCGGCACTGGTGGATTGCGCTGGATTTCCTCCACAGCCCATCAACGATAGAAAAGAAACCAGAATGAAGGCAAGGCAGAGCTGACAGTAAATCCGCTTAAGTTTTTCAGACTGCATGAAACCAGAGTAGCTGCCACACTGGGCCCTCAGTATCAGGCGTTCTCAGCAGCTACTTCCGGGAAAAGCACAGTGGAAGCCGGGCAGGTGAAATGCGTAATCCTAGACTAAAGCGCCCACAATCAGGCGGATTTCTTCTCCTGCCTCCGTTGAGCTTTTACGGTCCGCATCTCGTTCCAGTCGTAAGGAAATTCTTTGCCGCAGGCCAGGCACACAGAGTAAGTGCCGGTAATGGCCGCGGCCCCGCTGCGCTTGGTTTCCGGGCGCAATGTGATGAGCGGACCACGCTTCACGTGCCAGCAACGCACAAACAGAGAGAAAAACCGGTTCATCATGGCGGCCACCTTGCACCTCCAGTCACGCCAAGGGGAGAGGAGCTGAGAACCTGATTCTTACGCCTTGCTGTGGCGGCGTTCCATTAAGGCGGGGTTAAAAAGTTTAATCGGAAAAACAAGTTCAACTTCGCCGCGAGAAAAAAGCGCCCGAAGCAAGCTCCAGGCGCGAGGAGGGGATCTAGGAGATGTGAGCGTTCAGGTGACACACGTATCCAGCAGGTGTTTTCTGCGCGATCAGAGACACCTGATGCGGACACTTCGATCCTCGACTGCCATTGCTGCTATTTGTGTTGAAAATCGCCGGTCTGCACGTTCCGTCGCGGCAG
>JAICYU010000330.1 GCA_025934025.1 Terriglobales bacterium
ATTTCTTCAACGTGCTTTGGGCAAAAGAAACAAGGCCTCGGATGGTTGTCCGAAGCCTTTTTCGTTGACCTGATTTTTTCTGGCCGGGTGCTTTCCCCCGAAACCACCAGCCAGGAATAACGTCAAGCAGGCACATCATGGCAGCGTTTCAGCCGGCGCACAACAGTACGCAGGTAATCAGCGCTTTCTCTTAATCCATTGTTCAGTCTGCTTAGGGCTTCCAGAACCCGATCAGTTCGTTTGCGATGGCGAATGGGCCGGCGCATGGGCAGCGGCTGTCTTCGAGCTATCGTTCAGCGCCGCCGTTCGTGAATTGATGAAATGGATCAGACCTTCCGCATCTTTGTCCGTCAAGCGCAGATTCGGCATCTTTACCTGGTTGTAGCGCTTGAAGAGCGCAGTGGCAATGGGATCTTTCTCTTCGAGCATTTTGTCAGGATGAGTGATGAACCCCATCAGCCAGGCGTGTTCGCGTGCGGTGGGCACTCCGGCGAGGTCGGGACCAATGCCATCGCCCTGGCCGATGGTGTGGCAGGCTGCGCACGCGGTGCGGAACAAACTGGCGCCTGGCCCAGCCTCAGAAGGATCGAGCGACGGCTTTTCCGCATAGCTCGGCAGCTTCTTAGCGTACTTCCATGACGAGAGCCAATCGCCGGCAATCACGGCGACATAGCGCGGGTCGTCCATGGAGCTGTCCACAAACCATTGATTGCTGGGCTCGTTGCCAAGAGTTAGAGAAGTCGTGTGGCCGGTCAGCGGATCTTCATTCGGACGTTCTTCCATGCCGATGCTCTTGCGGACCGCATCAATGTCAGCCTTGGTTCCGGTGAGGAAATACCAGCCCGGACCGGTATGGAATTTTTCTGCGTACTCCTTCAGGCGTTCCGGCGTGTCGTGCTTGGGATCAACGGTGATGGAGTAAAAAAATATGTCCTTGCCCATGCGATCGCCGAGCAGGTTGTAAACCTGGACCATCTTGGCGGTTTCGAGCGGGCACACGTTGCCGCAGCGCGTGAAGATAAAATTGATGACGACCGTCTTTCCCTTGATCAGGTCATCATAAAACTTCACTGTCTTTCCATCTTGAGTGATGAGCGGCGCGTCGGGGAAGTGGTTGGCGCCCCAATAGGGATTCCCCTTTGAAGCAGCTTGCGAGCCATCTGCGGCCAAAGCTGAACGAGAGAGAACAAGCGTCGTGAGGCCTGCCAACACGACGACAAACAGCGTAAGAAAGGCCCAGTGTTTCTGTCGCATGGATTCGCGGTCCCTTAAAATTTCAACTCGACTGTGAAAGAGGTTGGAGCAGGCCGCCTCTGAACGACGGCCTGCTTCGGTTTCATGGTTTACTTGCTGAACAATTGACCGGAGCCGCTTCGGCCCGAACCGTTAGACCGCTCAAACCCAGAATTCCCGCTGCCAAAAATTCCGTCACTTCCTCCTCCTGATCTGCGAGGGCCGCGTCCGGAAATACCAGACTTTCCTCCGCCGGAGCCGGAACCGGAGCCGGAACCGCCAGAGCCAGAACCACCGGATCCGCTTCCGCTTCCTTTTCCGCTTCCACCAGACGAGCTGCCGCCGTTGGAACTTGCGGAGCCAGTCACGGTAGAGATGTAGGTGACGCCGCTTGGAGTCGGAATCGGGGTCGGCATGGGAACCAGCCCGCGATCGAGCTCCCAGCGGAGCAGCATGGCGTGGTCTTCGTGCACGGTGTTGTGGCAGTGCTCCATGAACATTCCGTAGAACTCACGGAACTGCATGGTGAGAGTGACGCTTCCGCCCGGGCGCAGGCGATACACGTCCTTGCGGCCTTGCTCCCAGTGCGGCACATTGGCATAGCTGCCGTTGCGGGCAAGAATCTGGCCTTCTTCAAAGTGGATGTGGATGGGATGGTCCCAGCCTCCGCCACCGTTCTGCAGATGCCAGATCTCGCGCGTGCCCGGTTGAGGCGCGGCGGAGACGCGGCCGTAATCGGCAGTGAGCATTACGCCGCCATCAACCTTGATTCCCCACGGATCCTGGTCGCTCGGATCGCCGGGACTTTGCGCGCCGCTGCCGAATTCAAAGGTGCGCTCGCGGGCCACAGGGATCTTGGAGAGATCGGGATTCGGAATCAGGTGATTCGGAACCACGCTCTGGTCCGGCGTCGCGGGATCGCGCACGATGCGGAACTCCAGGAATTTTCCAACGCAAGGATCAGGCGACTTTCCGGAGAGAGCAGCAGCCACCGTCAAATCCTGGGCAGGCTTCTTGCCGTCCTGGTGCTCGCAGAGATTGATCATCCAGACTTTGTCGCCGATGTTGTAGCGCGAGAAGTCAATCACGATGTCATATCGTTCTGCGATGCCTTGCTCATCAAGCTGCCGAACGGTTTGCACGATCGGCATCAGGTTGCCGTCGTTGGCAATCCAGGTCATCGGAGAGTTGTCACTCAGGGCGACCTTGAAGAAACGCGACACGCTGGCGTTGAGGATGCGGAAGCGGTACTTGCGGCGCTCCACTTCAAAGTAAGGCTTGAAAGCCAGGTTCACGGTCATCACGTCGCCCAGGAAGCCGTCGAGGTTGAAGATGTCGAAGAAGAGCTGGCCATCCTGGTCGAAAGCTTTATCGGCCAGCATCAGGTTCACGTCGTAATCCAGGTTGCCCCAGGATTTTGCGGTACCCGAAGGCAGCCGGAAATTCACGCCATCATTAATTTCTTCGTTGCCGCGATCGAGCGCGCTGTAAATGTTGAACATGGC
>JAICYU010000293.1 GCA_025934025.1 Terriglobales bacterium
AGCATCGCGACGTGCGGGTCCACGTGGTAACGCGGATCGCCGGTCTCCTGATATTTACGACGCAGGGCTTCGCCCATGATCATCCATAGCGCATAGCACGTGGGACAGAGTGACCAGCCGCCATCATGAATTTGTCAGAGTAAGGGTGCTTGGGCCGGCGGTAATCGTAACGGAGTCCGCCGTTTTCCGGACCCACCAGGTGCGCCGCAACGTTGTATGGTGTGTATGCCAGCGGTCCGCCCAGGTGCCCGGTTTGCGCGTAATTTCCCAGCAGCACCAGGGTCATGCAGGTCATATATCCAATGTCGTCGAGCAGCGGATCGTACGCAGGTTGTTGCTGGGTGGGGGAAGGAATTACGGCGGTGCACGATGTCATTTACGGTCTCCGTAGCGATGGTGTACCAACTGCAGGGCCGCAGTCCGGCCAGACGAAGCAATATTGTTCTGTTGACGTCCCTCCACGTGGGCTGCAATTTCAGGGGACGTTTGGTCACTAACCCTTTTATCCACAATACCGCGACATCTGCGTAACTGGCAACCGCCTCTCTCGCTAAGGAGGCAGTGTTGGCGGAGTTCCAAACCGTTGCTTCGGAGCACGCGCCACCGCTTAGGTTAGACTTTCATTTTTTGCCCCTCTGCAGGTCAAGATATGAAGAGCGCAGAAGCCGAAGTCAAAACCAAGCGTCATGAGCCAATTGCTTCGAGCGGGCATTTTGTTTTCATGCTGCTGATCCAGGCTGGATTGGTTGCTTACGGGTTCTATCTTCAGCACCGTTCAGAAGGCGGAGGTTCTGTGCTGCCGCAGAACCGCAACATCGTGCCCCTATATCTTTCCATCCTGGCGGTTGAGTGGGGCTGGGTAGCCACGGTGCGCGGAGCGGTGCACAACAAAGGGCTCTCGTTATGGGATGTTATTGGAGGGCGTTGGCGCAATTGGAGGGATGTATTGCGTGATGTTGCCATTGCCATTCCGTTCCTCGCAGTTTGGGAAAGCAGCGCATCGGTCATGCACCGGATGCTGGGTCCGGACTCCGCCAAATCTGTTGGAACCATGCTCCCTCAAGACTGGTACGAAATCGTGCTATGGATTGCTGTTTCCATTTCGGCTGGTATATGCGAGGAGATTGTGTTTCGTGGATATTTTCAGAAGCAGCTTGCGGCTTATACCGGAAGCATGGCCGTCGCGGTGGTGCTGCAGGGAATTCTGTTCGGCGTGGGACACTCTTACCAAGGCATGAAGCAAATGGTGATCATCAGTGTTTTGGGCATTCTGTACGGAGCCTTTGCGGGTTGGAGAGGAAACCTGCGCTCCAACATGATTGCGCACGCGTGGACTGACATCTGGAGCGGATGGCTGAGCCGCGTCCTGAGCTAGAGCAATGATCGCGATTCGCAGGGCCAGAAGTTCTGACGCTGCCGGCATTCTAGGATGCCTGGGCGCGGCGTTTGCATCTGTCAAAAGCAGTTATACGGAAACGGCTTTTTCTGACACGGTCCTGACGATACAGACGGTTGAAGGCCGACTCCGATCCATGACCTTGTTTGTTGCAGTGACCGGTGCTGGCAAAGTGGTGGGGACCATTGGTTGCGCCAGGGTTGACGAAGAGGAAGGTCACTTGCGCGGGATGGCAGTGTTGCCGGAGTGGCAGGGAACTGGCATAGCCTCGCAATTGCTGGAGCAGGCCGAGTCCGAACTGCGCAAAATGGGTTGTCGCTGTGTAACGCTGGATACAACTGAGCCGCTCAAGCGCGCCGTACAGTTCTACACGCGGCACGGTTATCAGGCTACGGGGAGAGTGACGGATTTTTTTGGCATGGAGCTGTTTGAGTATTCGAAAAATCTTTGAAGAAAAGATCAGCGCCTGAATACCGAAGTATTTTGAAGGCGCTGCTTCCGGCCTTCATTTAGAATTTTTGGTTTGGTTGTGAGCTAACCATGAACCGACCTCTTGTCCTCATTATTCTGGATGGCTGGGGCTACGCTCCGGCATCCAATGCCAATGCAATCTCGCTGGCGCGCAAGCCGAATTACGACCGCCTCCTCAAGAAATTTCCCAACACGCTGATTCACACTAGCGGACGCTATGTAGGGCTGCCCCAGGGACAGATGGGCAACAGTGAAGTGGGACATCTGAACATAGGGGCCGGCCGCATCGTTTACATGGACATCACCAAGATTGATCTCATGATCGAAAACGGTGAGCTGTTCTCCAATCCGGTGCTGCTGGAAGCCATGAAAAACGCGCGCAGTGGCGGAAGGCAGTTGCACTTTCTGGGGCTGCTCTCTGATGGCGGAGTGCACTCACACCAGAACCATCTTTATGCTTTGCTGCGCATCGCCAAGCAGAACGGCGTGGATCGCACTTACGTTCACTGCTTCACGGATGGCCGGGACACCCTGCCCACCAATGGCGCCGGTTACATTGAGAAGCTGCAGCAGAAAATGCGCGAACTGGGCGTGGGCAAAGTGGCGACGGTAAGCGGGCGCTATTACGCCATGGACCGCGATAAAAAATGGGACCGCGAGCTGAAGGCGTTTGATGCAATGGTAGCGGGCAAGGCCGAAGGCGCCGAGTACATTGATCCGGTGCAGGGAATGAAGGATTCGTACAACCGCGATGTCACGGACGAGTTTGTGTTGCCGTTTGTGTGCGTCGGGCCTGAGGGCAAACCGGTAACGACGATTCGCGATGATGACTCAGTGATCAATTTCAACTTCCGCGCTGATCGCGCGCGCCAGATTACCCGCTGCCTGGCACGGGAGAGCGGGCTTTCACCGCAGAATGGACGAGACCTGCCCGATTCCGAGGCGCTGGACGCGACCATCCCCCGCAGTCGGGTGCCAAAGAACCTGAAATATGTCTGCATGACGCATTATGACAAGCTGTTCACGCTGCCTTTTGTGGTACAGCCGGATTCGCTCAAGAACATTCTGGCCAACGTAATGGCCGATCACCAGTTGCGTAACCTCCGCGTGGCGGAAACAGAGAAATACGCGCACGTGACCTACTTCTTTAACGGCGGTGTGGAGAAGCCGTATCCGGGAGAAGACCGCGTGCTGGTGCCGTCACCCAAGGTGGCGACCTACGATTTGAAGCCGGAGATGTCGGCCAAGGGAATTGCCGAAGCAGTAGTGAAGGCGGCGGGTGATTCCGCTTTTGATGTGGTAATCGTGAACTTTGCCAACGCTGATATGGTCGGGCATTCAGGAAAAATTCCACCCACCGTACAGGCCGTTGAAACAGTGGATGCCTGCCTGGGCGAGATTTACAGCGCGGTACGGCAGCGCGGCGGCGCCATGTTGATTACAGCCGACCACGGCAACGCCGAGCAGATGATTGATCCTACGACGGGCGGTCCGCACACAGCGCATACTACCAATCCGGTGCCGTTTATAGTGGTGAGCGAAGAAGCGCAGAAATTTTCTTTACGGCCGGATGGCTCATTGCAGGATATGTCCCCGACGGTGCTTGGAATGCTAGGGTTCAAGCAGCCATTGGAAATGACTGGAAAAGATTTGCGGATCGTCAAGGCATCTTAAAACTGCTGTTG
>JAICYU010000255.1 GCA_025934025.1 Terriglobales bacterium
AAAAGCGGATTGCCCTCCGTCCGGCGATAGATGCTGTGCCGCAACCGGCTGGGCAATTCGTGATGCCGGCATCTGGCCGCCAGATATTGCGTCACCGCATCTTCCGTGAGGTATTCAAGCGGCAGCTCGTGGCACAAGCGGTGTGCCTGCAATTCTCGCTTTACATCTTTTAAAGGATGGCCGGTCAGGATTACATCCACGGGCCGGTACGTGCCAATGATCATTAGGCAGGCCGGATCGCGCCGCCGTGCCAGGTGCGCGATCAGGTCCAGCGTGGAGTAATCGCTCCAGTGCAGGTCTTCAAGCACCAGAAGCACCGGATACTGATCGCTGAGCCGCTCGATTGCTCCTGCCATCTCCCGCAGCATCCGCTCACGTGTTCCCATGGTTCTGGATTGCAGGCTTTCTCTCTCTGCGGGCGCAGCCAGCCATGACATGTGCGCCAGCCAGGAGGGCGCTTGCTCGCGCAAAATTTCCAGCGCGCGTACTCCTTCTGCCGAGCGGCAAAGCCGTGAAAATCCATCCAGCACCGGCAGGTACGCTTCACCGGAACCAAAATGCTCCAGGCACTGTCCGCGCACCACCAGGGCTCCGGCCACCTGGCGCGCCTGTTCCAGAAACACCTCAACCAGAGTCGTCTTGCCGATGCCGGCTTCGCCGGTAACAAAAACAGTTTCGCGTTCCCCTCTGCTGACATGCTCCAGCCATTCCAGCAATTTGGTCAGCTCCGCATCCCGGCCGAGCACTCCAACCTGGATCTCACCTGGAGCATGCTCGACCGTGCAACTGCTTCCGTCCTGCACAGGAATGGATTCGCGCCGCGCCCATGCGCCACAGCTATCATCCTCGGCCGCTTCACCGGCCCCGCCGATGAAACGATACCCACGGCGATGGACCGTCTCGATGTAGCGGGGCGAAGCCGCGCTGTCCTTGAGCGCTTCGCGCAGTTGCAGGATGCATCCCTTCAGCACCGCATCACCCACAAATGTGCCCGGCCACACCGAGTCCAGCACTTCCTGTGTTTTCACCAGTTGTCCGGATTTTTCAATCAGGATTTTGAGAACGGCAAATGCCTTTGGCCGCAGGGGAATTGCGCGCGTGTCCTGCCACAGGCACTCGTTGGTAAGGTCAAGCCGGTACTGTCCAAACGGGATGCTTTTCACGATTGCACAACAGGGAAACCAGAGGGGCCGGAGGCTAACTCCTGCCTAGATGTGCGCCGCAAACCGAAGGACGCAAATATTTTTTGCCCGTCGCTAAAGAGCCGCAAATGGTCCCGGCGCGGCTGAAATGCTCCCTTACCGCAACATCACCGCAACATAACTTCTTCGTCATGACTGTGCATGCGTACGCAGGTACTTTGGGAATCGTGATGAACGGGTTGGTGCACGCAAACGCGTTTGTGGTCCAGTTCCGCAGTGCGGCGGGGGCTTCTGAAGAGCAGTTTTCAGGGCGGGTCGAACACGTTGCTTCGGGGCGAACGGCAACCTTCCACTCCATGGAAGAGCTGCCCAAGCTCCTCTTGAAAATGCTGCAGGATTTCCGTGCCGGGGAGTGGGCCACAAGCGATTGAGTTTTGTGGGCTGCTGGCTCGTTCACTCAATAAAAGGAGAATGAAGTGAACAATCATATTGGAAAATTTCGTAACGGCAGCGCGGCGCGGACCCTCGTTCGCGGCTTGCTGATGGTGCTTGTGGCAGTTGCGGTGACGGGCCTTGCCACTGCTCAAACCCAGGACGAGCAACTCAAGTTCAGAGGCGGCATCGGGGTGATTACGGTCACAGGCGTGGCCGCGAATGGTGCGGCGAACCTTAACATCGTGCGGGGCGTTACTCCCGGAGCTCCCTGGAGGATTGCCAGCCTCGAGGCTGAGATTTCTCCGACTGGCCGCATCAAGGTTGTCGGACGCGGCCTGCTTCTGGCATCGGGCAACGGCATCGGCACCAATGCCGGCCAGAGCGTCCACGCCACTCTCTTCTGTGGTCCGGCTGCCACGGCCACCGCGCACAACACCACACTCACCGGCGTCCCGCTGGCGGCCGATGGAGATTTCAGAATTGATGATCTCCTCTCGCCGGCGCCGGCGTTTCCCTGTGACAACCCGGTGCTGCTGATCCGGAACGTGGGCGGACTCTGGTTTGCCGCCGGTATTCCAGATCTCGACTAACTGTTATGCCCGGAAGAGCGAATACCGGGCACCACCAGGCGTGCCATCCTCCTGCTCCAAACCAGGACGGGAGGATGGGATTTGCCTGGCCGCCATACGCGATAAGAGACACAAAGTTCTTACCTGACAAATAAGGAGAAGCAATGTTCGATGCGCTACGAAAACATCCTGGCGGCAAAGTAGCCGCTAAAACCATAGACGGGTGTCCCGCTGGTCTGGCTCGCTTCGGCGGCCGGGTCGCTATCTTGCTGGTCGCCCTATTCGCTGGACAGGCATTCGCCCAGCCGCAACAAAAAATTCAGATCAGCTTCGTGAAGGTAGCGGACACCACTCAAGGGCTTACAGGATTTTCACAATTTCCAGCCATCAACAACCACGATGCAGTCGCATTCACGGCAGTTCAGCCTGGTACAGCACAGGAGGTCTTGCGCTGGGACCGCAGCGGCTTGAGTTCAATTGCCTTGGCAGATGGCAACACCCTTACTTTTTTTAGTGACGATGTGGCAATCAACGATTCTGGCGTGGTTGCGTTTCGGGCAGGCTTGAGCGGCATTGGAAGGCCCACAGCCATCTTCACCAGTGATGGGACCTCCACCAGGACAATCGTCGATTCCACAAAACAGGGATTGCCCGGTTTCGGCATCGGTGCACCATCCATCAACTCTTCCGGTACTGTTGCTTTCGAGGCCGCAAGGAGCGGCTTCAGGTCCTCTGCTGTTTTCACCGGAGACGGAGGGGCGCTGACGACGATGGTTGATACGCTGGCCTCGGATTTTGAAGCATTCGGAGGCGTGGCCATCAACGCATCTGGTGAAATTGTTTTCGAAGCGGTTCAAAAAGACCGGAGCACAGGTATTTTTTTGGCCATTCCGAACCATGGCAAAGAGCAGAACTCCGCCACTGCTGCCACTGGCGCGGTAACGATTGTTGATGTTATTGATAGCAACAATCCTGATTTCTTTGATTTTGGCGATCCAGTGATTAGTCGCGGAGGAACCGTTGCGGACTCCGCCGGTGTCGCTCAGGGCGTGGAAGTGTTTTCCGGAGACGGCAGGGGGATAAAGCCGCGAACTGATCCGGCTGCCAACTTCTTTGCCGAATTTGAGCACCCTTCCATCAACAAACACTCCGCGGTGGCGTTTTCCGCAATTGAGGCCAATGGCGCCCAGGCTATTTTCGTTGAGATCTCTGGCGGTTCATCGCCTGTTCCTGTATTGCAGACAGGCCACCCTCTGTTCGGCTCTACTGTGACCTCGGTCAGTGTTGGCCGGTTTGCTTTCAATGACCATTTTCATCTGGTCTTTGGCTATGGACTCGAAGATGGCCGCACTGGCATCGCGATTGCGCTATTAAAACCTGACGAAGAACAGGAAGACGAGTAGCTGCAGCAAGAAGGCCGCTGCAAATTGGCTTTATGCAACCACCAGACCATCTCCGTGGAATCTTTTCACGCCGTGTGAGCTGGTGGTTCGCAATTTTGAGTCGGCCTGAGGCTCGGCAGGGACAGAGGATGTTTTCCGAGTTTCATCGGCACGCGCTGGTCATCCTCGGGATGCAACAGGGGCGGTGATCTTAGAGATGATCATTTAGCGCGGTGAAAGTGCTCCGCTTTCTTCCAGGACGCCGTACAGGTCAGATACAACCCAGCGCTCCATCAGCTTGCCGCCTTCCACGCGGTAAATGGCGATGCCCTTAAGCGTGATCGGCTGGCCGCTAGGAGCAATGCCGCGGAACGCGCCCTTGTGGGTTCCAAGCAGTCTCCATCGCACCACCACCCTGTCACCTTCCGCAACCAGATCATCCACTTCGTAGCGCGCATCCGCTACCGCAGACCGCATGGCCGAATAGTAGTCCCTAAACGCCTTCGGACCGGTAGGGCCGCCTTCGGGCCAATCGTGCGATGTGAACTGCGGTGAGATCACTTCATCCGCCACAGCCATATTCCAGTTCACGTAAACCTCTTTGTAGAACCGGCGGACAAGTTCTTTGTTGGCGGCTGCCGTTTCCTGAGTCATCTGTATTTCCCTCCGCTGGGCTTTGAATCTGAAAAT
Organism: Terriglobales bacterium; assembly: GCA_025934025.1. Classification (GTDB taxonomy): domain Bacteria; phylum Acidobacteriota; class Terriglobia; order Terriglobales; family Acidobacteriaceae; genus Angelobacter. The sequence goes on from JAICYU010000255.1 coordinate 4,219, forward strand.
ATGAAACTGAAACTATGAAACCGAAAATATAAAACTGACTCTGTAAGTGGCCAAAGGCCTAACTTCTTCGGCGAAGACATTCAGCGATACATGAAGCACGATCGCCG
>JAICYU010000131.1 GCA_025934025.1 Terriglobales bacterium
CTGGGCGAAGCCACCGGAGGCGTGACCGAGCCGCTGCGCCGACGCGTCGTGCTTCCTCTTGCGGGGCCGCTTTCTGAAACCGACCATGTGCTGGGCCACGAGCTGGTCCACGCCTTCCAGTACGACATTGCGCTGGGCAGAACGGGAGGCGGCGGGCTGGAGAATGCGCCGTTCTTTCGTGTTCCGCTTTGGTTCGTGGAGGGAATGGCCGAATATCTTTCGCTGGGCCCGGTGGACCCCAACACCACGATGTGGATGCGCGATGCCGTCCGCGAAAACAAACTACCCAACATCAAGGACTTGAACAATCCGAAATATTTTCCCTATCGCTGGGGTCAGGCGCTGTGGGCGTACATCACAGGAACTTACGGCGATGACAAGGTTGCGCCGCTCCTGCGTTCCGCTGCCGCTTCCGGAGACGCGTTGAAAGCGCTCAGTGCGGTTCTGCACAAGCCCTGGAAAGACATTTCCAATGATTTCCAGCAATCGCTCAAGAGCCAGTACGCGCCGATTCTCGAAGACACGACCGCGCCTGACCAGCAAGGGCGTTTGCTTATCTCAAAAAAGCACAATGGCGGCGGAAGCGATCTCAATGTCAGTCCCGCTATCAGCCCGGACGGCAAGCACATGATCCTGTTCTCTGCCAAAGGATTGTTCTCAGTTGATCTGTTTCTTGCGAATGCCGAAACAGGAGAGATTGGAAAGAAGCTAACTTCAACCGCTGTAAGCCCGACGATTGAGAGTCTGGGATTCATCAGTTCTGCTGGCGCATGGAGCAAAGATGGCAAGCGCCTAGCCTATAACGAGATTGTCAGCGGGCACCCGCAGCTTGTGATCTACGATGTTCAATCCGGCCACACCGTAGAACGCATTCCGTTGAAGGACTTGGGCGAGGTTTACACGCCTACGTGGTCGCCAGACGGAACGCAGGTTGCATTCTCCGCGCTGGTGAACGGGGTTACTGATCTTTTTATCGCGAATCTCAAAAACAAAGCAGTTCGCCGGCTGACCACGGATGCGTTCGCTGATCTGCAACCGGCGTGGTCGCCCGACGGCTCAACCATCGCTTTTGTCACCGACCGATTTCAAACACAAGTTGGGGATCTTTCTTATGGCCCGATGCAACTGGCGCTCTTTCACGTGGACAGCGGCAAGATTGATCGCGTTCAGGGATTCCCTGTAGGCAAGAGCATCAACCCGGAGTGGGCGCCGGACGGACGCAGCATTTACTTCGTGTCCGACCGCGACGGCGTGGACAACATCTATCGCGTGCAACTGGCTGATGGCAGCTTGTATCAGATCACGAACATTCAAACCGGCATCAGCGGCATTACAGCTTTGAGCCCCGCGGTCTCTGTGGCGTCGCAGAGCGGCAAGCTGGTTTACAGCGCATTCCTCAACGGCGGTTATGCGGTCTATTCCGTGGACTCGCCGCAGGCTCTTCAGGGCACAGCTCCCGGCAATACGCTCCAGACGTACAACGCAGGCGTTCTTCCGCCTACAGTGCGCAACAAGGACAGCCAGATTGCGGCCATGGTCACCAACTATGGAGCTGGACTTCCGGCACGCCAGAGCTTTCCCACCAGCAAGTACCATCCCAGCCTGTCACTCGACTATGTAGCCCCCTTGAATATCGGCGTGGGAGTGGGCAGCTTTGGCACCGCCCTGGGAGGAGGCACCGGATTGTACTTCAGCGATTTGCTCAATCAGGAAGAGTTGCTGGTTTCGTTCCAGAGCTCGAACTTCGGCAACACCAGCGCTTTTTACCGCAATATTTCCGGCATGGCGGAGTGGCTGAACCAGAGTTCGCGCTGGACATGGGGATTTTTGGGCGGGCAGGTGCCATACATCAGCGCCGGATTCAGCACGGGCACGGCCAACGTGGGCGGCGCGCCCGCATTGCTGGAGCAGGAAATTACTTTCTGGCAACTGAACCGGCAGCTTTCGTTTGTGGCGCAGTATCCGTTTAATCGCGCGCAGAGGGTGGAGTTCTCCGCCGGGTACAACAATATCGGGTTTGCCGAAAACGCCACCACCAGCGCGTTCTCGTTGATTGATGGCTCGTTCCTCGGCAGCCAGAGCCAGGACCTGCCCGCGCCTTCCGCCATCAACATGGCCACAGCGAGCGCTGCCCTGGTTTATGACACATCAGTATTCGGTGGGACCAGCCCGATCATGGGGCAGAGCTACCGCTTTGAGGTAGATGGCGCGGGCGGCACGCTGAACTTTACCGGCCTGCTGGGCGACTATCGCCGTTATTACCGCATCAAAGGTCCGCTCTCCGTTGCAGGCCGGCTGCTTGAGTACGGCAGATACGGAGGCGATTCCGATGACCCGCGCTTGCAGGGGCTGTTTCTTGGCTATCCTTCGCTGGTGCATGGATACGATCCAAATTCGTTTTCCGCCAGGGAATGCGGAGCGAACTTTGCCGTGAATGGAAGCTGCCCGGTGTTTGACAACCTGATCGGCAGCAAGATTGGTGTGGCCAATGCTGAAGCTCGTTTGGAGCTACTCGGCCCGCTGGGCGTGATCCCCAGCAAGCCCATACCACCTGTGGAGGGCGCTTTCTTCTATGACACAGGCGTTGCCTGGACAGGATTCGATAAAGCCAGTTTCCTGGGCGGCTCGCGCGACGGAGTTTCAAGCTACGGCGGCGCATTCCGCATCAATTTGCTGGGCTATGCCGTAGCCGAGGTCAGCCTGACTCATCCTAACGATCGTCCGCAGCGAAACTGGCTCTGGCAGTTCAGCTTGAATCAGGGATGGTGAGGAAACAGAAAAGGCATTCTCATTTCGGAATGCCTTTTCATCGTTATTGTGATGCGGCGTTAAGCTACGACTTCGGAGGTGTGTTGCTGGAAGGCGGAGTCGTGCTGGAAGGAGGCGTAGTTGTTCCTGGCGCCTGCTGTCCCTGCTGATGCATCCGTTGTTCATTTTCCTGCAGCAGGGTGTCCAGCTTCTTTTTCTGATCGTCATTCAGAATGCCGCGGGCCTGCTGAATCGTGTTCTCGCGCAAAGAGCGGACCTGCGCAATCTTGTCATCGCGCCCGAGAGAGCTGTTGTTCACGATCGTCATCACCTGCTGATGCTGGGTTTCCAGAATGCTGCGCATTTTGGTCTGCTGGTCTGAGTTGAGATTCAACTGCGACGTCAGCATTTTTACCTGATCGTCAATGCTGGGACGCCCGGGCTGCTGCTGGGCGCCGGCTTGTCCTTGCTGGTCCTGTGCGTTGGGCGTCGTGCTTTGCTGCGTCGCTCCCGGAGCCGTTTGTGCCGGAGGCGTGGTGCTTTGCGGTGACTGCGTCTGCGGCATCTGCGTTGAAGGCTGGGTGGCCTGACCCGCCGACGGGCTGGTGTTCGGATACTGGATGGCGAACGCCGTCATCGCAAACAGCGCGACGAAAGCTAGTAAGAATGTCCTTGGATGTTTCATCAATCTGGTCTCCTCGTCAGAACGTCCTGGTTCAAAGGTGGGATGCTGATTGCGTGAGCCAGGACTGGAGCAGCTCGCGATTTTCATCCCTGCAATTTCTTCAGCGCCTGAGCAACCCCTCGCGGAATTTTCTACTCTCGATTGCCCCTGACCCCCGGTAACCTTCCGGCCCTGGGATTCCATGCTAGAGTACGGTTCCCATCGGAAAACCGGCCACTAAGTTTGAACGGGGGCGGCGGTTTAGCAAGACCGCCCCACCTCCTTTACCCACCTATTACTACAGCCTGAAACCGCATCTGTCTTTCGCCCGGCATGTAAAATACCGCGTCACCTCTGACTTGTATGATTCTGCCCATTGTCCAGGCCGACGATCCTGTTCTCCGGCAACCGGCGCGCGTGTTGCGACCTGAGGAGATCCGTACTGCGGAAATCCGTGAGCTCATAGCCAACATGAAAGAAACCATGCGAGACGCTCCGGGCGTCGGCCTGGCGGCGTCGCAGATCGGGCGCGCGATTCAGCTCGCCGTAATTGAAGATCGCTCCGAGTACAGCAAAGACTGGACGCCGGAACAGTTGGCAGAGCGCGACCGCCGGCCCGTGAGCTTTCATGTGATCATCAATCCGAAAATCGAACTGAGCTCAGCCAAAGCCGAATTCTTCGAAGGCTGTCTCAGCCTGGCAGGGCTGATGGCCCTTGTCCCGCGGGCGCGACAGGTTACAGTGGAGTGCCTGGATGAAAACGGCCAAGCGCGCGTGATCGAGGCCCACGGGTGGTACGCGCGCATTCTCCAGCATGAGATTGATCACCTCGGCGGCGCTATGTACGTGGACCGCATGCTCCCGCGTACGCTGATGACGGTGGAGAACTACAAGAAATTCTGGCTGGAGAAGGGGATGGCGAGAACCATCTCAGAACTGGCAAATCGCCACGAGCGCTAAGTCCGTTAAGTTTTGGCAGAAATTATGGAAGGCCGTTCGCGATGATTTACACTTGGCGGTCAAATTTCTTTCCAGGATACTTTATGAACTTCTTTTCGCGCTCCCGATGGACCAGCCGTATCCGCAACATCCTGATTCTGTTGGCCACTGGCGGGCTCTTTTCGATGGGGACCTTATTGCTCGCTCAAACTCATGCCACTCCCTCGGTTGACAGCAATAAGCCGGCGGAGCAGGCCTTCAAGAACATCCAGGTGCTCAAGGGCGCGCCTGCCGATGAAATCATTCCTGCTATGCAGTTCATCAGCAATGCGCTGGGCGTGGAATGCCAATTCTGCCATGTGCAAAACGCTTTCGAGAAGGACGACAAGAAGCCCAAGCAGATCGCGCGCAAGATGATCGAGATGCAGATGGCAATCAATCGCGATAATTTCAAGGGAGAGCGCGAAGTGACTTGCTTCTCCTGCCATCGCGGCTCGGAGAACCCCGTTGCCATACCGATCATTGCTGATGAGGAGACGAAACCTGCTGCGAACCAGCCGGAACCTCTTACGGCTGGGCTGCCCTCGGCTGATGATGTCATCAACAAATATGTTGAGGCCGTCGGCGGGGTTGCGGCGATCGAGAAAATCAGTAGCCGGCTGGAAAAGGGCGCCATCAATTTCAATGGGCATGATTTTCCGGTGGAGGTTCTGGCCAAAGCTCCGAACAAGCGAATCTCGATTGTGCACATGCCCAACGGCGACAACATCACAGCTTTTGATGGAACCGCGGGGTGGCTGGGGAGTCCTGGGGGCAGACCGTCGCGCCCGATGAACGCGCAGGAGACCGAGGCGGCCGGCTTTGATGCTGCGTTTCATCTTCCGCTGGAGATCAAGAAGATGTTCAGCCAGTTGCGTGTGCGCCCCGCAGACAAGGTCGCAGGCCACGATGCTGTCCAGATTGTCGCCACGAATGAAGGGAAGCCGCCGGTCCGCTTGTTTTTTGACAAGGACTCGGGCTTATTACTCCGCAGTACCCGCTACACCGAGACTCCGCTGGGCCGCAATCCCACGGAGGTGAACTACAGCGATTACCAGGCGGAACAAGGAGTAAAGATTCCGTTGCAATGGACCGTGGCACGTCCGCTGGGACGATTTACCATCCAGATCAAGAGCGTCGAACAGAACGTGCCGATCGAAGATTCCAAGTTTCAGAAGCCGGCTTCGCCGCCAACGCCTGAGGGAAAGCCGGCAACGAAATAGTTCTTCAACGTCCGCCGCAGATCCAACTCTCGCGATCTGCGGCGGCTTCTCTTGTCACGCGCCAGGCCGAGATGCCAGCGAAAGCGGCGGCGTACGTGTTTTCGGAATCGGCTCTTGCCGGTAGAGCCGCAAGGTGTGCTGCACTACAGAAATGAGCAGCACCAGCATCATTCCGGACATTCCAAGCGTGCCTGCCACATTGAACAAGCGGTAGCTTCGCCCCAGGAGATGCACAACAGACTTCTTGAGCAGAGCGAGCGTACCGATTGAAAGCACGATCCGAAGTTCGGTTGGTCCCATTCTGAAATAGGAAATCTTGAATTCTCCAATCGTGTAGGTAGCCAGATAAACTTCGATCGAGAGAAGCAAGTAGGCAATGAGCAACCCTAGGGCTATCGCAGGCGACATGTGGTCCGAGAGGGCCAGTCCACCCAGCAGGAACAGGGCGCTGAAGGCATCCACAATATGGTCCACATAGAACCCGTAGCGCGGGCGTGAGCGGTTGCGGAACCGCGCCAGCGTGCCATCGAGACTGTCTCCCAACCAGTTAAGAGCCAGACATAGCACAACTATTAACAACCCGAGCCGATCGGTCTTGGACCACCAATAGGCTGCGCCTGCTCCGGCCATCGAGAGCAATCCCAAAACAGTGAGGTGATCAGAGTTAATCCATGACGGTGTACGCTGGGCGAGCCACAGCAACAGCTTCTTTTCCAACCTGGCGGTGAAGCTTTCCTGAATTCGCTTCGCGTCACGAAATCTGAACATTTCCATTGCACCCTCCAAAAGAGCGACTGGCTCGCAGAATGCTTCAGAGGGGCCGGGAGCAGCAATGCACCCGACATCAATTCCTTCTCAACAATGGATCAGCCAGGCATCAATTCCAAATAAAGCGCAGTTTGCTGCAAAGAAGGGGCCGCATGGTTGAGGCAAATCTTTTTCTTCGAATTATTAGAGGCCCACAGAAATGAGGCCAAAACTGATTAGAAACTGCTAATGCCACACCGAAGGATCATGCGCCCGCGGGCTGGGCAGATAGGGCGAGTTCTGGAGTTGGGTGCCTAAGTCTCTGAACTGAAAGTCCTTCTCTCGCCGTTCGCAAAAGTGGCAGCAAAATTTGAAAAGTCTAATCGCCAGCGAACCTAAGAAAACATGAATGAGAAGATACTTTCTTGACATAAACCAGCTACAAAGCAGAGAATGCTGCACACCTTAGAAGCGAGAGGCTTTTTGCCACTTAAGCCCCGAGCAAAAGCAATGGATACAAACGCCACGAGAGCGCCTCTGGGCGGCGCGAAAGAAAAACAAGAGCCCAGAAAGATGGTGGACCGCGCAACTCGACGCGAGATGCGCCTTCCTTTCCGCTATCGCCGGAGTAGCCAGGAGGAATGGTCTCCCGGCGAAACCGTCAATATCAGCGAGTCGGGGCTGCTTTTCTCCTCTAACGAACTGCTGGAAGTTGATACTCGCTTGGAAATTACATTTCAGACGTCGGGCGATATCATTCTGGAAAGAAGCACCCGCGGAGCGGCCGTAGTACGCCGTGTGCTGAGCAATTGGCCGGATACACAACTGATGTTCGGCGCCCGTTTTGTCTCCTAAGATTCCAACGAAAGCCTCTACACCGGACGGATTAAGAGCGGCAGGACGGCATTTGCCTGAGCTGAAGTTATTTGACCCCAGCACCCGCACATTCCATAATGCAGGAATTGGCGCAGTTGGGACTGATGCGGAAAGACGGACAGGATGACCTCACAAAACGATCCGAATCGGAAAGCCAGCTTCGAGCGTTTTGGACGCAAGCTGGACGAACAGTTTGGCGACGCCGCACAGCGTCTGGAGCAAGAGAGCGATCGCATGATCCGCTACCTGAACGACGAGGTGGTACCGGCGATTCGCGGGAAATCCACCAAGGCGCTGCGGACAGCGGCAGAGCAGCTTCAGAAACTCGCCGAGTACATGGATCGTCAGCGCTCCGGGTAAGCCTGGGTCTGCTGTTCGCGCTAGCACTTGCCGGATGTGCGGGGCACCGCCGAGAACCCAAGAACATTCCTCCCGCTCCGATGCCGTCCAACACTCCTGCGCGGCAACCGTCTGAGCACCCGCCGGAACCGACTGGTCCAAGAATTCCGCCACCATCGGCCACGCCCAAGCCGCTCCCTGAGCCCACCGATGAGATCAGTGTTCCGAAGAACGCCAAGGTCCTTTATAGCCAGGTCGGGTGGGCAAGCTGGTATGGCCCCGGATTCCAAAAGCGGAAAACCGCCAATGGCGAAATTTTCGACACTGAAAAAATGACAGCGGCACACCGCACTCTGCCTTTGAACTCTATCGCAAGGGTTACAAACTTGAAGACCGGCGAATCCGTGCTGGTGCGGATTACCGATCGCGGACCGTTTGTGGGCGATCGCATTCTTGATCTTTCGCGCGCGGCCGCACGCAAGTTAAGCGTCTATCAACGGGGAACGGCGCTGGTGCGGATTGAAGTCCTTGAGACGCCGGCTCCCATCCAGAGCGGCGGCCGATGGTGTGTTCAGATCGGCGCCTTTCATGACCACGAGCAGGCAGCAAAACTCAAAGAAAAGCTTGCGCGCCGATATTCCACTGCCAAGGTCCTGCAGTTTTCGAGTCCGGTCGGCGGGGACTGGCTGCGAATTCTGGTGGCCAACGGCGATAAGAAACGCGCCGAGTCTCTGATGCGCGAAACTCATACCCCAATTGCCATGTTCCTGGTGCGACTCGATTAAATCATAGCTAACGGATTACGTTGGAAAAAATGAAGTCGTGCGGCCAATCCTGTTTGTATCCCTGCTGCCGGAGATATGTCGCAAGCTGCGCCCAGTGCCGGATGCCGTGCAGCAGAGCATGAATGAATATCTTCCGCCGGCTGGCAGTAAGAGTGCCCGCGGAACGGGTTGGGAACGTAAGTTCGCCATCCCAGTCAGAATCATTGGCCGCGACGGCAAAGCTGCGCAGGTCTTCAGCGCTCTTTTGGGCTGCGGCAAAAATTGCTTGAGGGCTCATTGACTCGTAGCTTGCATATTCGCTAACCGGCAAATTCAGCAGCCGCTCGGCGTAACGCGCCTGCACCGCGACAATATGGATTGCCACTTCGCGCACCCTCTTAGTACCTGCGATATCGCTCGCCAAATTCAGCGCAGCAGGGTTTTTGCTGAAGAACTCGCCCCAGCGCCGGGTCTCCTCAGCCGAGTAATCCAACAGTTCACCAAAGCTCAGTCCCCGCATTTTGTTTCCTTCCCGCCAGGGATCAAGGATACCGCGACGGGCTGGTTCGGGGCAGAGCCGGATGCTCACGCTCTCTGATAACATCAGTGCGCTATGGAAGATTGCCTGTTTTGCAAGATCATTGCCGGCAAAATACCTTCAAAGAGAGTGTATGAAGATGACCGCACGTTTGTGTTCGAAGACATTCGCCCGCAAGCGCCAACGCACGTGCTTGTGATCCCCAAGAAGCACATCTTGGGGTTGGATCAAGCTAGTGAATCAGACGCCGCAATTATCGGCTACTGTCAGCTTGTTGCGGCAAAGTTGGCCCGCGAGCGCAAACTCGAAGGCGGCTTTCGCACCGTCTACAACGTAGGCCCGGATGCCGGCCAGACGGTCTTTCATCTGCATTTGCATCTGCTGGGCGGGCGCAAGATGAGTTGGCCTCCCGGGTAGTAACAAGAGCTCAACCACAGAGGGCACCGAGAAACACTGAGGCAGGAAGATCGGTGCAGAATACCTTCCGCCAGGTATTTTCGAAAAGTATACGATTTGTGAAGAACTATCCGTGCTCGAAGAACTACTCCGTGCTCC
>JAICYU010000321.1 GCA_025934025.1 Terriglobales bacterium
GAATCCGCTCGTCGTAACAAACGCCACGCGCGCGCCTTTGCGCTGCAACAGCGTGTTGGTTCCTACGGTAGTGCCGTGAAGTATGGTGACATTCTTTCCACGTCCGGCAATTTGGTTTACGGCTGAAGCAATGGCCTGGGACGGATCGGCAGGAGTGGAGAAGAGCTTCAGGATGCGTAGAGTTCCATCTTGCAGCCAGACGCAGTCGGTGAATGTCCCGCCGCTATCAATGGCAATGCGCAGAATGTCGCGAGTGGCTGAAGGCATGGAATGAGCGCGAAACTCGCGATTCTAACATCCATGAAGAGTATCCGTTTCCCGCGAAACGCAACCTAGACAATTGGACCAAGTCAGCCGACCGTATCTTCGCCTGGGATTTTTGCCTCCAGCACGTTGGGCGGCCTAGACTCAGGTGATCCAAATCAGGAGGCGCGTCGTGAAGCTCTCAGTTTTCTGCGGAGTGAGTGTGGATGGCTTTCTCGCCCGACCGAATCACGCGCTCGATTTTCTAGATACTGACCAGCAGGAGCCGCATGGCTTTGAAGAATTCTATGCGAGCGTTGATGTAGTCATGATCGGACGCAAGACTTTTGAGATCGTTCTGACCTTCGGCAAATGGTTTTACGGCAAGAAACCCGTTGTCGTGCTGAGCAGCCATCCCCTCGATTTCTCCTCCATCGAAGGTGGGGTCGTCGAGCGGATGTCGGGTGAGCCGGATGAGATCGTAAAGCAGCTCGAAGGGCGCCGCTTTAAACATGCATACATAGACGGCGGCATCACAATTCAGCGATTCCTGGCGGCGGGACTCATTGACCGATTGGTGATTACACGGGTACCGGTAGTGATCGGAGCAGGCATCCCATTGTTTGGCCCAGTACCGCGCGATATCAGCCTTCGGCACGTTGCCACGCGGTCCTATAACAGCGGGCTGGTGCAGAGCGAATATGAGATCAGCGCGGCTTCACGACGCCCGCAGGAGTCTAAGAAGACCACGGTAGCATTCCGGACGAAAGCTTCCGGCCGGAAGCAGCGTACAAAATGAGCCCATGCCTCACAGCCGCTTGCCCATCAACAGTCCATCAACTGAACCCAGGTAGTAGCGCGGCAGAGTCTTGAGCACCGAATAGCCATGCTTTTTGTAGAAACGCAGAGCTCTTGCGTTATCCACTGCAACTTCAAGCGAGATATAGTCGCAGCCGGACTCGCGCAGTTTCTCTTCTGCAGCAGTCAGCATTTTGTCACCAATGCCAGTGCCCTGTGCTTCCGGGAGAACGTCAATGGTGATGATCCTGCCCATGGCGCGCGATAATCGGCGCGAATGGAAGCGGTCGGCAATCACGAAACCGGCTAGTTTTTTCTTTTCTTGCTCCGCAACCAAAGTGATCGCGCCTGGCATTGCGAGGAACGATCGCATCTCCTCTTCCGGGTATGCGATTCCCTCAGGAAAGCAGGCATGATCAATCTCAAGCAGGCGCGTAAAGTCACCCTTGCGGTAAGGCCGCAGTCTGAGCACACACGAATTGTACCGGGAAAATCTATGCGGCTCTGCGCGGCTCAAGCATCGCTGGCCGTCCTCGTCCCTCAGCACTCGGCAAAGCCGCGCGCGGTTTGTGCATCTCTATTTCTTGCGATTGCAAATGATGAAGGAGAGCTTATGCTGAAATTTTTAACGGGAATTGGCGCCGGGGTCGGACTCGGACTGATGATTGCTCCCGCAGCGGGCCGAGAAACCCGCCGGCAACTGATGGACATTGCGAAAGATCCTACCGGCGCGGTGCGCGATCAGGTACAGCAGGTGCGTCAGAAAGCCGGCGACATCGGAGCCAACTTAGGCCGCCAGGCGGCACAGCAAGCCGTGGACAAAGTGATTCCAGACAAGCTGAACGAACGGGGCGCGTGAGCTAGACAGGTTTTCTTGACGATCGCTTGCGGCAGTCTTCGCAAAGGCCGTAAATCTGGAAGTTGTGCCGCGTAGCATCGAAGCGATACTTGCGCCCTATATCTTCCTCGATCTTGGTCACCTCGGGCGAGAAGAACTCCACGGAAGCGCCGCACTCCGTGCAAACCATGTGATGGTGGCTGCGACGGTTGAACTGGTGCTCGAAGCGTGTCGTCCCGTCGGGAAATGGCACCATGCTCGCCAATCCACATTCCCCCAGCAGTTTGAGTGTGCGATATACCGTAGTAAAACCGACCTTCGCGTCTTTCTTGCGCACCAGCCGGAACAGTTCATCGGTAGAGAGATGATCGCGAGTTTCCAAAAATGTATGCAGAATGGTATCGCGCTGGTCCGTATGTTTCAGCCCGACCCGCCTCAAATGGGTGTAGAAAATCTCTTCAGCCTCACGCATGGCTTCGCGAGTGGGAGGAGCGTGATCATCAATGCGGCGCTGTAGCATGGGTAAATGAAATTGAAATTCATTTTCAATTATACGCAGGCGCGGATTGAAGTCGAGGAGAAACGAAGCAGCTATGCAGGGATGGTTCGGGCCGCCCTCAACTTCACTATGGTATCGAGGACCCGGTGAGCCGCTTCCCACTTGCTCATCTCGGGAACATCCTCGCTCCCATCCCGCGTGAGGATGGATACCCGGTTGCGCTCAGAGTCAAAGCCGATGCCTGGCTGCGATACATCATTGACGATCATCGCGTCCACACCTTTCGCCAGCATCTTCTTGCGGGCATTCTCCAGCACATCCTGCGTTTCGGCTGCGAAGCCCACAACAATGCGGGAACCTTTTTGGGCAGCGACTGCGGCGAGGATATCCGGCGTCGGTTCCAATTCAAGCGTAATTGCCCCGTCACGTTTGACTTTCTGTTGCGAGGAGTTGCGCACAGTGAAATCA
>JAICYU010000059.1 GCA_025934025.1 Terriglobales bacterium
AAAGAAATCGGCCGCGAAGAAGAAACCTGCGGCCAAGAAGGCGAGCAAGAAGAAATCCAGTTCCGCTGGACGCGGCAAGAGCAGCCGTGGCAAGAGGAGCTCGGCCAAGAAAGCAAGCAAGAAAAGCTCAAGCAAAAAGAAAAGCGCGAGCAAAAGGAAGAGCTCGAGCAAAAAAGGCGGCAGCAAGAAAAGGAGCCGCCGTCGCTGAAAGTTCGCCAAACACAATAAGGGCAGCCTGGAAAGGCTGCCCTTAGTTAGTCGCGCACAAGTTTCTTAGGCGTAAATGCCGCGTAGCCTGATGGTGTGGCCCACGCGGCTGATGGCCAGCATGTAGGCGGCAATGCGGTTATTTACTGCATGCGTTTCGGAGAACTGCACCACGTCTTCGAAAGCTTCCCGCAAAATGAACTCCAACTGATCGTTTACCGCAGATTCCTTCCAGAAGTAGCCTTGACGGTCCTGCACCCACTCAAAATATGAAGCAGTCACGCCGCCTGCGTTGGCCAAAATGTCGGGAATTACAAACACGCGTTTGTCGGCCAGGATCTCATCCGCCGTAGCAGTTGTTGGACCGTTGGCGCCCTCGCAGATGATTTTGGCCTTGATGCCGGCCGCGTTCTGGCTCGTAATTACATTCTCAGTGGCTGCGGGAATCAGCACATCGCAATCGGTGACCAGCAGTTCCCGCGGATCCGCCGCTTCCGCTCCGTCGAAACCCACAATTCCGCGACTAGGATTCCGGTCGCGAAATTCCAGCAGATCGTCAATGTTGATGCCGTTGCGGTTGTAAAGACCGCCGTTGTATTCGGCAATGCCAATGATTTTGTATCCTGCATCTGACATCAGCTTAGCGGCATTGGATCCGACGTTGCCGAATCCTTGAATGATCACGCGAGTGGATTCGCGATTCATGTTGAACTTCTTGAGCGCCTCATCGCAATTGATCATCACGCCGCGGCCGGTAGCTTCGCGCCGCCCTCGCGATCCGCCAATGTTGATCGGCTTTCCCGTTACTACTGCCGTCACCGTCTGGCGCATGTGCATGGAGTAGGTGTCCATCATCCATGCCATGGTCTGTTCGTTGGTGTTCACGTCCGGGGCGGGAACATCTTTCTCCGGACCGATAAATTCAATCAGCTCCGCCGTGTAACGGCGCGTGAGACGCTCCAGCTCAGATAGCGTCAGCTTTTTGGGATCTACAATGACTCCGCCTTTGGCGCCGCCGAAGGGAATGTTGACCACCGCGCATTTCCAGGTCATCCAGCTTGCCAGCGCTCTGACTTCATCCAGGGTGACGTCAGGTGAGTAGCGCACGCCGCCCTTGGCGGGTCCGCGCGCGATGGAGTGCTGGACGCGAAAGCCGGTGAATACCTCAATACGTCCGTCATCCATGGCGACCGGAATGTGTACGATGATTTCGCGCTGAGGGTAGCGAAGGATTTTCCATAGGCCTTCGTCCAAATTCAATTTCTGCGCGGCAAAGTCAAATCGAGCTGCCTGGGCTTCCCAGGGGTTCAGCTCCTGTTCGAGTGATACGGTTTTCATTTCTGCTCCAAAGGATTAGGACAAACCAGAAAGTATAGATTCTTACGGGAACAAGCGGCAAATAAGTGAGACTTGTGGCCTTACTTTAGTAAGAGGTGAAAACCTGAGCCGGAGATGTGCAGTGAACGCGCGTCATGCCGGTCCGGAGCGGTCCGAATCCGGCGGAATTGAGGGCGGAGCCTGCGCTGCATCCGTGACGGGGGTGATCCGGCGCAGCCGGTCCAGTTCCCAGCCGCGTGGCAGGACTTCAATCAGGGTCCACTCGATCCGTTGGATGGATTCTTTGATGAGCTTGGCGGCCCGGCTGTCCGCAGTTTGCGAAGCGTAGAAAGCGAGCACCTGCAGAGCATTGCGGACGTGATGGTTCATGTCAGCCAGCTTTTGCACGCGCTGTTCCCACAGTCGCTGCTTTTCCGCCGCGCGCAATTTGATCTGTAAGAACAGTCCGGCAGCAACAATGCCGGTGAGCAGGTTGGAAACCGTCAGAATGTCAATACGCGAGATGCCCTCGCGCAGCATCAGGCGATCAAAGAGCAGCCCAACAGCAGTAATGAAAAGTGCAGAAATAAGAAAGCCGAGCGCCAGCCTGGCTGTCGGTCCTGGTTGCCGGCGGCGCCTCTGTTCCTTCGGCTCTGAGAGCTTGCTCTCGACTTGGATGGGAAGCGTCTCCCGATCATGGGGTTTGGCGGCCACGTTGAACTGTACCTGTCTCAGTGAGTTGTTCCTATGATAACGCTTCGAGACAAACCGCAGCTCGTGCCGCGAGCTTTTCTCCTGGAAGTCTCCAGACTGGAGCGGCAGCCGAGCTTTTGCTCTGGATTATCATGAGTGAGGGTCACTCCCGTCTAATGTTCAAGATTCAAACTGTGCTGCGACACCGGCCGCGTCGCGAAACCGTTGTGGTTGCTGGAGTTTGCGTAATCGTTGCTCTTTTGTTCTTTATCTCGACTGTCGCGGTACACGCATATAACCGCAAGGTCAGCCAGATCAGCCGCGACTGGGCACAACAGGGCGATCGTGACTTGGCCACGGGCAAAGCTCCGGCTGCGATTCAGAAATACCGCAATGCGCTAGCCTATGACCCAAAAAGCGCAACGTACCAGCTCCACTTGGCGCAGGCACTGAGCAGTATTGGAGACATAGATGAGGCCCGCGCGTATCTGCTCCATCTCTGGAAGGAAGCGCCCGGGGATGGTGTAGTGAATCTTGAACTGGCGCGACTCTCCGAGCGTACCGGCGCAGCGGACGATGCGGTTGGCTATTTGCGCAGCGCGATCTATGGCGTCTGGGACCGAGACCCGGAGCAACGCCGCCGCGATGTCCGATTGGAATTGATACGACTGCTTCTTCGGCAGAAGCGGAACAATCAGGCCGACGCAGAGCTGATTTCTTTATTGTCGGAAATGCCCCGGCGCGCTGATGCTTACTCACAGGCCGGAGATCTATTTCTTCAAGCAGGCGATCCCGCGCGAGCACTGGAGCAGTTTCACCATGCTCTTCGGCTCGCACCTGCGTACGAAGATGCTTTGCGCGGAGCAGGGAAAGCCGGCTTTGATCTGGGCAGGCTGAGCATTGCTCAGGAATACTTGAGCAAAGCTGAGGCTGAAAAACCGGGAGATGCTGAAGTCCAATCCATGCTGGCGATTACAAAAACGGCACATCAGATGGACCCGTTCGGCTTTCGTCTTTCTCAAAAGGAACGGGAGGCAAGGGTGCGAGCTGACTTTCAGATCGCCATGCAGCGGCTTCAGACCTGCATTGCGCTGTACCCCGCAAATGCTGGATCGCTTCAGCCACAGCTTGCAACAGGTCAGACAGTTGCACAGCAGATTGCCAAGCCTAGCTACCTTCGAAGCGTGGACTCCGTTGATTCCGCCATGAACTTTGCTTTTGATTCTGAATCGCTGGCCGGCAAGAACTGTGCCGCGCCGCAACCAGCCGACACTGCTTTGGAGCTGATCGGCCGGATGCGAGAATCGCGCTGAAAATGCAGAGTGAACGCCAATTCTGGGGCCTACGGGAACAGCCGTTCTTCTTGCTTCTCGCCATATTGATTGGAGTGCTCTCCGGACTGGCGGTCGTGTGCTTTCGTCTTTTGATTGAATTTATCCGGCTCGAGCTGCTGGGCTCATCGCTTCATCCCTCTCCAATCCGCACGTTGCTGGCTCCATCGGCGGCAGGGTTGCTGATCGCAGTCCTGGTGATCTGGTTTTTCCCCCGGGTGCGGGGCAGCGGAGTGAACCAGACCAAGTCTGCGGTTTATATCTACGATGGTTACATTCCCTTCCGCACGGTCATCGGCAAATTTTCACTGTCCGCGCTTGCGGTCGGCAGCGGACATTCGCTGGGACCGGAAGATCCATCATTACAGGTTGGCGCCGGGCTGGCTTCGGCGATTGGGTTGCGTCTTGGACTCAGCCGCGCTCGTCTGCGCCTGCTGGCCCCGCTGGGAGCAGCTGCGGGATTGGCTGCCGCGTTCAACGCGCCGATCTCGGCGGTCCTGTTTGTGATTGAAGAAGTCATCGGCAACTGGAGCGCCGGAGTGTTGGGCGCCGTGGTGCTCTCGGCGGTTTCGAGCGTAGTCATCGCCCGCTGGTTCTTCGGCGCGGAGCCGCTGTTCCAGGCGCCGCAGTTTCAACTGAAAGACCCATTGGAACTGAGCGCTTATGCTGCGTTGGGAATCGTAGGCGGGCTGGTTTCTGTTCTCTTCGTGAAACTCGTTTTGGCAGCACGAAAGTCGTTGAAGCAGTTCCCGGGTTGGACGCAGTACCTGCAACCCGGAGTGGCAGGACTGCTCGTCGGCCTGATCGGGCTTCGCTTTTCAGAAGTGATGGGCGCGGGCTACCACACCATTGATCAGGCCATGCACGATCAGTACACATGGAAGATTCTGCTTGCGCTCGCGCTGGCCAAGCTGGTGGCCACGACGATTTCATTCGTGAGCGGCACGCCCGGCGGCATGTTCGCACCCACTCTTTTCATGGGAGCCATGCTGGGCGGAGCGGTTGGCGGCGTGGAGCACATTGTGTTTCCTCACCTCACCGGATCGGTGGGAGCATTTGCTCTCGTCGGCATGGGAACCATGTTCGCTGGAATTCTACGCGCGCCGCTGACCTCAGTTTTCATGATGCTTGAAGTGAGCGGAAATTATGACGTGATCATCCCAGTCATCATTTCCAACACGCTCGCCTACGTCATTTCCCGGAGCCTTCAGCGCGTTCCGATCTTCGATGCGCTGTCGCGCCAGGATGGACTTGACCTGCCTTCCATGGAGCAGCAACGAGAAGAGGTATTGCTGCGGGTGGAAGATGCCATGCGGCTTCCCGACCTTCCGGTGTTTGTCGGCGTGCAACAGATGGACGAAGTGCGAAGCCGTCTGTCCGAAGCCGGCGCGGATCATTTCCTCGTGAGCTTCTCTGACGGAAGCTGGGCATACGGCGACAAGCCGAATCTGGAAGCGGCGGTTCGCGAAGGCCACGGCGCAGACACGCTTCAGTCATGCTGGCCTGATTCGCGGCTTCCGCACCTGCATCCCGACCATTCGCTCGAAATTGCACTGCGCTATAAAGATTGCCCTCTCGTCCCGGTGGTGCATCGGGCAAATTTTTCGCAACTGGTAGGCGTAATATCTCTCAACGACGTGCTGCGGGCTTATGCCATCCAGCCTTCCGACGTGCTGGAGCACATTTCCGTGCGGCAGGAACTGTAAAGTCGTTCAACCGGATCAATCGGTTCCCCCCAAAAGTCTGCCCGCTGATTGCGCTGATGCTACGGATTGACGCAGATGATCTCATTGTTTCTGCGACCGACGTGGTGGATGTGACCTATAGAAAAACGACCGTGGATACGATCTGCGGGAATCAGTTCAATCAGCGAGAGCTGCGGGTCAGATTTGCGACATTACCTATCACCCGTTTAATAACGGATCACCTAATGCGCCGAGCGTACGTCTTCGCCAGGTCAATGAGAATCCCGCCGCCAGCACATACGCCGCCGCGGCGCACGCCAGAGTTACGGTAAGTCCGAAATGAATGGCGATGACCATTGCCGCCACCGAACCAAGCACGCTGGCGGCGGCATTGAGTGCCCACGCCCACTCGACTGTTGATATCAAACGCAGGCCGCTAGGGAACGGCATGCCCATCACAAAGCCAAGGGGAATCAGGGCTGCGCCGCTGATGAGCAGCTTGATAAGAAATGGATCGCCCACTGCGCCGGCCAGCACTCGCGGCAAGAGAAAAAGATCGAGGCAGATCAGCGCGGCAATCAGCGCAATAGCCTGCCGCAGATTGCCCGTGGATCCGATCCAGCGGCGCGCAGCAACGCTTCCCGCGCCGCTTGACAGCAGCAGCAAGAAGACCACGACCGTGAGCGCATACGTGGGATGGCCCAGAAACAGCACGAAGCGCTGGATGAGCGAAATTTCCACCAGAATGTAGCCGAGGCCGATGGCGACGAAGTAGAGCAGTCCGGCGAGGCTTGAGTGGCGAGCGGCTGCGGTGGGATGGTGCAGCGCAAGCGGCAGAATAAGAAATGCCAGCACCGCCAGTACAGAGATGATGAGCAACATTCCCAGAACGACGACGCCCAGGTTGATGCGCCAGTCCATCCCTTTGCCCGTTCCTGCCGCAATATTGCGCAGCACGTAGCCGGTCTTGAGGGTGAAGAAGAAGAAAGGAGCGCTATCTGTGACCGGAGCCACGTTGTAAGAGTAATTGCGGGCAAAACGCCGCGGATCATTGGATGCGATCAGATCCTTGAATGCGCTTGCTGCCGGTGGAAGCGGCTGGATTCCGGCGTATTCGGCAGGCGGATTCAGCCACACCAGGTTCGGGTTGGCCCTCACGTGCTCCGCCACCAGCGCGTATTCATCCGCAGTGAACGGCGACTTCTTGGCCAGCACCAGCACCGGACGGCCATCTTCATTCAAGCCACCATCTGCGACGATCACGAAATGCCGTTGCGGATTGGCCACTCCGATCTCGTGGAGCGCTGCGATCGCTTCCGAAACCACGCGCAGAGCTTCGCGTGGCTGGCGAAATTCCCAGCGGGTGATGGCGATCATGCCGTCCGGCTTGAGATGGTCGAAGTACTCGCGGAAAGCTTCGAGAGTGTACAGGTTGTTTTCGCTGAGTGCGAATGCGCCTGCAGCGGTGGAAGCCCAGGTATCAACCAGCGTCATCTGGACAACGTCGTACTTGGCGCGCGAACTGCGGATGTAAGAGCGTCCGTCCTGAACGTGGATGTGGACCTGAGGCCGCTCATAAAGGTGGAACGAGTAGTCAGCGTACTTTCCGCGCATGACGTCGTTTACGATGATGGGGTTGATCTCAATTCCGGTGATGTTTTGGCTGCCATTGCAGAGAGCGCGCAGCACGTCCACGCCGCCGCCGGGGCCAATGATGGCGAAGTCACCTTTGGGTCGCAGCACATTGGCCACAGAAGGCGCAGCCGCCATCAGGCTCTTCTTCCAGTTGAAGCCCGGCTCGGCGGGCAATCCGGTATTCGTGGGAGTGGGCGAACCTGGGTGATCTTCTCCCCATTTGTCCGGATCGGCGTTCATGATGGCCGTGGTTGCGTCGGCATCAATCACCACGTAGCGCGCGCCGTTCTGGTTGTTCACCTCAATACGAGAAATGGCATTCCACTTGGCAAATTCCACCCACTTGGGATCGCGCAGCATTCCCTTGGCGTAGATCACGTCCGCCAGCTTGCCGGAGTAGTTCGCAGCGATCAGCAAAGCGAAGCCGAAAGCGACGGCGATTGCCAGATTCCGGATCTTCGCATCACTGGCCCACAGCGCAGCCGCCAGTGCCATGGCGAGTGAGGCAAACAGCAGCGCGTTGGGCGCTCCAATGAAATTCAGCAGCGGAACTACGGCAAGGCAGGCCGCTGCGCCGCCTGAAAGGTCAGCGCCATAGAGAACCGAGATTGCCGCGCCAGAGCGCGCAAACAGAACAGAGAAAAGCACTCCGGTAAAGAAGAACGGCACGGCCGTTGCCAGGTAAATCACGGTGAGCCGGCCGAAGTTAGCTCCCGTAACCTGAAGCGAGACTGGAGTATGCAACACCACCTCCAGCGCGCCCGCAATGCACAAAGAATTGAGCAGGCACAGCCATGCGCCCAGTT
Organism: Terriglobales bacterium; assembly: GCA_025934025.1. Lineage (GTDB taxonomy): Bacteria > Acidobacteriota > Terriglobia > Terriglobales > Acidobacteriaceae > Angelobacter. Next base: position 7,675 of record JAICYU010000059.1, read on the forward strand.
CGCCGATCTGAAATTCACTCAGCCATTCGCGGCGAACGTGCGCAAACACACCGCCTGAGCCCAAGCCGAGCAGCGCCACCGAGATCGCGAAAAACGCAAAGTGGTAGAACAGCACCACGCTGAACAGGCGCGTCATGGCCAGCTCCAACAGCAGGCTGGCAAAGCTCACCAGAGCTACGGCAAGCACCACAGTCCGTGGAGCGAGTTGGGCAGAAACGGGCTGGGCTTCCGGGGCTACCGTGCCATGAGACATGTTTGTTCCTCAGGATTCCAGGATGACGAATGCTAGTGCCTGCCCGGCCGTATGAGTCAGCGAGAGCTGGACCCGGTTGCAACCCAGCCGGCGGGCAAACTCGGCCGCCTTGCCCGAGTAACGCAGCAAAGGCCGTCCGCCAGGCTCTCGCACTACTTCCAGGTCATGCCACGTTATGCCGTGTCTCAGGCCGGTGCCTATCGCCTTCATTCCGGCTTCCTTGGCAGCAAAGCGGGCGGCCAGACGCTCTGCCGCATTCGGCTTGGCGGTGCAGTAACGGACCTCTTCCGGAGTAAAGACGCGCTCCAGAAAGCGGCTGCCGAAGCGCTCCACGGCGGCCGCAATCCGGGCCACTTCAGTGATGTCAACTCCTGTGCCTACAATCATTTGCGCGCCCTGCTAAGGTATCATAACGGCATCGTTGCCCAGCCCAGTGCCGCAGCTTATTTCTAGAGACAACTCTGGATTCGGCGGGTATAATGTGCCTGCGTTGTTTCGAAGCGTTGTACAGCAGTTACTGCTACTTGCACCTGCCTGCACTAACCCTTGAAAAGCGCAAATCTCAGAAACAAGGAATGCGTGTAACACAATGGAACAAGGAACAGTTAAGTGGTTCAATGACGCGAAGGGCTACGGCTTTATTTCCCGCGAGAACGGCGAAGATGTTTTTGTCCATTTCTCCGCGATTCAGGCTAACGGCTTCCGCAGCCTGAAGGAAGGACAGCCGGTCACGTTCAGCGTCGTCAAGGGTCCCAAAGGCTGGCAGGCAGAAAACGTGCAGATGCTGTAAGCACGCAAGGATTTGTCTTCAGGCGGCTCCCCAGCCGCCTTTAGTTTTTGCGCTGCTTTTCCGTTTTCCCTCTCTCCAACTCTCGATTTCAGGCCTCTTCCCCTCGCCTCAGTCAATCCAAAAAGACATACTTCAAAAATACGGAGGAGTTGATGGCGATCCGGGAGAGATTTGAGCATTCCGTTACCCTGCTGAGCGGCATGGCCATTGGGGCCGCAGTCATGTACGTCTTCGACGAGCATCGCGGAGCGGCGCGCCGGGCTTACGCGCGTGACAAGGTGATCCGCGCCGGGCACCGCATTGGACGAGACCTGAACCGGCAAGGCCGCAACCTGCTGCACCGTGCCCTGGGATCGGTGGCTGAGGTACGCTCCAAGCTTCGCGACCGCCGCGGAGTCTCTGACGATCAACTGGTGCGCCGCGTGCGGTCGCAACTCGGGCACGTGCTCTCTCACATCGGGCTGGTGGACATCGAGGCCTATGACGGCAACGTTCGTGTGAGCGGGCCGGTTCTGCCGACGGAAATAGATAGGATCCGCCATCGGGTGGAGAAGACTCGTGGCGTCAAACAGTGTGATCTGCACGTGGTGCCGCGGAATGATCTGGATGTGATTTCCAGCAAGCGGGCAAAGCCGAGCCGGTCGAGGACCGCAATCTGAAAGCCAATGTAATCTAAGCGGGTGCAGGTCTCAGAATTCGACTTCCCGCTGGATGAATCGCTGATAGCGCAAGAACCGCTTGCCGACCGCAGCGCGTCACGCTTGCTGCGTCTGGAGCGCAAATCGGGCAGGTTCGACGACCTGAGGTTCGTTCAATTTCCCTCACTGTTGCGGTCTGGCGACCTCTTGGTAATCAACAACAGCCGCGTTTTTCCGGCGCGGCTGCTTGGCCGTCGCGGCGGCCTGCATTCTCAGCCTGTGAGCCCGCGCAATCCGGCAGCAAAAGAATTCCTTCGCGGACGAGTCGAGGTGCTGCTCACCCACCAACTTGGCCCGCTGGAGTGGCAGACTCTAGTGCGTCCCGGACGGAAGCTCGGAGTAGGCGAGAGGATCAGCTTCGGCGAAAACGAAAACAATAATGCACTCGAAGCCGAGATCATCGGTCGTGGCGAGTTTGGCGAGCGCACGCTGCGTTTTTCGCCTGTCCCGGATTTCTTTGCCGTCGTGGAGAAACTCGGCCATGTGCCGCTGCCGCCCTACATCTCGCGCCTGGACCGTCCGGGAGACCGCGAACGATATCAGACTGTCTATGCCCGACCGGAAGAACGAGGCAGCGTTGCCGCTCCCACTGCAGGACTGCACTTCACGCCGCAAATCCTCGCTGAAATTCGCGATCGCGGAATCGAGGTTGCAGAAATCACTCTGCACGTGGGGTTAGGAACGTTCCAGCCTGTCCATGCCGAGCAGGTGGAAGCGCACAAAATGCATCGCGAGAGCTTTCATATTTCCGAAGCTGCCGCACATCAGGTCAACCGCGCGCTCGAAGAGCGAAGGCGCATTGTGGCGGTGGGAACGACGACTGTCAGGACACTCGAATACTCCGCATGCGCCACAGGCAGGATCAGCCCTGGTGCGGGCGAAGCCGATATCTTCATCTATCCCGGATTCCAGTTCCGCGTGATCGGCGCCCTGCTTACCAACTTCCATCTGCCCAAGTCCACGCTGCTGATGCTGGTGTCTGCTTTCGCTGGAAAAGAGAACATCCTGCGCGCGTATGAGCATGCCGTGAAGGACCGCTATCGTTTTTTTTCTTATGGCGATTGCATGTTCATCGAGTAAAGCTCGAATCGGGAACTGTGCCGCAGACAAATGTCAGCGCATGAGTTTACTCGTGCCAATCAGCGGGGTGCTCTATCTTCCGGTGAGCCATTCATACTGTTCTTTGCTGAGCGGGACCACCGAAAGGCGTCCTTGTCGCACCAGCGGAGAGCTTTCGAACAGCTCACTGACTTTGATTTCCGCCAACGTCACAGGATGCGAGATGAGATGTCCGGCACGGACTTTAACCCGCGGGTTCTTGGCATCGCCGACCTCCGACGACTCGACGGTAGCGGTGCCCACGGCCTGGCGCTCGTCGCCAGTGTGGTAGATCACCAGCTTGTCGCCCTTTTTCATTTCGCGCAGATGCTTGAGCGCAACCGGATTGCTGATCCCATCCCAGAAAGTGGTGTCGTCTTTCTGCAAATCGGCAAACCCGTATTCCGAAGGCTCGGTCTTTAGCAGATAGAACATGGAAGGATTATTTCATTTTGGGCAGGCCGGAGTACATCAGTCCAAAAACCCGACATTTGCCGAGATGCCGAGGCCTTTCGCGGAAGCAGTTTCAACTACTTCTTGGTCGTCTGTGCTCTGGAACATGCGCCCACTTTGGGCTCAAGTTGGGAGTTCCAGCCAAAAGCGCGGAAGCGTTCGCCTTCAATTATTTTTGTTCGAACACCATCAATCGTGGCGGGAATTGCAGGATGCGGCGCGCCACGCAGTATAAAGATCACAACCGCACCTTCTTCCGGATTATCATCGCTGCGCCCGACTCCTATTCCGCGGACCCAACTTTGGCCCATGTAATCATGGACCCTGGCTTCCTTTACAGCGTAAGCGCGATCAAACTCCTGCCGGCTCAGTACGGAGGAAATCGTTCCTTCAGGAAACACAGCTCTTGTTCTAACTCCTTCAATTACTGGAGGAATTCGAGTCTGGGGAACCTTGGTTAGTTTGATTATTAGCGCTCCATCTTCCGGACTATCAGCACTTCCACCCGCGCCGATAGATTGGATGGAAGGTTCAGATCGCATCAGTCCAGCGGCCACTTTTTCGCGTACAGATTGGGCAAGCTTAAGCTGGTTCGCAGCAACCGGGATCGATTGCGCTGCTACAGGCAGGGATTGTGATTGGGTCGTCGGCGCGCAACTGATCGAATGTGGAGTAGGCGTGCCTACAATAGCAGGCGCTCCGTTCGCGTTGGTTAATTGCGTAACCACGTCCTGAATCGGATTAGCTATTGTGCTCGCGGTATCTCCGGCAAAAAGCAGTGCTACCGGTTGAGCAGTATCCGAGGTCACCACCAACGAGCCCGAATCTCCACCGGCGCTGAAGTTTCCTCCGCTGATCACTACCTGATTCTGGTATACGGCAGTGAACGCCGTTGGGCCGCCACACGAACTCTCGTAGTCAACCCGGAAGTTTGTTCTTGATGCTAGTACCGTCGAGCAGGTCAAGCCTGTAGTGCGACCGCTCTTCGCCACTCCTTGACCGGGACTGGGAAACACGCCTGGAGCTGGTAACGTTGATAACGGTGGCGCCGCCGCAATGCTGGTGGAACCCGCCGGACCCAGATCCAGGATGTCGCCGGAAGAGTCTACCGTCCCTGCTGTAACCTTGGCAAACGCAGCGTCAACATTGTGCTGCGCAAAACCGCATAGAGGAGTCTTGACTCCTGCGCAGTCGCCTGGGTCGCTTCCTGCAGTTGGCTTCAGTACTACCGCTTGGCTCAGCGTGGCCACCGGGGTTCCTTGTGACCCCGGAGGGCAGCCCACTTCACCGGGCTGATCAATCCCTTCGCCAGTCTTTGCCTGGTCAGAGCGAGCCAGAACGTGATTGTTGCTCAGGATGAACTGTGTTCCACCCTGGCTCCATAGGCTGCCCAAGGTACCAATACAACATGATTTTCCATCAGTGCTGTTATCGAATATGTTTCCGCCTGATGTGCCAAGTTTGATAGGAATCGCCTGATTGCCCGCATTGTCATTGGGGAAAACGACGCTCACAGCCGCCGCCCCGGTCTGGCTGCCGGAAGTCGCCGTGATCGTTGCGGTGTTAGGTGAAGGGAACGTGCTCGGAGCAAGATAAACTCCAGTCGAGCTAATGCTGCCAGGGCCACTCACTGTCCATGTGATCGGCGCAGTCGTGTTGAGCACTGAAAATGCCTTAGAACCTCCGATCGCGACTGTCGCGGAGCCGGGCGTCACGGTAAGCTGGGGGGTGGGCGTTGGGGTCGGTGGAGGTGGCGTGCTGCTTCCTCCCCCGCCGCATCCGATCACAAGAATCGCGAAGCTGAATGAGATTAAAAGTCCTGAAATCTTCGTCATGGGGCTGCCCCTCAATATAGGCCGTTGGCTGCTGATTCTTGGATTCTATTCCTGCTTCCGCGCGTTATCCAGAGTTCTGGCGGGTTGCTGAAAAACTCATTTAGGAACGTTGATGCGCTTTTTCAGGGGCTAAAGCCCGCTCAATTTAAAGCACTTGCGGCACGACTGAAGTCATGCCCTGACACTTGTAACGTGGCAAAGCGAGCTTTTCAGCAGCCTGCTGGAACAGACGTAATTTAGAACCCGGATGGGGGCCAAACCACGCGAGAATCCCTTCTGGGCAGCACGAGATCCGCAGCCTCCAGAGGGATTTTATACAGTCGATGGGCCGCTATATTCAAGATAGGCCAGTTCCTTACACTGAGCCGCTCCCTTAATTTGGCCGCTTGGGGGCTACGCGAATCCCTCCACAGTCATTCTCAATCTAATCCCCAGGCGCTGAATTACAATCACATGTTTGCCTTCTCTCGGACACCACGATAAGGAGAGCACTGCTTTGCCGGAAACCATTTATGACGTTGCCATCATCGGCTCGGGGCCGGGCGGATACACGGCCGCCTTCCGCGCCGGCCAGCTTGGACTGAAGACCTGCCTGATCGAGAAGGATGCCAAGCTCGGCGGCACCTGCCTGCACGTGGGCTGCATTCCCACCAAGGCGCTGCTGTTTCACGCCGAGGTTTATGACCATCTGAAATCGGCGGAGAAGTACGGCATTGACGGGCTGGGCTCGGGCAAGCTCAACTGGAAGCACATCCAGGAGCGAAAAGACGGGATCGTGACCAAGCACACCAAAGGGCTGGATTTTCTCGTGCGCAAGAATAAGGTGACGGCGGTACGCGGCTTCGGCCAGCTTACCGGACCGGCCAAGGGCGGCATTCTGACGGTTGATGTCACCGGCGAAGGCGGGCAGAAATCGCAGATCCAGGCCAAGAATGTGATTCTGGCCAGTGGTTCCTATGCGCGCATGCTCCCCGGACTTCAGCCGGATGACCGCATCCTGACCAACATTGAAGTGTTAAGCCTGGGCTCGATTCCGAAATCCATGGTGATCATCGGCTCGGGCGCTGTGGGTGTGGAGTTTGCTTCGGTGTACCGGTCATTTGGCGCCGAGGTCACGCTGATTGAAATGCTCCCGCGCCTGGTTCCGGTAGAAGACGAAGAGGTAAGCAAAGAGCTTCTGCGCAGCTTCAAGAAGAAGGGAATTAACTGCTTCGTTAATACCAAAGTAGAAAAAGTGGAGAAGACAAAGACAGGAGTGGCCGTCCACTTCACCCCGCAAGGCGAGCAGCAACAGAAGCTCGAAGCCGAGAAGGTGCTGATCGCGGTGGGTCGCGGACCTAACACAGAAAAACTTGGTCTGGAGAAAACACCAAAGATCAAGGTGGAGCGCGGCTTTGTCCACGTGAACGAGTGGATGCAGACCGGCGAGCCGGGCATCTACGCCATCGGCGACATTGTCGCCGGATACCCGCAACTCGCCCACTCCGGCTCCATGTGCGGAATCGTTGCCGTAACGCATATCGCCGGAAAGCCCGCCAAGCCGGTGAACAAGAACCACATTCCCGGCTGCACCTACTGCGAGCCGCAGATCGGCAGCGTGGGCCTGACGGAAGCAAAGGCCAAAGAAGCTGGCTACCAGGTAAAGATCGGGAAATTCCCGTTCACGGCCAACTCCAAGGCCAGCATCATTGACAACCACGAAGGCTTCATCAAAGTGGTTTCCGATGCCAAGCACGGCGAGATTCTGGGTGTTCACATCATCGGTCCAGTGGCGACGGAACTGATTGCCGAATCTGTGGCCGTGATGGAACTGGAAGGCACCGTTGAGGACCTGATGTTTACCGTCCACGCGCATCCGACAGTTTCTGAGGCCATGCTGGACGCCTTCAGCGCCGTGGAAGGCAAGGCGATCAATATCTGAGCGGCCTCCGCCCTCTTTCGCATGAAAGCTAACCTGCTCATCGTTGATGACGAAGCCAATACTCTGGCCTCGCTTTCGCGCGCCTTCCGACTTGCGGGACACGAGGCAACTGTCTGCGACAATCCGGCGTGCGCGCTGGAACTGGCGAAAGAGCAGAACTTCGACCTGATCTTTTCTGACGTCGTCATGCCGGTGATGGATGGGCTCAAGCTGCTGGAGAAATTGCGCGCAGCCGGCGTAACCACGCCCGTGGTGATGATGTCCGGCCAGGCGCACATTGAAATGGCGGTCAAAGCCACAAAGCTTGGCGCGCTGGATTTTCTGGAGAAGCCGCTCTCCACAGACAAACTGCTGCTGACTCTCCAGAACGCGCTGGAGATCCAGCGCCTCAAAGCCGAGAACCAACAGCTACGCCGTCAGCTCGGCAGTTCGGGAATTGTGTTTACCGGCGAAACCATGCGCCGCCTGATGGCGCAGGTGGAGCGCGTGGCTGCAAGCGAGAGCCGCATCTGCATTCTGGGAGAAACCGGTACCGGCAAAGAACTGATCGCACGCGCTATCCACGAAAAGAGCAAGCGTCGCGAAGGGCCATTCGTCACCCTGAACTGCGCGGCCGTGCCGGCGGAGCTAATTGAGTCCGAGCTGTTCGGACATGAGAAAGGCTCATTTACCGGAGCGGCATCGCGGCATGTTGGCAAATTCGAGCAGGCGCACGAAGGCACGCTCTTCCTCGACGAAATCGGCGACATGCCGCTGCCCATGCAGGCCAAATTGCTACGCGTGCTGGAGCAGGGCGAAGTCGAACGGATCGGCGGCGATAAACCGGTAAGAGTCAACGTGCGCGTAGTGGTGGCCACGCATCGCAATCTTGAAGATCAGGTGAAGCAGGGCGGCTTCCGCCAGGACCTCTTCCATCGCATTTTTGTCTTTCCCGTGGCGCTGCCGCCGTTGCGTGAGCGCAAAGAAGATATTCCGGCGTTGGCCAAACATTTCGCCGTGCAGATTGCCGCACAGAACGGCTGGAAAGAGCTGAGCTTCGATGAAGAAGCCATTCGCGCTCTGCAAGCTTATGCCTGGCCGGGAAATATCCGTGAGCTGCGCAATGTGGTGGAGCGGCTGCTTCTCTTTGCGGAAGGCGACGTCATAACATCCGCGACGGTCCGCTCTGCCCTGCCGGCGCATGCAAGTGCCGTATCCGGAACCGCCGGAATCTTCTCTGGAACCTTGTCACAACAGGTTGAAGACTTCGAGCGGCAAGCCATTCTTGAGGAGATCAAGCGACAGAATAATCACATCACCAACGCCGCCAAGGCTTTGGGGTTGGAACGCAGCCATTTATACAAGAAGTGCCAGCAATTGGGAATTGACCTGCGGGAAGTGCGAAAGCCGTAAACCTCACCGCTGATGAACGCTGATGAAAGCTGATTTTTATCAGAGTAATCAGCGTCATCAGCGATCTATTTATGTCCGCCCCACTTTGATGCAGGTGCGGTTCTCGTTTCGAATCACTGTGAAAGTGTGATCGCCCGGCTCTGAGTTTGCGTGCCGCTTGTGGCTGTTACAACCACTGTCGTGCCGGTCTGCTGGGGCGTCGCTCCCTGAATCTGCACCGTGTTATTGCCGCCGCCGCAGGAAGATATTCCAATCACGAGAATTCCCGCCAGGACAACAAAGATCGCGCGCTTTCTCGCCTTGCTTCGCCGGAAGAAGCACCCGGCGAATGCGATCGCGAAGAGATAAGGAAAGCTTCTCTTCATCGGCGAAGGCCGCCGGCTT
>JAICYU010000058.1 GCA_025934025.1 Terriglobales bacterium
AAGCATTCTCGACCGCGCTCTCGCTAGCAATACCGCCGGGCCGATCCTGATTGAAGCTGTAGTAGATCCGTTCGAAGCGCCGATGCCCGGCAAGATCACACTGGAGCAGGCAACGAAATTTGCCGAATCCCTGGCCCGCGGCGAGCCTAACCGCCACAAAATTGTGGCCACACAGATTTCAGATAAGGTGAGAGAGCTCGTTTAACGCTTGGAACTCAATCCAGCTCATGTGGGGAAACCCAGCTCCTTCGGGTCTCCCAAGATTCTGCTGGTTGGAACTGCCAGGTCATATAAGCCCACTCCGTCCGTAAGCCGAACAAAAGCCGCGTTATAATCGAACGGAACTTCGATCCAGCTATTCTTTTCTCCGCGGATGAGTTCCATTCCAGCACCGAGATCTCTGCTGCGCGCGATTGCCTGTCTAGTGCTCTCAATCACGCTGCTTCCCTGCCATGCAGCCGAGAAAAAGTATTCCACGGCGCAGCCGGTGGAGCTGACGAAAGATGGCCGCCACTGGGCGGAGCAAACACTTAAGAAACTTTCGCTCGAAGAAAAAATCGGACAGTTGTTCTGCACCCGCTACTACATGGATTTTGAGAACTTTGAGAGCGAGGACTATGTACGCTTCCGCGATCAATTGCAGCGCTACCACATTGGCTCGGTGATTCTGAGCGTGAAGGTGGATGGGCCGCTGCTGCTGAAAAGTTCTCCGCTTGATGCCGCGACCATGACCAACCAGTTGCAGCGCGAGTCCAAGCTGCCGCTCCTGGTGGCGGCCGATTTCGAGCGTGGCCTGGCCATGCGCATGAACGACGTTCCTGTTTTCCCTGACGCGATGGCTTTTGCCGCCACCGGAAATCCCGCCAATGCCGAGCGCTTCGGCGAGATCGTGGCGGAAGAGTCGCGCGCGGTGGGAATTCATTGGAATTTTTTCCCCATTGCCGACGTGAACATCAATCCCAATAATCCCATCATCAACACGCGCTCTTACGGTGAAGACCCCGCGACCGTCGGCGAGTTTGCCGCGGCATTCATTCGCGGCGCACGTGCTCACGGAATGCTGACCACAGCGAAGCATTTTCCCGGCCACGGCGATACCGGCACCGATTCGCATCTCGGAGTGCCGCAGGTGAACGCGAATCTGGCGCGCCTGCAAAGCGTGGAGCTTCCGCCTTTCAAACAGGCGATTGCCGCCGGTGTTGATGCGGTGATGGTGGCGCACGTGAGCGTTCCTGCGCTGGAGCCGTCACCAAACAAAGTCGCCACCACTTCGGAGAAGGTGATCCAGGGCGTATTGCGCCAGCAGCTTGGATTCAACGGCGTCGTGGTTACTGACGCGATGGATATGCGCGGGCTCACCAGCCTCTACCCGCCGCAGCAAGGAAACATCGCTGGACGGGCCGCCGTGGATGCGCTCAAGGCGGGAGACGATCTTCTGCTGATGCCGAGCGATCTCGATGGAGCGTACCGAGGCGTGCTCGAGGCAGTCCAACACGGAGAGATTCCCGAATCGCGTATTGATGATTCAGTCCAGCGCATCCTGGAACTGAAGGCTTCGCTTGGATTGAATAAAGCGCGCGAAGTGGATGTCCAGCAGGTTCCTCATGTCGTCAGTAAGCCGGAAGACATGCAGTTCGCGCGGCAGGTGGCCGACGAAGCTGTGACACTGGTGCGAAGCAACGGCAAGGCTCTGCCGCTGGCCCGGATGATCCCGCCACCCCCAATCGCCGGCCCTTACAGCACCGCTCCCGTCCAGTCGAGCGTGCAGGTGGTCACCATCATCATGAGCGATAGCGTACACGGCCTGTGGGGACGCGGCCTGGAAAACGCCATCAAAGCGCGACGCGCCGATGCGACTATCTTTTACGTGGACAGCAGCCTGGCGAATCCGCTCTCCGCGCCAATTCTTCAAGCGGTCAAGGACGCCGGCAAAGTCGTGGTCGCGGCCTACCTCTCGCCAGTTTCGGGCAAGCAGGTGATGGTGAATGGAAAATTGCAGAACACTGTAGGCTTGGAGCAGTCTCAGGCCTATCTGTTCAAGCAGGTGATGGACCTGGCCGCGCCGAAGACGGTGGTGCTGGCCATGGGCAATCCATATTTGGCTGTAAGCTTCCCTGAAATTCAGAACTACATCTGCACCTTCTCCGCCGCATCGAGCTCAGAGCTGAGCGCCGCACGCGTGCTCTTCGGCGAACTCCAGCCTCACGGCAGGCTACCGGTAACGTTGCCTGGAATCGCCCCGAGAGGCGCTGCGCGGTAGCCGGTCAGTACCCTTCGCCGCCGGCGCCAGTGGCCAGGTTTTCAAACCGCGTGGAGCGCTTGATAAAGGCCAAATGCACAGTCCCGGTGGGGCCGTTGCGCTGCTTGGCGATGATGAGTTCGGCTTTGCCTTCGAGATCGGGATCGTCGTGCTTGTAAACTTCCTCGCGGAAGATGAACGCCACCACGTCGGCATCCTGCTCGATGGCGCCCGACTCGCGCAGATCGGCAAGCTGCGGCCGGTTGTTGCCCGTTCGGCTCTCCGGAGCGCGGCTTAACTGGGAAAGCGCGATCACGGGGCACCGCATCTCTTTGGCCAGCGCCTTCAGGCCGCGTGAAATGGCGGAGACTTCCTGGGTGCGGTTTTCATAGCGGCGTCCGCCGCTGCCGCTGGGGGCTGCGGCGCAGAGTTGAAGGTAATCAACAATGATGAGGTCGAGCCGCTTTTGCGCCTGCTGCAGGCGCCGGCACTTGGCCCGCATTTCGGAAATTGAGATACCCGGAGTGTCATCAATAAAGATGGGTGAATCCAACAGGGCCGCCAAGCCTTGCACCAGCTTTTCCCTCTCCTCACGACCGATGAAGCCGGTGCGCAGTTTGTGGGAGTCCACCATGGACTGCGAGCACAGCATGCGCAGGATGAGCGACTCGCGCGACATTTCTAGAGAAAACACTCCGACCACTTTCTTGTCGCGGACTGCAGCGTTTTCCGCGATATTAATGGCGAAGGCCGTTTTTCCCATGGAAGGCCGCGCCGCAACAATGATGAGGTCGGATTTCTGCAGGCCGCTGGTTATCGAGTCCAAATCTTCAAAGTGGGTTTCCAGGCCGGTGATGCGCTGGCCGCGATCGTAGAGCTTGTCAATGCTTCCAAAGGAAGAGCGCACGATGTCCGCCACTCCCATAAAGCCCTGGCCAATCCGTTTTTGCGCCACTCCAAACAGGTCGGCCTCGGCGGCATCCACAATCTCTTCGGCAGGAGCATCCTGTTCATACGCTCGCTGGATGGCCGCGTTCGCCGCATGGATCAGCCCGCGCAGCAACGCCTTGTCACGTACAATCCGCACGTACTGGTCAATGTTCTTGACTCGCGGCAACCCGTCAGTCAGCGAAGTGACATAGGCGACCCCACCAACGGACTCGATCTCTTTGTGCTGCCCGAGCTGTTCCGTCAGCGTGACGAAATCAATCGCACGCCCGCTGTTGGAGAGCTCGTCCATGCGGAGATAAATGCGCCGATGCGAATCGAGAGAGAAGTCTTCGGCTTGGAGAAACTCCGCCGCTTGAGAAAATGCGGAGTTGTCGAGCAGAATGGCCCCAAGAATAGCGCGCTCTGCTTCCACACTTGCGGGAAGGCTGCGGTCGAGAGTGAAGTCAGTGGTGGCCATGTAAGATTAGCGCTCGCAATAATCCAGAAACACTGCCCATTTTAGGCGAAAACCCGGTGAAAAGCGGCACAATTTCGGCAGTGGGGGAAACCAGCGCCGGTTCAGATTTTCGCGCACAAAAAACCCGGCCTGTACCAGCCATACAGGCCAGGGCTTTTGCGGGGTGGGATGCCGCATACCGCGTGTTGCCTCGCGGTGCTTCCAAGGAGCCAGCCCACTTCTCTCGCGCCCAGCCGACTGGCCGGAACAGTGCCCAACGCAGATTAAGTTGCCGCTCTCCTCAAGCGGGCATCGCACACTTGAGTGTTAGCAATATCCCCGATGGAACTGTGCCTTACAAGAGCTTGCGAAAGTTTCCGGTGGAAATCCCTGTGCATTTCGGCAAAAGCTGTGGAAGCAAGTGGAAATCGGGGACCCGCGTTGTGAGTTTGCAATGATTGTTGGGCAACTTGCTCTCGCGTGTGTCTTTCCAACTGAACAAGCAGGCAAGGGAGGAAGATTCATGGGACGAGAGAATTTCTGGCCGGGATTCGTGGCCGGCTTAGCGGCGGGAGCGCTGGCGTGCGTGGGGGGCGTGCTCGCATTCAAGCGCCGGTCCAGCGACGCAGACCGCCGCGTGGTCCGGTTGGAGAAGAGCGTGAACGTTGGCCGTCCGGTGCAGTCGGTGTTTGCCGCTTGGTCCAACTTTGAGCGCCTTCCGCAATGCATCAGCTTTGTGCGGCGGGTGGAACGCTTCGGCACGCAGTCGCGCTGGCTGGTGAACATTGATGGGCGCGATTTCGAGTGGGACGCGCAGATCACGCAAGTCGTGCCCAACGAATCTATTGGATGGAAATCCCTGAGCGGCCCCAAGCACACAGGACGCATCAGCTTTTCTCCATTAGGCGACCAGACCATCGTGCATGTGCTGATGAATTACGCGCCGCCGCTGGGCGCGATCGGCTCGGCTCTGCCCATGGACTCTCATCTGGAGCAGTGGATCGAGCGCGGGCTGCGCGATTTTAAATCTGCGCTGGAACGTGAAGCAGGCCAGCGCACCGGAACAACAGGAGCGCGGCTGGAGCGGGAAGAAGTCGCTTTGAGCAACTCGAGGGGACCAGTGGGAACTCCGGGAGAGCATTCTGCGCCAGGCACGGTGCGCTATACGCGTCCACCGGAAGCAAAGTAACTAGCTCTTGTCCTTTTCATCCACGGCGGGTTGTGCCAGGAGCTTGAACTCCACCTGCCGTGAGCGCGAGGATGGCTCTTTGCCGTTTGCGGCAGGCAGGTATTCCATCAAAGTGCCGCGGATCACGTAGTACCCATCCTGCTGGCGGGTCTTCGCCGGGCCGCGATCAAAACGCCCATTGAATTCGAAGCGCACCCCATGGAGTACCTTCGTGGTAAAAGCCACATCGTGATCTTTCACGGAAGCCGTATCGAAGAACTGGTCAAGAAAAGCTCCGCGATCGCTCTCCAGGTCACCCTTGCGCGAGATGTAGCCTGACACGTCGGCAGGCTCCAGCGTAATCTGAACGAATTCTCCTTCAGAAAGAAAGCTGTACATCCCGGAGATATCTGCGGCCGCCTGATTCACGCTCTTCGGCTGCTGAACTATTGCCTTGGGAGCCAGCGAGACGCGGGTCTGCGCGGCGGCGGCGCAGGCAGCCAGCAGCAGAACAGCAGTAATTCTGTACGGATTTTTCATGTCTACTCTGGTGAGCCTTATGATGGTGCCGCTGCGTCCGGTTTTCAAGCATGAAGTTGGATCTATGCGTGTTACGTTTGTGCAGCGCATGAAAGTTATTCTCTGGATGCTTCTTCTGCTGGGTGCTGCGGCTCACGCGCAGTGGACTCGGGTGAACGTCCCCACTACTGCCGGATTGCGCGGTCTGAGCGCGGTAAACGCGCAAGTGTTGTGGGCGAGCGGAACCGGCGGCACGGTGCTGCGCAGCGTTGATGGCGGAACCCACTGGTCCGTAATCAACGTAGACGGCGCGGAGAAGCTTGATTTCCGCGGCATTCATGCTTTTGATCGGAACAACGCGGTGATTATCAGTTCCGGCCCGGCAGAGCAAGGTCAAGCGAGGATTTACCGCACCAGTGATGGCGGCCGGCACTGGCGCCAGGCTTATCAGCAGCAAACGCGCGGGGTTTTCTTTGATGCAATCGCGTTCTGGGACCGCAATCATGGAATTGTATTAAGTGATCCGATTGCAGGACGCTTCGCTCTGTTCGTCACCGATGACGGAAGCTCCACGTGGCGCCAGCTCAGGTCGGCAGCGCTTCCGACCGCTCTGCCCGGCGAAGGCGCTTTTGCTGCGAGTAATTCCTGCCTTGTAGTCCAGGGAAAAAGCAACGTTTGGTTCGCTACCGGAGGAGCAGGCGTAGCGCGGGTATTTCACTCCGCCGACCGAGGAAGAACGTGGTCGGTGGCTGAGACGCCGATGCGTCCCGGAAATGCTTCCTCGGGAATTTTCTCGCTAGCGTTTTCCGGGGCACGCAAAGGAGCGGCTGCTGGCGGAGATTACCAGCATCCGGAGGGCTCTGATCTGCCCGGCGTTATGCTGACGCGTGATGGCGGACAGACCTGGCAGACCGCGCCCCGCACCGATCCTGGAGGAATCTATTTTTCATCCGTCATTCTTGACCAGGGACGGTTGATTGCGGTCGGCATAGGCGGGATCTTTGCGCTGGAGCTCGGCTCGAAGCCGCAGTGGACACAAGAATCGGGTGAGAACCTGAACTCAGTTGCGGGCGCCGACGGAGTGCTCTGGGCTGTGGGCGCCAAAGGAGTTGTCATGAAAAACGAGCAGAGACTCCACCGCAAATAGGCGCGTTGCCTATTTTAAGCTGAGAGAGTCACGAACAGCCTGTCAGGGCACAGACAGGCTCTCCCTGGGGCCGACAGGGGCCCGGCATGGTCCTTCCGGCCAGTGTTGCCCCTGTCCAAATTCGCTATTGATTCGCCATTCTGACCGATGCTAATCTTTGCCAGTGACTTCCGGATGGAGTTCCAGTCTAAAGAAAAGAATGAAACCAAAGCGCGGCCGGGGACGTATCACCGGATGGAAGATGAAAAAGCGGTAAATAAAATGGCCAAGCTCGTAGATTTCCGGCAACGGCAAACGTCTATATCAGTACAAGGGCAAGCGGGAGCAAGCATGCTGAAGTTCAAAATTCATAATCTGGGCGAGATGGTGCTGTTCGAATGCGAGGGCCGCCTGACGGTTGAGAGCGCGAATGCTCTTCGCCGGGCCGTGACAACTCAGGCCGGAGTCGCGAACGTGGTGCTCGATCTGAAAGGGCTGGCGGATGTTGATGCCGCGGGTTTGGGTGCTCTGGCTTCTCTGGGAAGCTGGGCACGGTCCACCAGCGCGAGCCTGAAGCTGATGAACCTGATGCCGCGGGTGGAGCGTCTGCTGGAGCTTACCGGGTTGCGGACGGAATTTGACATCTGTTCGGCTCGTGAAGAGCTTGAGCTGTGGTGCCGTGTCCTGCGGCATGAATACCATCCTGCGGCGGCGCAGGTAAAGCGCGCTGTAGGGCTGTGATCAAGGTGGTACAGAAGACTTCGCTTTGGGCCGCTTTGCCCTAAGCCGCGACCTTATTTGCCATTGCTCGCCCTGATCTTTTCCATCTCCTCGATCATCGCCAACACCTGAAATTGTGAAAAGGCTGCGAACTGCTTCTGATGAAGCGCGTTCAAAGGCTGCTCCAGTTGGCGCAAAATGATATTTCCAGCGAGCGTGAGTCGAGCCCTTACTGTCCTGCGGTCTTTGCTCTCGCGTTCGCGGTGAATCAGGCCGGATCGTTCCATGCGGTCCAGCAACCGGGTCACGTCAGAATGGCGCTCCACCATTCGTCTGCTGACGTCAGAGCAACAGCGCCCTGTGTCTCCCGCGCCGGCCAAAATTCGCAGAACGTTGTATTGAGCCGGCGTAATGCCATACTGCTTGAACAGTGTTTCAACTTCGCACTCCAGGGCGTTGGCCGTCCGCAGGATGTTGAGAAAGGCTTCCTGCTGAGGATTATCGAATGCCTGTTTTTGCCTGAGTTCCAGCCTCAATCGTCCTGCCATAGCAGACACGGCAGCGCAAGATTCAACGAAACGGAGAATGGTGCCCCGGCGCCACCCCTCCTTATACCTCTAATGATTCTCCGTCGAAACGAACGTTGTTATGAGAGATACTCCAAACAGCCAAGTACCGCAAGATCTCTGCTCCATTATTAGAAAAAATTGTTGCAACAACTTCCGTGATGCCGCTGGTTGTTGCAGCAAGGAAAAATTCAATCTCCGTATTGCGCCTGCTCAATTCCACTTTCATACTTCACTTATTGCTTTCCGGAACTTCGGTTCTGGAGAGCAGCCGGCAAATAGTTCCTGGGTTTAGGAGGTGTCCCATGCCAACTCGTCGTGACCTGCTTAAGACCGGACTCTACAGCAGTGCGGCTCTGCTCCACCTGACCGGCGTGAGATTCGATACTTGGGCCCTGGATGGCGGAAAGAATGTTCCACCCAACCCGAAAGCCACCCCGTTCCAAGTTGCTCTTCCGATTCCCGCGGCCAAGACTCCTGTAAGCCCTGACACGCTTCCCGGTGTCCCCAGATTCAGCGATGGCATTCCCACTGACTATTTTTCCGTCAATGTGCAGCAAGCGCTGGCGCAGATTCTGTCGGGAAAGCAAACCTTGATCTGGGGTTATGACGGCGTCACGCCCGGTCCGACGTTCCCGGCCCGGCTAGGGCGACGCATTGTGGTGCGCCAGACTAATCGCCTTCCATCAAACATCAACGTGCACCATCACGGCGGACACACTCAATCTCTGTCCGACGGTAGTGCGCTGCCGGAGTTGGAAATCCCTCCCGGACAATTTCGCGATTACATTTACGACAACGATGATGATGTCGGCGCCACGCACTGGTATCACGACCACACGCTGGATGTAACCGGGCACAACGTATTCATGGGGCTTGCCGGCTTCTACTTCCTCGGCAGCACCACAGTTGATGCGCTGAATCTGCCAGGCGGCCCGGTGGATGCCAATGTTCCTGGAGGCCCCTTTGATGTGCCGCTCGTGCTCCAGGACCGCACGTTTGACGCCAATAACCAGCTTGTCTATAACCCCTTCGATCATGACGGATTCATTGGGAACACGTTCCTGATAAACGGCGCCGTCCAGCCAAAGTTCCGAGTAGGGAATCGCAAGTACCGGTTCCGCGTGTTGAATGGATCGAATGCCCGGTTCTACCAAATCTCCCTGAGCTCGGGGCGTTCGTTTCAGATCATTGGCAGCGATGATGGCTTGCTCAAAGCCCCGATCGAGGACACTTCATTCCGGATCGGACCGGCCGAACGGGTGGAGATCGTGGTGGACTTCTCGTTCTACGTTCCTGGTCCTAACACGCACGTTTTCCTGAATAACACCATGGTTCAGACTGAGGGACGCGGGCCCGACGGGGTGGATCCAACCCAGCCATTCCCGTTGATGCGCTTTGACGTTGCCGCCACCATTCCAGACAACAGCACTGTTCCTGCCGTTCTGGAAACCGGATTGCCAATCTTCAACCGGGCAGACGTGAGCGCCCGAAGAAGCTTCGAATTCGTCCGCAGTGATGGTGCATGGCAAGTTAATAACAAATTCTTCGATCCCAGCCGGATTGACGCCACAGTGAAGCTGAATGCAACAGAAATCTGGACCCTCAAGAACGGGGGAGGCGGTTGGTTTCATCCCGTCCATATCCATCGCAACGGATTTTTTATACTCGACCGGAATGGAAGTCCGGTTTCCGGCCATGAATCCGGATTGAAAGACGTATTTGTTCTTGCGGGCGGAGACCAGGTGCATGTGATCACAAAATTCACTGGAGCTAAACAGTTGGGCAAGTACGTATTTCACTGCCACAACATTGAGCATGAAGATATGCGGATGATGGGCCTTTTCAAGGTCGTTGCCTGAAGCGGGGGAATGGAGTTATGGCAAATATCAAACTCCTGGCTCTGCTGACACTGGCGGTGGTTACCAGCGTGAACGAGGAAAAACCCAAGCCTCAGGTCGGGTCCGATCCCTACAACTACACCGAGTATAACCGCAATGCCTTGCGCAGCCACTTCCCCGATGTTGTTTTGCTTACGCAGGACAGCAAGAAGGTGCGGTTCTATAGCGATCTGGTGAGGGACAAGACCGTGGTAATTCAGTTTTTCTTTACCAGGTGTCAGGCGCTATGCCCAATGACAACCCCAACGCTCGCCAGAGTGCAACAGGACCTGAGCAGGAGGGCCCAGGGAAAGATTACATTTCTCTCCATTACAGTTGATCCGGACCACGACACCCCGAAGGTCCTGAAGCAGTACTCTTCCTCCTTTAGCCCCGCTCCCGGATGGTTTTTTTTGACAGGAAAGAAGGAAGACGTAGACCTGATTCGGAAACAACTCGGGGTTTATGACGCCGACGACAAGAAAACGCAGCACATGAATGTACTGACCATTGGAAAAGAGCCTTCTGCGGTCTGGCTTTCCATGGAAGCGCTGGCGAAACCTGATGATATTGCTCAAACGGTTTTGCGTGTGCTTTCCTGGCCAGCGTCTGAATAATAAGTGATGGTCAACGACCGTTTTGATTCACCGTGCTGGGCGCACGGCCCTCCTCGGGCGACCGGAACCCTGCGCGCACTGCAGCGTCGTCTCGACTGGAAAGAAAGCGCAACCCGCCTGATAGAATGCCCATCGAGCGGTAAGACGAGGATGCGCAAAATCTTCCAATTTGAGTCACCCCGCGAACGCTACCTGTCTGACGCGGCTGTCGTGTGGTGTTACGACCATCGTTTTGACCAGGTATTTCGCAAACTGCTGACACGGATTGGCATTCAGTTTCCCGATCCAGTGCGCATTGCGGGCGGCGCAAAGACTCTCGCGTCACCGGCGCGCGAGAGCGATCGCGAATTCGTACTGGAGCAGATCCGTCTCTCCATGGAGTTGCACGGAACCAAAACCGTCATTCTAATGCTGCACTCCGATTGCGGCGCCTATGGCGGTCTGAAGGCTTTCGAGAGCCCGGAAAAGGAAGCTGAAAATCACCGCCAGGAGATGCACCGTGCTGCGCGTTATCTGAAAGAAAAGTTCCCGGAACTGTCCATCCAGGCATACTTTGTGGACTTTGGCGGAGTATGGGAAGCGACCTCGGAGTGAGCTAAAAGAAATCGCTTGAGAGCTGTTGCTCAACGCGCAGAAAAGTTGTAGGTTTGACGAGCATGTTCCACGGTTCCCATGGGCCCTTCCGCTGGGTGGAGTCTCCCGCACACAAAACTCAGGACGTCCTTCAGCTTTGCCCTGAAGCCATTCTCGGTAAGCACGTGGTAATTACCGCGTTCGATTCCAGCAAGATCACTGCTATCGGCCAGGAATCGCTTCGGGCGTGGCGGGTGGAAGGTTCGGCGCTATACATTCCGCCGCTGGCTGACCTTCTGGAAGTCCCCTACGACGTTTTCAACGAGTGGTTCGTCTTTACCCCAGCGCCTCCGCGGCAGAAATTGGAAAGCTTCACATCGTCAAACTGGTTCACTCTGGGGCCGTGCCTTTCCGGAAATGCTGACCGGGCCACACAATGGGAAATCAAGCGCACGCAACGGAGCTTCTGGCAGCTCATGGAGATCGCGAACCCGGAATCGTATCTGGCTTGCTGCAGCCGGCTGATTTTCGTGACTCGTAATGATGCCTGTTTCACTGCCGTGCTGCGGCGCATGAGCACGCCGCAGCGTGCCCGCTCAGCTAGCGCCTGATTGCGGTTTAGCCGCAGCCCTGAAGTTGCCTTCGGTGCGTTCAGCTTCCAGCCGCACCACGCGTCGCGATTCGCGCGCCGGACGCGCCAGCTCATAAGCCAGGAAGTCGGCGATAACTTTGGTCGCGTCCTTGTAACCCTGAACAATCACTGGGCCGATGATCTGGCCATCAAAGTCGAGTGAAGAAGCAGGCAAAGCCTCTTTCGGAGCAACGTGGAATGCTTTGACGTAGCGGTAGCGCTGGCTGCCGATCTCCAGTTCCAGTTGCTCGGGACGGACGCCGAGATCGGCTGCGTACAAACTGCAAAGGCGGTTGAAATGGCTGAGCAGCGCGATGTCGGTCTTGAAGTTTTTGGAAATCAGAATGTCCACGGCCTGCAAGCCGACATCAAGAAACGTGCGGATCTCTCCGGTGTCATGGGCGCCCTGAAGCGGAGAAATCAATACAAGAAATAGCACGTCGGCGCCCAGCCGCAACGCGGGCAGGATGGGCTGGTTCGTCATGATGCCGCCGTCGGTCCACAGCCGGCCTCCCATCGGGACGGCCTCATAGGCAAAGGTATAAGAAGACGAAGCCACCGCGGCCTGCACCAGATCGTCAGGCTGCTCTACCTCGCGCCGCACGAAATCCTGCTGCGCGCCCGGATCTTGCGCCAAAGTCTCAACCGGACAATTGCTGAAATAGCGTGCCACTCCATGCCGCAGATCGGTGGCCGTCATAACGACGCGAATATCGGAGCTGCGCAGGCTGTGCTCGGGAATGCGCGCCCGGAGAAACTTAATGCGATCAAAGTTGGGAAAAAGGCCGGTGCGCAGCGGCAGACGCAGGAAGCGATGGCTCCAGCGGCTGAAGTGATCTTGAAGCATGCGATAGACGAACACCGCGGCCAGCGCAATCAGCACCAGCGGCAGAGGCGCACTGAACTCTATGATGTGATCGCCCCGCACTGGAACGTGAATGTGGGTGAAGCCGAGAAAGAGCACGGCAAAGCTTAGCACCAGCAAATTGGCGCCAAATGAAACCCAGGCTTTTCTACGGTCGGGCTCCCATTTGCGCCCGCGCAAAAAGTTCAGGATCACATAACCGATGTAAGAAAGCCTGTCGGCAAAAAGAAGCACGGCCAGCCCGCCTGCGGCCAATGCCAACCATGTAGCTTTCGGATGGTGCGCGTGCAAATAGATGTGGTGCTCTTTGAGCCACTCCCAGATAAGGTTTCCGATTCCGGCGGAAGCCGCGATCAGTCCGGCGAGAACAAAGATGTAGCGCGACCAGTCAATGCCAAGAGTTGCCGGAGTAAGCTCCATCCACGCGTCAACCAGGGGCTTGGCATCGCCGACTAATCCGCTGGAATGCGCGGCGAAAGAAGCTGCGTTGATGCTCCCGACGGAAGTGGCAGTAAGGATGTGCGTGGGCACCTGAGCGTCCTGAAAAGCCATGAGAACACCCGCTTCGTAAGCCCCGCGCGCGCCTCCGCCTGAGAGCACCACGCCCACGCGCGAAGCGAAAAGCTGCGGGAATGGGCCACCGGCAATCTTCGCCTTAAAGTCACCCCGCAGGCGGTCCAGTTCGGCTAGCACGGCATTGCTCAGCGATTTTGCGGCAGAGCGAGACATTTCCTATTGCACAGAATAACCCAGCTCTGAACCGCGGAAGTTGACTTTGGTTACAGCACGTTTGGATAGTCGAGACGTGAACAATGAAACGGCGCGCCCTTTTGCGACGCGCCGTTGAAGAAAGAGCTAAATCGGGTTCAGAAGCCGCCAGAGGGTTTCTGCTGCTGGTTCGACTCGCGGAACGCCTGCCGAACGTCAGTCAAAAAGAGCTTGGAGTTGGCATTCGTCGGCCCTGTACCGGTCAGGATCTTCTGGAAGGGAATCAAGTTGCCGTAGTAGGTACGGGTGGAGTCGTCATCCGGCTTGACCGAAGCGCCGCTCAGATCAATTCCTGCGAACAGACCCTTGGCTCGCGAATAGACCAGGATTTTGTTCTTCATCTTCCAATCCGTACTGGCCTGGGCTTCGCGGCCCACCGGCCCGGCTGCCACGCCAGCATCAGCTCCCAGCTTAAATTGTGAAGTCAAGAGTTGTTTCGCTCCTTCGTCGCCGAGGAAGACCATAACCAGGTCAACGGATTCCAGGCCAATCTGCGCGCCCCAGCTTCCGCCCGTGATGGCCAGGAATGCGGGCTGGCTCCAGCCGTTGCCGGTGCGGCATGTGGCGACGCCGCGGCCATGGTTGCCGCCGATGACGAATCCGCCCTTGACCATGTCAGGCACGACGGCAACGCATTTTGCGTCGGCCAGCACGTTCGCGGGAATAGCGGAATCGGGTGCGTTCATCAGTTGCTGCAAGTCGCTTCCAGAGTCGCGCAGCCGCTGAATCACCTGCGCCTGCTCGCCGTAAACTGTCTTGCCAGAAGCAGTGGTTGAAACGTGATGGGTTGAGCACCCTATACCTGCCATAAATGCGACTGGCAGAAGTGCGGCAAGAAACTTCTTCATGTTGGTTCTCCTCCAGAGATCTTGGCCGCTCATTGCTGCTCACCAGCCGCGGCAGTTCAAGATTTGCGCCAGGACCCCTTAGTACGTCCGGTTAGTAGTTATGAGTAGGTAAACATGAGGCGAGTTGCCATAGCTCTTATTCCTGCGCTGCAAAAGCCAGTTCACACCCCGCAACCGTCCGGCCATGGCAACTCGTTTCGCGTAATCGGAATCGAAGCGCAAAATCGAGAGGAACCATGAAATTCAAAAGAATCACGGCTGCACTTCTGTTCCTGGCGCTCTCACTGGCAGTTTTTGCTCAAAGCGATACGAGCGGCGTAAAGCAGGACACCAAGGACGCGGCCCACGCGACAGGTCGCGCAGCGAAGAAGACCGGCAAGAAGGTAAAACGAGGAACCAAGAAAGTGGTCCACAAAGGCGCGCACCAGACTCGCAAGGGTGCGGCTAAAGTGGAAGGCGCGACCACTCCCAGTCCGACTCCTCCGCCCCAATAGATTGTTTTTGGGATTGGAGGTTGTTTTCAGGTTGACGACCCAGCGGCTTCGACTTAAGCTAGCCACAGCCGCTTCGTCCCGGTCGTGAAGATCCATGCAAAACGCCGTTAAGAAATCCACCAAGAAAAACGGTTCGGGCGAAGTTGTCATTCCGGACAAGCTTTACTTCCGCATTGGAGAAGTGAGCCGGCTTTGCGCCCTTCCCAGCTACGTCCTGCGCTTCTGGGAAACCGAATTTCCCCAGCTTAAGCCTCCCAAGAGTGGTACCGGGCAGCGGACCTACCGCCGTGCTGACGTGGAAAACGCGCTCCGGATCAAGAAGCTGCTTTACGACGAAGGCTTTACCATCGCCGGGGCCAGAGCGCAGTTGCGGGCGGAAGGCAAACGCAAGCAGGGGGCGTTACCCTTTCTCCGGCCTCAAAGTGCTGATGTCACGGAGCTCAAGCATGTTCGTCAGGGGCTGCGCGACATTCTGGGCATCCTCTCGCCACGGCGTCAGGCAGCCCAACGGGGCTAAGGGTTCAGCTTGGAACTATCCTTTACGACCCAGAAATCCCGAGCAGCATCCAATCAAACACGGCTATAATTAGGAGAACAGGATTACTCCGGATGTCAAAGAAATTTCAGGCTCTTCTACTCTCCTCCTCCATGCTGATCATTGTTTTTGCCCTGATCGGCGGCCTCGGCGTTCATGCCTCCAGTGGAAGCAGCAGCAGTGACGGCGTTTACAGCCACATTGAGGTTTATAGCGAAGTCCTTCATCGTATCCGTTCAGAATACGTGGAGGAACCCAACATCAACCAGGTCACCAGTGGCGCTCTGCACGGGCTTCTGGAATCGCTCGACGCCGATTCCAGTTATCTCAGCCCGGAAGAGTACAAAACTTTCAAGCAGACCAAAGCTGGTGGCAAGGCGGGAATTGGAGCTACCATCTCCAAGCGCGCCGGATACGCCGCAGTAGTGTCAGTGATACCTGGCGGCCCAGCCGATAAAGCCGGCATCGGCAGTGGAGACTTTCTGGAAACAGTGAATGGAAAGACCACCCACGATCTCTCGCTGGCAGCCATCCGGTCCGAACTTACTGGCGAACCTGGATCGCGGCTTGAGGTCGTAGTCATCCGCACGCGCAAAGTTGAGCCGCAGAAGCTCACCATCGTGCGCGATCTGGTCACGCCGCCCGCGGTACAGGAACAGATGATCGGCGACACCGGTTATGTGAAGGCCCTGACGCTCAGCAAAGGCAAAGCGCAGGAGATCGCTAACAAGATCAAATCTCTCCAGAGCAAAGGCGCGAAGAAACTCGTGTTAGATCTGCGCAATGACTCTGAAGGCAATGAGGATGAAGGAATCGCTACGGCAAACCTCTTCCTCAGCAAAGGTTTGATTACCTCGCTTCAGGGCCAGAAGTATGAGAAAGTAACCTACAACGCTGATCCGCAAAAGAAAATCACTGACGTGCCATTGGCAGTGCTGGTGAACCGCGGTACCTCGGGCGCGGCGGAGGTTGTGGCTGCCGCTGTTCTCGATAATAAACGCGGCGACGTGGTGGGCGACAAAACGTTCGGCGAAGGCTCGGTGCAGAAGCTGATCGAAGTTCCTGATGGTTCCGCGCTGATTCTTTCCATCGCCAAGTACTACACTCCCGAGGGAAAGGCGATTCAGGACACGGGCGTTACGCCCAACATTCAGGTAGCTTCGGCTGACGATCTGGCAGCCGTGCTTCCCGACGACGATGACAGCAATGCTCCTGACGAGCCGCAGAAAACCACTCCGAAGCAGGATGAGCAGCTCAAGCGCGCGATTGATGTGCTGAAGACCAAGTCACAGCAGAAGAGCTAGAGCAGAAATTGGAGCGCGCGGCGCGCTTCGGCGCGCCGTTTCTCTTTTATAGCCAACCCTTCATTCTTGCAATGCGCGCGGCTTCCACGCGGTTGCCGGCGCCGAGTTTGCTGATGGCTTCTGAAAGATAGTTGCGCATCGTGCCTTCGGAAAGCCGCAATGCTGTGGCAATCTCGATACCGGTGGATCCCTCAGCAGCCAGCCGCAAAACCTGGCGCTCCCGGCCAGTGAGAGGATCCTCTTCAGTCCGCGCTTCCGTAGCCAATTCTGGAGCTATCAACCGTGCTATTCTGGCGCTCTGGATTCCCTTCATGAAGTTCCTGTATTCATGGCTTCCCGAGCTGCAAATCGGAGGCAAAACGCTGG
>JAICYU010000336.1 GCA_025934025.1 Terriglobales bacterium
CGGATTGGTGTGTTTGATAATGGCGCAGGCTATCTCATCAAAGTCCTGGGCCAGGTCCCATGCCGCCTGCAAATCAACAATATTGTTGTAGGAAAGCTCTTTACCCTGAAGTTGCCGGCTATTGGCCAGGCCGCCGGAAGAACCGTCAGAATACATCGCCGCCCGCTGGTGCGGATTCTCACCATACCGCAGGTCCATCACCTTATTAAAGGAGAAGCGCAGATTCGCGGGAAAGGCGTCTTCGGCTTGGGGAATCTGAAATTCCTTGCCCGCCCCGTCCAGCGAAATAGCAGCAAGGGTTGATGAGATGGCGCTGTCATACGCAGCCGTGGTGGCAAAGGCTTTCTGGGCCAGGCGCCAGCGGGTCGCCAGCCCCAGTTCGCCTCCTGATTGCGACATTTCTTGCGCAATCGCCCCGTAGTCGCCAGGCGACGTCACAATGGCGACATCGCGAAAATTCTTGGCCGCCGAGCGCACCATGGATGGCCCGCCGATATCAATGTTCTCAATCAGCTCATCAAAGCTCACGCCCGGCTTGGCTGCCGTTTTTTCAAACGCGTAAAGATTCACAACCACCATGTCAATGGGTTGAATCCCATGCTCGCGCGCCGCAGCCACGTGTGCCGCATTTGAACGCACATGCAGAATGCCACCGTGGACTTTGGGATGAAGCGTCTTCACCCGCCCATCCATCATCTCCGGAAACCCGGTGAGTTCGGAGATGTCTTTCACCGCCACGCCGGAATCGCGCAGAAGTTTTGCAGTGCCTCCAGTCGAAAACAGCTCCACGTTCACCCCCGCCAGTTTCTTGGCGAAATCAATGATTCCAGATTTGTCAGTAACACTCAGGATGGCACGCTGAATTTTGGGCACGGTTCTTCCTCGGGGGCAGGGACTTTGAAGATTAAGGGATAAGGTAACAGCCGGGACAATGAAGCTGCAAACGTGAAGGGGGGTGAACCCGAGGTACGGTTTTGCCGTCTCAGTCGATTTGCCAGTGCATCGCCGAGGGCACCTGCTGCTCCTGCTCTTTAGGAGAGCAATTACTTTCGGATGTCTAGGGAACTTACGGTTGCATCAAGCTCGTTCAAGTTTGGAGTGAATGACGCAGGATCAGCTGCAGCAAGAGCCTGTTCCAACCGTAAACGACTGCCGGTTTCATCATATTTGGCGCTGTTCTGTGGCGAGAGACTCTTCACAGCCTCATGGTCGATTGCGGCCGTTGCTCTGAAAAAATATCGCTGATCGTTAGTGAGACCTTCGGCTACAAAAAAGATATTCCCTGGGTAGTCTCCATCTTGTGATGAACCTTCGATCCACCTCCACGCCCTCCAGCCATACCCTTTGATCAGCAGCGGCCTTGCCGTCATTACTGTAGCAGCATCACCACCCCAGTTTGGGTACGGCAAGTTCTTAGCATCCGGTGCCGCTCCCGACGCAAGACTCGAAATGAGAATCTGCATGCCTTTGTCCTGCGGAAACATGCTCTTGTAGCCCGCCACCTGTGCTATTCGAAGCAAGAGCTTGCGACCTTTGATGGATAGGCTGGCTGGCCAGGGCTCACCCAGTTCACAACCGTGGTCGTAGGGGATTGGTTCTGCGACACTTTTATCAGCAAAAGAAATCTGCTCGGGACGAATTCCCGCGTCCACAAGCGGATCCTTGCTTGCAAGCAGGGAAAAATCCAACTTAACTTCTTTATGCCCGCCAGGATCGAGTGAAACGCCAAACGCTCCGTCTGCGCCTAGCACAAAGAGCGAGTCCTCAGTGCAATACTCCGGCGTAATTGATTTAAGTGGACCTGCGCTCGATTCAGATTCGACCGCAATTTTGGCCGTTGGGCTTTCATGGTCTCCAGTATCTATCTGCACACGCAAGAACTGACCTCTGTGCCCCTGCACGATAAACTCCAAGGGTCCATTTTCCGCAACTACGGATAATGAGGTTGGTGGCGTAATCTGAACTGGCTTGGCGCTGACCAGATTGTGCGTTTTGGCATCTTCTGCAGTTACCAATGCCGGTTTCTGCTCGGGCATCGCGGCTGACGGCGGCATGCTTGACGGGCCCACCACAGCCGGTTTCGAATTGCGGCATCCAATTGTTCCCGCCACAAGGATGATCAGAAGTCGTAAATTTGAAGTTTTCACGGTAACGGGGTCAGGTAGTTTTTGGCTTTGCCTTCAGCTTCACTTTGCCGCCCTGCATCTCGATGGAGTATTCCACAGCCTGGCAGCCGTATTGCTTGCGGATTTCCGTGGTCTTCTGCTGAACAAACTTCTTGAAGGAATCGAGGTTGGCTGAGCCTTTTTCTCCGGCTTTGGTGCGCGCCTGCGACAAAGCGCTGAATAAAGCTTCCACATTCTTGCCTTCCGCCCTGGGATCAGCGCAGGCGATACTGAAGGCCTTGTCCTCTTCCAGGACTGCGCCGTGGTGCTTAATGGCCTTTTCCGCCTCGTGCTGCTCGTGATCGCGCAGGCCCTGAATGCCGAGATGGGCATCCTGAGGCCG
>JAICYU010000303.1 GCA_025934025.1 Terriglobales bacterium
GAGAGACCGGCGAGACATACATCATGGGACGATACACATCCCCTGATCGGCGAGTGGTTCTTATTGCTTTTTGCGCCGGGATTGCTTCGGTGCTTCGGAAGCTCCAGTCACGCTGGCCATCAGAGTGTCGAATGCATCTTTTGCCGTCATCTCTTTCGTCCGGCTCTTGTTCTGGCGGTAGTTGTGCTCGCTCCCGCAGGTGCGGCAGCGCGTTTTAAGGGCATCCTCGCCAGTCATCGAAACTACCGAGTGGTCGGTGGTGCGCTTGCAGCGCGAGCAGTAGTCGTCAATGTCATCGCCAAGTCGCATGATGTCCCTCTCGCTAATACTATAGCTCCCCTGAAGGCCACGCCAGCGCTGTGGAACACTGCCACCGACGAGGTTTGTGTTTAAATCGTGTGCGTGGATCGCGGCAAATTCATAACGTTTGAAGGCCTCGACGGCGTGGGCAAATCCACGCAAATGGAGAAGCTCGCGGCCTGGCTGCGCCAGCACGGCATCAGCGTCTTGACAACACGCGAACCAGGCGGCACCGAAATGGGCCAGAACATGCGCAGCCTGCTGCTGAGTTCGCGGACTGAAGGCCTGTCTCCGATGGCGGAGCTGGCGCTGATGTTCGCCGACCGCGCGCAGCACATTGACGAGAAGATCCTTCCTGCTCTCGAACGCGGAGACTGGGTACTTTGCGACCGGTTCACCGATTCCAGCGAGGCTTATCAGGGCGGCGGCCGGCAGTTGGGCAGCGAGATCGTCCATCAGCTCCAGAAAACACTTTGCCGTGATCTGAAGCCGGATCTTACCATCCTGATGCTTACGGACCTCTCGCACAGCCTGAATCGCGCGCGCAGAAGAAATGCCGAAGATTCGAAGCACTCAGAAAACGATGAGAACCGTTTCGAAAAAGAGAACCGAAAATTTCACCAGCGAGTGCTGGATGCTTACCTCGCATTGGCCGAACGCGAACCACAGCGAGTGGTGAAGATCGAAGCCAAGGAGGCGATCGGCCGCGTGCACAAGAAGATCACAGCAGTTGTAGAAGAACGGTTAGGCCTAGCCAGAAAGTAGTGGGAATCGACTCAGAATTTTGCTGCGCTGTTTGAATCCGCTCTGCGGCGCTCTTCCATCTCTTCCAGCGATCGCGGCCAGTCCTGACGTAAGAGCCGGCTCAGCGATCGGTCGGCCAGCAGCTTTCCATTCGTCTGGCACTTGGAACAGTAATTGGTTTCGTTATCGGCATAGCGGATTCGCTGCACTTTGGATCCGCAGCGCGGGCAGGGCTTTCCATACTTCCCATGGACAGCCATCTCATCGTGAAAGGCCGTGACCTTCTCGGGAAATTTTCCGCCTGCTTTTTTCCGCAAACGATGAGTCCAATCGGTGAGAGTTCGTCGAGTGGCCTCAAGCAGCCGGTTGATCTCATCTTGCGTCAACCGCTGCGTAAGCGCTACCGGAGAGAGCTGTGCGACAAACAAGATTTCATCCGAATACGCGTTCCCGATTCCGCTGAACGAGTGCGGATCCGTAAGCGCGCGCTTCAACGTGTGGTTTTCCTGAGTGAGCACGGCTCTGAACTGTTCAGGAGACGCGGCTGACACGTCAATTCCTCCCGGATCGAGACCGGCCAGCACGGCGTCGCCTTCCACCAAATACAGCGAAGCGCGTTTCCGTGAGCCTGCCTCCGTCAGAGAGAGCTGGCCGGAATCGAAATCGAATGCGGCCAGAGTGCGGCGGCCATCGGGAGTCTTCTTGCGCTCGCTCCAGTGCAACCGTCCCGCGATCATGAGATGAAACACCAGCCATGGATCATCCGCTGAAGCCTGATCGCCGGTCCTGCTGAAGCGCAATGCAATCCGTTTTCCTATGCGGTGGATTGCGGTCACGGTGCTGCCGTGGATGGATTCGATGCGAGGAACTGCAGTCCGCAACAGGAATGGCCCGGCAATCAGCGCCCGCTCAAGCACCTGGCCGAGAACGCGTTGCTCAAGCGCTTCGATGTAAACGGTGATGTCGGGCAGTTCCGGCATGGCAGGTTTTGAAGATTACGTCAATACATTCTCAGAGGGCAGTCAACTCGGCAAGTGCAACCGCCACGGCAGCGATGACAGCCGTTTCCGCGCGCAGGATCGTCGGCCCAAGCGAAGCTGATTTCCATCCCGCGGAATGAAACAACTCTGCTTCTTCGGCCGTCCAGCCGCCTTCAGGTCCCAGTGCGAGAGCCAGCGGCGGATTCAGCTGTCTTAAGACAGCTTTCAGATGGACGCTCTCTTCCATCTCTGAAAGAACAATCCGGTTCTCATCCAGTCCCGAAATTGCTTGTTCCAAATTGAGCGGAGTTTCAATTCGCGGCGGCTGGATTCGTCGCGCTTGTTGCGCCGCTTCGTGGGCGATCTTACGCCAGCGCTCCATGCGGCGTTCGGCTGCGCTAACGAGATGAGCGGAGGTGCGCGCTGCAATCACAGGGTAAATTCCGGCAACGCCCAACTCCGTCAGCTTCTCCAGCGCCCATTCCATCCGATCAAACTTGAAAACCGCCAGATAGACGTGAATTTCAGGAACACTCTGGCCGGTGACCTCTTCTCCGAGATGAAACTCCACCTGATCTGCCGTGGCGTGCATGATGGTGCCGAGTCGCAGCAGTCCATTTGCAGCCACATCAAACTGCTGCCCGGGTTGCGCGCGCAAGACTCGGAAGAGATGCTGTGCATTCTGGCCGAGCAGGTAAGCGTGATCGCCTTCTACGCGGTCGGCAATCCAGCGGCGGCGCGTCATATGCGCTTAAGCATCACGTAAGAACAGGCCGCCAATCCGATATAGAGAATTCCCAGCAGCCGGCTCTGAAACACGAGGGCTTCAAGGCTATGAAATCGAGCCTGGAAGTAAACTTCAGCCGCGCTCAGCAGAGTAAACAGCGTGCCAATCACCACCCAGGATTGGCGTCCCCAGGGAAAGAAATAAAGAACGCCAAAGATTACGCCCACCACCAGAAACAACAGAGCCTTTACTTTGGCGCGAGAAATGGAAGCAGCCTGGCCCAGGTTCTGGAGTTGCAGTTCAGCGAACCGGCGCGGCAGCAGCACGCGAATAATGCCCGCGAGCCCCGCCACGACGACTACAAACCAGATGTAGTACTTAGCCAAAAATGTCCTTCACTTTTTCGAACAGGCTGCGCGGCTCAGGCTTGTTTTCAAACTGGAAGCTGCTGCTCAATTCCTCCAGAAGCTCGCGCTGCC
>JAICYU010000184.1 GCA_025934025.1 Terriglobales bacterium
GGGAAGCGCACTTTGTATCTCGATTACGAAGCTTACGGTGCTATGGCCCTGAGTGAAATGGAGCGGCTTGCTCAAGGATCACTTGAGCAATTCAGAATCCGTGATGCGGCTGTGGTCCACCGCCTGGGCAGGCTCGAAATTGGCGAGACCAGCGTGGCTATCGGCGTTGCTTCAGCGCACCGCGCCGCCGCTTTTGAAGCATGCCGCTGGCTCATTGACAGCTTAAAGAAGATGGTCCCCATCTGGAAGAAAGAATATTTTGAGGATGGCGCCGTCTGGTCGGATGGCGAGCCGTTTCCCGAAGAAATTCGGACCGCTAAATAACTCTTTACCATCATTTGCATCTAAGCAGGGCAGAATCTCTGAATTGAAACTATGAAACGAACCTGGGCTGTGGCCAAGCGGTTCAGCATCATGGTGTTTTTGCTGCCGTTGCTTGCAACGGCGGCACAGAACCAGAGCAAAGACGAACCCACGTTTCGCGTTACCGTGCGCCTGGTGAACATCTTCACCACCGTCACCGATTCCCACGGAGCTCCTGTCGCTAACCTTGAGAAAAATGACTTCCGCATTCTGGAAGATGGCATTCCGCAGACCATCAGCGTGTTCGATCGCGAATCTGAGCTGCCGCTGAGCATCGTGCTCGAAGTGGACACCAGCCCGAGCACGGAACGCGATTTCAAACTTGAAATAACGTCGGCCAAGAAATTCGCGCGCTCGATAGTACGGCCCGTGGACCGCCTGGCCGTGTTTCAGGTAACTGAATATGTTGACCAGAAGACCGGCTTCACTTCCGACCTGAAGAACATTGATCGCGGCATTGAGAGCCTGCGAGTGGGTCCGGGCACCTCGATCTACGACGCGATTTTTCTCGGTTCCGAAGCTCTCATGGACCGCCAGGGCCGCAAAGTGCTGGTGCTGATTACAGACGGCGGCGACACCACCAGCAAAGCAAATTATCAGGCGGCATTGCGGCGCGCGCAGCAGGCCGAAGCCATTGTGTACAGCATCATTGTGGTTCCGGTGGAAGCCGACGCCGGTCGCAACCTGGGCGGCGAACACGCCCTCATTCAGATCTCGCGCGACACCGGCGGAAAATACTACTATGCCAAAGACATCGGCGAACTTGATCAGGCCTTCCGCCAGATCAGCGAAGAGCTGCGTACGCAATATCTGATCGCGTATTACCCCAACCGGCAGCGGGCTGATTCTCCTTTCCGCCGCATTCAAGTTGAAGTGAACAAGAAAGATGCTGCCGGCAATGCATTTCAGGTCCGCCACCGCGCGGGATACTACACAGCGCCGGCAAAGTAGCTCAGGGGTGCGCGCAACACGAACTTGCTATTACGTCGGAACTGCTTTTAATGCTTCCACGATTCCCCGCCAAGCGTAAGCTTAATTCCCATCCGCGCCGTGAAGGGCAGCGCGCGGAAGCCGAAGACCGGATCGTAGTGCTGGCTGGCAAGGTTTTCCAGCGAGGTATAGAAGGCCAGATGAGAGCTCACATGATAGCTGCCCCCAAAATCAATCTTCTGAAACGCCGGCGCGAGGTTATGGTTCGGCAGAAGCATTCCCGTTCCAAACGCCGAGTCATCGCTCAAGAACGTGCTGTCATCGCGACGGCTCACCAGATACCCCGTCAGCAGCAGTTCGAGCTTGCTGTGTGAGTAATCAACGGAGAAGCTGCCCGTGTGCGGCGCGCGGCGAAACGGACGGGCGCCCACCAGCGCATCAAAAGCGCCGATGGGAATGCCCGGAAATGCAGGATTGAAGCACGTCGGCTGAGGCGTGGGCCCGCCGCAGGAGAACGCATCGTTGGTGAACGAGCGGATCACAACCGCATTCAGGTAGGTGTAAACAGCTCGCACGAAAAAGCCATGGCCCAATCCGGCTTCCACTTCAGTTTCCACTCCCTGAGCGCGTGTGTCTCCCGAGTTGATGGTCGCGCCGAAACCGGCGGCGCTGGCTACGCTCTGCGGCACTCCCAACAACGGGAGCGCGGTACCGGGAACGAACTCGATCTGATTGGTGAATTGATTGTGATAGTAAGTGGCAGAAACTTTCAGCCTGCCTGATGCAATGAGTTGCTCCACGCCAACGTCGTAGCTCCGTGAACGCTCTGCGCCTATGGGGCCGATATTGAATTGTGAAATCAATTGCGGCGTCCCGCCGGGCCCCGACAGCAATCCGAAAAGCGATGAAGTGGCTTCGAAGACGGAAGGCTCTTTGATCCCTTGGCCGTAATTGGCATTGAATTTCGTCCCGTTGAAGAGGCCGCCGGAGTTCGGCCGCGCGAGGTAATACGCGAGTGACAGGCGAGGAATGGCGGCAACGCCGAAGATGGCATTCTTCTCTATGCTGCCGCCGAGGGTGGCGTACGCGCGGCTGCCCAGGCTGCCATGCAACTCCGCGATGTAGCTTGAGTTGTCGCGGTTTGCGTCTGTCTTGCTGCCGAAGCCGAGTGTGAACCCACGCTCCTGCTCAAAGCGATATGCAACCAATCCCGTGAAATGGGGAGTGAAGCTGTAATCGGACTGGAGATAGACGGTATCGCGCTTGGTCGAGCTGCTGCTTTCAGACGGGTAGACGCCGGCGAAATCGAGAATCGCCTGCCCGGTCGCACTGAAGCCATTCGCTCCATGGATCGTCACCGGCTGTCCGAGAAAGTTGCCGAAACCATCAGGGATCCCTGTCGGCGAGGGATTCACGTCCTGTAAATGCAAGCGAGTCGCTGAATAGCGCAGCAGATTGTGCCAACGCTCGCTCGTCTGGTTCTGCAGACTCGCGCTCAAGTAAGCATCCTGGTCGCGCTGAGAAGAATCGTCCGGAATCCCGAAGAACTCGATCGTGTTGGGCTGCCCGAGTCCGGTTGTGGTGTAGCGGCCGGTAAAGCGCAGATCGGTGGCCGAGTTCAACGCCAAGCCCGCGTTGGCAACATACGTTCCATTGTGAAACCGGCTGTTGGGAAGAGCATTGCCGGTATCCTCGCGGGAAAACTCACCCAGATAATCGAGGCGGCGAAATACGCCGGAAAGCGAAACGTCCTGATGCGTCGTGCTGAAGTTGCCACCGTCCAGCGCGTAAGACAATTCCGGAAGCGGCGTGGTACCGCGCCGCGTAGTCAGGCTTACTACTCCGGCCATGGCGTCCGGTCCATACAGCACGCTGTTGGGGCCGCGCAAAACTTCCACTTGCTCAATTCCGGCAGTCGCAAGAGTTCCGAAATTGACGCGCCCGCCGATATCGTCCAGAGGCACGCCGTCGAGCAGGACTTTGTTGGCATTGCTGTTTCCACCACGCAGAAAGAGCGAGGTAGCCGCGCCGCGAGGACCACTTTGCACCACCTGCACGCCCGGAACCTGTTCCAGCGGGTCGAGCACATCAAGGCGGTGAGGAAACTGGTCGGCAGTAAGCACAGTGACCGAAGCTCCGACCTGTGATTCCGGCACTCTGGTTCCGGTAGCTGTCACGACGATCTGCTGCAAGACCGAACCAAGTTTAAGAGACAGGCCCACCGCTACAGGATTCGAGCCGGCATAGAAGACATCGCTTACTTGCGGCGAGAATCGGCTTGCCTTGGCTCGGACCTGGTAATGTGCCGGCGAGACATTGGAGAACTGATAGCCACCCTGCGCATTTGTTGTGGTCGTCGCGATCTGATTTCCATCGCGAAGCAATTCAACGTGAGCGCCGGAAATCGCCGCGCCCGTTGGATCTGTGATCGTGCCCTGAACGGTTGTGGGCGTGGCGGCAAAAGCGGAGGTAGCGATCAGGAATGCAACAACACTCACGCATGTAAATGTGAAGAACAGCGGCCTAATACCGCTCAAGAGCGGATTCATGGGAGTCTCCTTCCCCTCGGAAGAGGAACTGCTGATATGCGGCAAGGACCGGTCTCCTGGCTTGCGACCGGCGCCGACGCCTTCCCACCTTTTCAGGCAGTGGCTTGGTCGGGCCGTGGAACGTCGCTCACAGTTGCGGGGCAGCAGCGGATTTTCACCGCTTTCCCGTGCATCCTGCTGTTTTGTTCCCGCGTAGCGGGTGATGAGAGTTATAGATGAACGTCGAATGAAACGTCAACCATGAAAACAACGGCACTCGAAAAATTCTTAAAACAAATTTAATATTCCAGTTCCGCAATTCCCGTCTCCGGAGGTCTTCTGATGTCGCGCTTCACTGCTGTTGCCAGCCGCGGGTTCATTCTTGCCCTGCTTATGATGGTTTGTTTGAGCTCACCTGCGCAGCAGAAGAAGAGCGCCAGGCAGAAAAAGGAACCCGCAAAATCTGCGCAGCCTTCACCGACACCGCAAGCGGGTCAGGCAAGCTCGTCGTCTGCGGCAGTACGTGAAGAGCAGGAAGAGTCAAGAGGTCCATGGCATGGGCTTACGTGGCGGCTCATTGGCCCCTATCGCGGCGGCCGTGTGCTCGCCGTGACCGGAGTGATCGGCGATCTGCACACTTATTACTTCGGTGGCGTCGCTGGCGGCGTGTGGAAGAGCACCGATGGTGGTCTGAACTGGCGGCCGATGACTGACAAAGTCAAAGGCATGTCGCCTTCCATTGGCGCGATTGCGGTCGCGCCGTCTGATCCCAACGTTGTCTATGCCGCTACCGGTGAGGCTTGCATTCGCGGCGACATCATCTCGGGAAACGGCGTTTACAAATCCATTGATGCGGGCAAGACCTGGAATTTCACTGGACTGCGGGACACACGCGCTATCGGCCGCATTGCCGTCAATCCCAAGAACCCTGACATCGTGTTCGTGGCGGCTCTCGGCCATCCTTTCGGGCCGAATGTAGATCGCGGAATCTACCGCACGACGGACGGTGGCAAGACATGGAGCAAGGTTCTCTTCAAAGACGAGAACACCGGCGGCATTGATCTCTCGTTCGATCCTAGCAATGCCAACACAATCTTCGCCGCCCTTTGGCAGGCGCGTCGCACCCCCTGGGGACTGGACAGCGGCGGCCCGGGCAGCGGAATCTACCGCAGCACCGATGGCGGAAATACATGGAAGCACCTCACCGGCCACGGGCTGCCGGACGGAATCATGGGACGCATCGGCGTAGCTGCGGCGTACAGCGGCAATCGCGTTTGGGCGTTGATTGAAGCAGACAAAGGCGGCCTCTTCCGCTCCGATGACGGTGGAGAAAACTGGACCCTGGAAAACAGCGATCGCCAGTACCGCCAGCGCGCGTTCTACTACACGCACATCTTTGCCGATCCTAAATCTGCCGACGGCGTTTACATCCTGAACACAGGAATGTATCGCTCCAATGATGGCGGAAAGAGCTTCCGGCCGATTCGTGTGCCGCACGGCGACAATCACGGCTTGTGGATTGATCCTAACGATCCCGAGCGCATGATCGAATCGAACGACGGCGGAGCGAACGTGAGCACCAATGGCGGCGCAAGCTGGACGACGCAGGCAAACCAGCCTACGGCGCAGTTCTATCATGCGGCAACGGACAATCGCTTTCCGTATTGGATCTATGGCGCCCAGCAGGACAACACCTCAGTGGGAATCGCCAATGCCGCCCCGGGTGGAATTGACCGCACGGACTGGCATCCGGTAGGCGGCGGCGAAAGCGGGTACGTGACTCCCGACCCGCGCGATCCGGAAATCGTGTATGCAGGATCATACGGCGGCGAAATCACGCGCTACGATCACCACACCGAAGAAGAACAGAACGTAACGCCGTGGCCGATCAATCCCATTGGTTCCGGAGCAGTGGACCAGAAATATCGTTTTCAATGGACCGAGCCGATTGTCTTCTCGCCGCACTCGCCGAACACGCTCTACTTCGCCTCTCAGGTGCTTTTCAAAACCAGCGATGCCGGGATGAGCTGGCAGGTCATCAGTCCTGATCTCACGCGAAACGATAAGAGCAAACAGACTTCAGCCGGCGGTCCGATCACCAAAGACAATTCTGGTGTTGAGGTTTACGACACGATTTTTTCCGTGGTGGAATCTCCGGTGCAGAAGGACCTGATCTGGGCCGGCTCCGATGACGGATTGATCCACATTACTCGGGACGGTGGGAAGAACTGGCAGAACATCACTCCCAGGAAGATGCCGGAATGGGGTACGGTGAGCATGATCGAAGCTTCGCCGTACGACGCCGGGACGGCTTACGTCGCCGTGCAGCGGCACAAACTGGACGATTTCGCTCCCTACATCTTCAAGACCACCGATTTCGGCAAGAGCTGGACCAGCCTGATCAAAGGCATTCCCGCCGATGATTACGTTCACGCGGTACGCGAAGATCGCAAACGAAAAGGGTTGCTCTATGCGGCTACGGAGCAGGGAGTTTATATCTCGTTCGATGATGGCGCCAACTGGCAGGCGCTGGAAAGCA
>JAICYU010000244.1 GCA_025934025.1 Terriglobales bacterium
GAAAGATCGAGCACTGCCAGTCGACGCTGCCCCAGTACAATCTCCTGTGCATGATTCCGCCAAATCCCCTGGTCGTCGGGCCCGCGGTGAGCAAGTCGCGTCAGCATGGCCTCGACGCAGCCGACATCTGCCGGTCGCTGCTGGGCGAAAGTCGCGATTCCCGCTATTCCACACATGTCAACTGTTTCTCCTGAAAATAGCTAACCTGATGCGCTTCAAATGGCCGCCGCGGAGCGTCGCGTGAAGAGATACTCCGCACAAGACGTTCCGGATAGCCCTAACGAAGCCTTGGGAACGAAGGCCTGCGCGAGATCGAAACCAAGCTCCGTCATGAAGCTCTTGACTTCTTCGGGTGAGCTTGATTCGTAAGGGTGCCCTCCAAGCCAATCGTGCTCATCGTACCAAAAGCTCATGCCCCGTTTGCGTGGATAATTCTTGACATAGGACATAGGGTTATTGCCGCGTAGTCCTATACGAGAAAGTTCCGCCAGGCTGAATACCGCAAGTAATGGACGTTGAAGTACAGATGGAAGATGCGAATAAATTCGTTTTTCAATCGCCCAGAGGCGGCAGAACGGCGTCTTCTTATAAAGCGCCAATGCGAAAACACCAGTATTCGCTTTTGTAAATGCCGCTGCTGTCTTGATAGCGCGCCACATATCACCGGTATGATGCAGGACGCCCCAGCTATAGACTATGTCAAACCGCTGGTCTGTCTTGGCTGGGAGATCGAAGACACTTGTAACGCTGCATTCCCACTCGCGAGAGGTTGTGCTCTGCGACAGTACGTTGTTGCAGGTCTCGACAGAAATGGGATCAATGTCGACTGCGAAAACCTTTTGTGCCCCAAGCCTGAGGGCCGCGAGCGAATGAAGCCCGGAACCGCAACCTATGTCGAGAAAGGAGAGCCCTTTCAAGGAATTCGTTCCCAGGAGCCTTGCCAAATCCTCGACCGCTGAGCCAATTCTCTGCTCGTCGATAGTAGCGGAGTAATTCCTCCAGTTTTCGCCGAACGCGAAATGGGTCGAGACGTCGGTCAAAGGCGGATTACCTGATTTCATTTCCGAAGTGATGACACAGCCCAGATTAAGAGCCTAAATCACAATGGCCGCGCTCTGACCCGACCACGCATTGCTCCGAATCTCAAGCAAAGCTCGCTCTCATGTGAGAATAGCTTCTTTTGAGACGCTTTTATGGTACCCACGACTGCGGTTGTAATCTCCAGCAATAGCTTCGAAGATTTCCAAATCCTGCGGCAGGAGGTCCGTTCTCCATTTTTGGTCGAGCAAAATAGACTTGCTGCCATTCAATCGCATCGAGTTGCCAAGAACGTGTTCGAGCGTCGCGGCGCCGTTTGGCGAAGCATTGCGCGCCAACCCAGCAAACGAGAAGATTTCATCGAGCACCCTTTGTGGCTCTTGGCAGACATCTTCATATTTGATGGTCAAGACATTCTGCCGCGCCACGCGCGCGGCAACACGGAGACATGCGCGATCGGTTCGTAACCACTCAATGGCAGCCGTTTTCAGATCGACGTTGTGATGTTTCCTGTAGGAGTTCGCTATACCGCGACCATCGCGCAGCAAGTGAATCACTCGAATTTTCCATCGCCGGCTGACTAGCAGCTGAGTCAATCTTTCGGGATCCTTGGAACCGTCGAGAAAGAGGCACCCGCCTTGGATCGATGCAATCAGATCAATAAGAATGCCATTTTGCTCAATGATTCGATTTAACCGGCTTCGGCAGGAGGGCAGAATTCGCAGTAGCTGCGAGCTTGAGTAAGACAAGAGGGCATTTTTCGCACCTAGCCGGACAAGACGCTTAAACCAAGCGGGTCCACTGTTGAAGTGCGTTCCGAAATCCGCAAAATCGAACTTGGCGCCGCTCTTCTCCATACCTGTTTTCACCTTTCGCCAAAAATCGCACTGTTGCAGGCGAGCACCGCAGGAGCAGCGGTAACTTTCCACATCTCCCATGGCAGAGGCCTTCAACTCGCCGACAGTTGCAATGTCGGGATGAGCCGCTAACAAGAACGTCAGCAGTGTCGAACCGCTGAAGCTGGGGCTCAGGATATAGAGCAACTCGCGCACACTCTGCCTAGCTCGATGCACCCGTCCGAGCCGAGACTGGGCTTCGCCAATTCGTCACGGGATGGCCCTGCCTGCGATCGAGATACACTCGATAGATATCCTCCATCTTACGCGCCGACTCCCTGATTGAGTAGTGTCGGCAAACGTGCTGCCTCGCGGCGGCGCCCATTTGTATCCTCTTTGCCGGATCCCAAAGAAGCTCGAGCGCGTATGTCGCCGCTTCGGCATCCTCACCTTTGGCAACAATGTGACCGGTCACTTTATCGAGGACAATGATTGAGTTATCCGCGACATCGGAGGCAATTACAGGAACACCACAGGCCATCGACTCCAATAGCACGTTCGGTGTGCCCTCCCGCGTCGAAAGCAAGACAGTAAGATCGCAGGCGTTGTAGACAGCCTTCATGTCGTTCTGTTTCTCGAGAAAAACGCAGCGATCCGAAAGGACCAGCGATTTCGCCAGTTCCAAGATCTCTGCCTTATATTGACGACTGGCTGCATAACCATCCCGCAGAACTTCTCCGACGATTAGAAACCGGGCGCGCGGTATTAACTGGTGAACCCGCGCTGCCATCCTTAGGAACGAGTCATGCGCTTTTTGACGCTTGAAGCTACCAATCATTCCGATTACCGGGTCGTCTGCCGGTATGTTGCACCTTGCGCGGAAAGTGCGTCTGCTCTCGGCATTGGGACAGAAGTGTTCGACATCCACGCCGTTATGAACGACTTCGATCCGAGATTCGGGCAGTCTAAGGGTGCGCATGTTGAAGCGTTTCCCTTCATAAGAATTCGCAACCATGACGTCAAACAGGGGTTGTGTCAGTCGCAAAGCAACCCGATGGAGGAGAGGACGCGTGTAGTTACTGTTTCTTTCCGAGGCGACGACCACCGGCACGCGCGCCAGCGGGGCGGCCAGGCGGGCCACAATCTCGGCATCAAAAAGAAATGCGTGAACCACATCGATGCTTTCCTGACGAAGCAGCCGTGCAACGCGAAACACTGCGGTGAAGTCAAATCTCCCGCGCTTCTTAATAATTCTTATATTTTGGCCTTCGTCAGGAAGCAAGCGCGCCAAGGGCACCTTATCAGAAAGGGAGCAGACGGTTGGCTTCACCCGATCGCGATCAAAGGATCGCGCCAATGCGATGACTTGCCGTTCCGCGCCTCCAAACTCCAAACTGCTAATCAGCAAGCAGACTCTGATGGTCTGCTCGTCGTCACTTAATCTACTAACCATTCCGAGGTTGCGCCTTGCCCAGTGCTGCTAAAATCTCCTCGAACGCGTGCCTGAATCTTCTCGCCACAACTGGGATCGCGTGATTCTGCAAATAGTAGCGTTTTGCCGCCTCAGAGATTTGCGTATAGGCGTGGTCATCGCGATGCAGCTCTCGCAATGCATTCGCCATCTCATCAGTCGTCATCGGCACTCGACCCAGGCCGTTGCGCAAGACAATGCCATCCGAATCGAACGTGGTTACAACCGGTAAGCCGTAGCTCCAGGCTTCGAGAAAAGTTGTCGGAAAGCCTTCGCACACGGATGTGTTACAAAGAATGTGAGCGTTTGAATACACGGCGTGCATATCCTCTCGGCCTAACCGTCCAACCAACTCCACATTCGCAAGTCGCTTTGCCTCTCGAAGTATCCGAGCCGAATAATCAGAGTGGTTATTTGCCGTGCCCACCACCTGAAACTGAAACTCAGGACAGCGGCTAGCTACTTCAATTAACCACTCCAGGCGCTTTTCTTTCGCTGCACGCCCGACCCAAACCACTCGAGAAGACCCATTCCGGCCGCTGCCGGTTGCCGTTGTCGGCAGCGGAGAAGGCGCTGCCATCGGGATCACCTGCGAATTAATACTGAGTCTCTCGCGCAAGGCTTTTCGCTGCTGCTTGGTTTG
This sequence comes from Terriglobales bacterium, assembly GCA_025934025.1. Taxonomy (GTDB): domain Bacteria; phylum Acidobacteriota; class Terriglobia; order Terriglobales; family Acidobacteriaceae; genus Angelobacter. The sequence continues at coordinate 3,989 of JAICYU010000244.1, forward strand.
CGCAACGACCAGATCGGCCCGCATCAATCCATAGCGATAGCTCTTTCCCTCCCATCCCAGTCTTCCCCTGCGAAACATCGCACCATGGTCCAGATCGCTGGCTAGACAGTAGACGAAGTGGCTTCGACATCCTTGGCCCTTGCGCACACCGAGTGCGACAAGCCCAGTCTCAATACCGGCGCCCATCTGAAGGTAGATATCGGAGTTCGCGCTTTCCATCACACGCCAGAGCTGTTTTGCGCGGCTTAGCCAACGCAGCCCACGTATTCCACCATCCGGGCGATAGGCTTTGAGGACTCGTATGCCTTCAATGATCTGATCGTCCGTTTGGCCGTGGTCGTAGGTGATAAAGGAAACATCACATCCTTTCTCCGCCAATCCCTTTGCCAAAAGGACCAACTGCGTTTCAATGCCACCGATGAAGCGCGGCACCTTGGCGCCAACGAGCAGATCGTAGCATTTCAAGC
>JAICYU010000315.1 GCA_025934025.1 Terriglobales bacterium
GCCGCGCTGAACCTGAAGGCTCAGACTGCATTCGGAATCTATCGTGTGCTGAAGAAGTATAATAGCATCAATGGTTCCGGTTTCGGCTCGAGCTCTTGCTGGGTGATTGCGACCAATTTTGAACGGCTTTTCAAGCATGGATTACACGAAGTCCCGCCTTATCTTAAAGCTCAAAAAAACACTGAGATACGTTCGCCTTTACGGCATTCGGCGCACCGCAGTGAAAGTTCGCGGCCAGTACCACATGAAGCGCAAATTTACCCAGTTCCCAGCAGAAAAAGGCGGAGCCCTTCGGAACAAGCACGTCGGGCTGATCGGGTGTGGAAATTTTGCATATAGCAATATCGCCTACTATCTCAAGAAAAATTACGGCTATGTGATCCGTGGATGCATGGACATTGAACTGGACCGGGCGGCATCCTTATTTGAGGATTACAAGCTTGGTTATTACAGTGACGACGCACACAGAATCATTCACGATCAGAACATCGACCTTGTTTTCATCGCTTCCAATCATGCCTCGCACGCGGAATATGCAATCGATGCTCTGGAGCAAGGCAAGTCAGTCCACATTGAGAAACCGCATGTTGTGAATGAAAACCAGCTTTTCCGGCTTTGCGAGGCCATGCCCCGGTCGAGCGGGAAAGTCAGCTTAGGATTCAATCGCCCGTACAGCAAAATCGGACGTGAGATCAAACGCTATCTCGATGGTCAGAGCGGCCCAGCGATTTACAACTGGTTCGTTGCCGGCCATGAGATCCCGCCAGAGCACTGGTACTTCCGTGAGGAAGAAGGTGGCCGCATTCTGGGGAACCTATGCCACTGGACGGATTTTGTGTATCAGTTGGTACCGCCGGAATCGCGCTTCCCGGTGGAAATTGTGCCGATTCCAGCCGGCAAATCACTGAACGATATGGCGGCGGCCTACAGTTTTGCCGATGGAACAGCAGCGGTCATAACCTTGAGTGCGAAAGGAAATACGTTTGAGGGAGTCCGCGAGCGGTTTTCTGCCCAGCGAGGCGACGCGCTGGTCAACATGGAAGATTTTAAAAAGCTTGTGATTGAGGTGGTGGAAAAGAAATATGTCACCAACCTGCCTCATCGCGACCATGGCCATGAGGCCAACATCCGCCGCAGTTATGAAATGGTGCGAAGCAAAGGAGAGCTAACCCCCGGCTGCAGCGTGCAGTACGTGTGGGAGACAGGCATGCTTTTTCTCAAGACCAAGGAAGCGCTGGAACGTAACCGCACCATCGTATTGAACAGCTTTGACGCGGTTCACGCTGGCTTGTAGGACATCAAATGGCCGCTACTGCTCTAACGCGCTCTCGCCTGTATTGAGATCCTTACCCGTTATCTGCTTTTCCACCTCAAAGCTTATGCGCGTTGCCTGAATTAATTGTTCGAATGGAATGGGCCACGCGGTACCGCGCTGAAGACAGGAAGCCACGGCCTGCAACTCTTCCAGTTGTCCTTTCTGCTGAGCCACAGATTTCCACCCCTTGCGTTTGGATCCGGCAACAGAAAGAGACTTGTAGTCGTTCAAGGAGATCACTTTGCCATCGACGAAGATGTCCATGCTTTCCTTGGGGAACGACTTGTCGCCGAGAGCCGTGTAAGTGAGGGAGCAAACCGAGCCGTCACTGTATGAGATGTTGGCCACGAAATTGTCTGTCTTCTTCCATTGCTTGCCGGCTGCATTCAGCGCGTCGGCGGAAACGGCCACACATTCGGAGTTGGTGAGGGCGTTAAACAGATCGTAGATGTGGCAGGCCTCCCCGAGATTGCGGCCGCCGCCTTCTTCGCCCTGAATCCAGTGATCTGCCGGTATGAAACCGGCGTTCATGCGATAGCTGACGATCATAGGCGTGCTGCGCGAAGCGAGCACCTGTAAGGCTGTCTGAATCGGAGGCGAAAATCGGCGGTTGAACCCAACCATCAGGAGTGGCGCGTTCTGTGTTTGTTGGTAGAACGCTTCAATCTCATCGAGTTCCTGCGGAAAAATGGTCAGAGGCTTTTCGACGAAGACATTCTTCCCCGCCTGCAAGGCCTGCAATACCATTTTTCCGTGGAGATTGTGCCGCGTGGAGATCAGCACCAAATCCACTTGCGGATCATTCAGAACCTGATCGTAATCGCTCGTGGCATAGCTTGCTTCACAGCGTGTGGCAGCCGCACGGGCGTTCGCGCCGGTCCGGCTCATTACACAGTGCACCTTGAAGTCATTGCCCAACTTCAGCAGATTTGGAACGTGCATTGCCTGGGCAAAATTTCCGGCTCCGACGAGCGCGACGCGGACCTGCTTACCGGCGGCACGCGCGGGAGCGACATTGATACGGCGTTCGAACGCCGTTTCGCTTTCCGGGTATTCCAGGATTGTCAGTAAGGTACCTTTGCTCGGCTCACTGATTGATGCATATGCTTCAATGGCCCGCTCGATAGGAAAAGTACTCTGCGGCATGCCGGTGAGCCGTACCTTACCGCGGGCGAGCAGGTGGAGATACTCCTCCATGTTGCGGTTCTCAGTCCAGCGGACATAGGGCAGCGGGTAGTCCTGACCGCCTTCTTCATACAAGGGGTCGTAACGCCCTGGCCCATAAGAGGATGAGATCAGAAAATCGAGTTCCTTCTTATAGAGATCGTTACGGTCCAGATTCAGCCCGACATTCCCTACTAGTACAACGCGCCCCTTCTTGCGACAGCACTGCATGGCCTGGCTGATTACCTGGTTGCTTGAGCTAGCCGCAGTGATGATTACGGCATCGGCTCCCATTCCATCGGTGAGTCGATGAACATGGTCGACCGCATTTTCACCAATACCCACGTCCATTCCATTCTGCTCGGCGATGCGGAGGCGGTCACGGTCTAGATCGCTTCCGATGACGTGGCATCCGTTGGCTGAAAGCAGTTGCGCTGTGATCTGCCCCAGCAAGCCGAGCCCGAGCACAACAACCGTTTCACCCAAAGTGGGATTGCAGCGGCGCACGCCCTGCATGGCAATTGCGCCGAGCGTCACCGTGCAGGCTTCGGCGGTGGTGAGACCAGCGGGAATTTTTGTAGCTAGA
>JAICYU010000060.1 GCA_025934025.1 Terriglobales bacterium
ATCCCTCCGCGCTGCCGGATGAGTGACTAAATCCAGTTTACCAGCCAGCCATCTCCGTTCGCTAAATTCCCGGAACCGCCAGCGGAACTCGTGCGTATTCCCTCCCAGTGGAGGAGCGCTTATGACTTCATTGTGGCAGGACCTGCGTTTTGGATTCCGCAGCCTGGTCAAGAGTCCCGGATTCGCATTTATGGCGGTACTGACACTGGCCGTCGGAATCGGCGCCAACACAGCGATCTTTACGGTCCTGAATGCCGTTCTGCTTCGTCCGCTCCCCTTGCATGATCCTGGCCGGCTGATGATCGTCAGCGAAAATTCGCCGCAATTCAACGATATGTCAGTGTCTTATCCCAACTTTGTTGACTGGCGATCACAAAATGAAAGTTTCTCGAGCATGGCCCTGTTCCGCAGCGACGACTACACCCTGACCGGAAAGAGCGGGCCAGAGCATATTGATGGTCGTGAAGTCTCCGCTGGATTTTTCAGCCTGCTGGGAGTCGCGCCGGTACTTGGCCGGGAATTCCGCGCGGAGGAAGATCACCCGGGCGCGGCGCCGGTGGTGATGCTCAGTTACGGCTTATGGCAGCGCCGGTTCGGCGGTGATCGCAACATTCTGGGCAGGAGCATTCACTTGAATGACTCTGATTACACCGTGGTTGGCGTGTTGCCGCGAGATTTCTGGTTCTATAGCCAGCGCGATGTGTTCGTTCCGATTGCGGCAACAGGAAGAATGTTGCTGATGAACCGAATTGAACGCGAGGGAGCGCGAGCAATTGCACGGCTCAAACCGGGAATCGAGGTGGCACAGGCGCGGGCCGACATGAATACCATCGGCAAGCGATTGGCGGCGGCTTACCCCGAGGCCAATGCCGGACACGGCGTCACTATTACTCCTATGACCAGTGACGTGGTTTCTGACGTTCGCAGTACCCTGCTCCTGCTGTTCGGCGCCGTCGCATTGCTATTGCTGATTGCCTGCGTCAATGTCGCCAATCTTCTCTTGAGCCGCGTGGTCCCGCGCCAGCGAGAGCTTGCCATCCGCACCGCTCTGGGAGCTTCACGCTTGCGGATTGCCAGCCAACTTTTGACGGAAAGCGTGCTGCTGGCGCTGGTGGGCGGCATTCTCGGGATTGGGTTGGCATGGGCGGGCACACGGGGATTGCTGGCTGCCGTCCCGCATACGCTTCCGCGCGCACAGTCCATCGGAGTTGATTGGCGCGTTGCGCTGTTCCTGCTGGGAACCTGCGTTGCTACGGGGATTCTGTTTGGACTGGCGCCGGTGTGGCAGTCACTTCGCGGAAACACGAATGAGACTCTCAAAGAAAGTGGCCGCGGCACGGTAGCCGGCCGCCATCGCCTTCAAAGCGTGCTGGTTGTTTCCGAACTGGCGCTGGCGCTGGTCCTGCTGGTTTGCGCCGGACTTACGATTCGCACACTTAATAAGCTGGGGAAGGTTGATCCGGGATTCGTTGCCGACAACGTGACCACCTTCAGCCTGGGCTTCTCCCGGCTGCATTACGACACGCCGGAAAAGATTCGAACCCTCTTTAAAAACGTTGTAGAGAAAATGGAAGGTATTCCCGGAATCCAAGCTGCCGCTCTCACGACCGATGTAATGATGCGCGACGACAGTGAAGTTATGTTTTACGTCTCCGAGCGGCCCAAGCCCGATCCCAAGGACTATAGCTGGTCCATGATGTACATCACCAGCCCGGATTACCTGGCAACCATGGGTGTGCGCCTGATGCGCGGACGTTACTTCACCGAGCACGACACCTTGAGTTCCCCGAATGTGCTTGTGGTGGATGAAGAACTGGCCCACAACTTGTTTCCGCACCAGGACGCGTTAGGACAACATCTGACGATTCCATTTCCTGGCTTCGAGCAGCCCCGCGAGATCGTTGGCATTGTGCAACACGTAAAGCACTGGGGACTGGCGCAGGATTCCACTGCGACCATCCGTTCTGAGTTTTACGTTCCATTTCTGCAAATTCCGGAGAAGTTTTATCCCATGCTCAATGGCATGACCTTTGCCGCGCGCTCTCATCTGGGGGCGCAAGCCACCGCAAATGCCGTAGCGGGACGCCTGCATGAGATTGATTCCGACATTCCGGTTTACAACGTTGAAACCATGGATGAGATCATCAGCACGTCAATTGCCCGGCAACGGTTTGCCACTTTGCTCTTCGTTGTTTTTGCCATAGCGGCGTTGCTGCTCGGAGCCATTGGGACGTATGGCGTTCTTTCTTATTCCGTCAGCCAGCGCACGCATGAAATGGGAGTGCGCATGGCGCTTGGCGCCAGTGCAAGAGACGTTTTGCGGCTTGTGATGGCACGCGGGGTGAAGCTAATTGCCGTGGGAGCGCTGGCAGGAGTTGTGGGCGCGCTCATCTTTTCGCGATTGCTGGCCAGCCTGCTTTTCGGCGTGAGAACCTACGATCCTGCGACATTTGGGTTGGTCTCTGCCGTGTTGGTTACCGTAGCGATTGCAGCATGTTACATTCCAGCACGTCGCGCAACCAGGGTTGATCCGATGATCGCATTGCGTTACGAGTAACGGGGTCGCAGCAGCTCAGGAAAAATCAGCATCGCGGGAGATGTGTTCCACCTGCTGCTCCAGGGTGAATGCAGCTGCCTTGCCGCAAATGGGACAAGAGGGAAGGCGCTGATCTTTGCCGATCCAGAAATCCCGCTCATTGGCGTGCTCGTGATCATTTCGGTACAGACCGGAAACGGGTGCTGCCTCACCGCTCTGGATGTTCTCTTTCTGTTTCTCTAGTTGCAAAGCGGTGTTCCTCCTAGGTCTGGTTCGCAGGGGTCAACGGGGATTAGGGCAAGAATCGTGCCACTCTATCTGATTGAAACGAGGAGGCAACCTGCCGAAGCCTAGTAAATTCTTCGCGGCCCTGATGAAAACAAGACGTAGGTAGAAGGGACGCAGCAGTTTACTTTTCGAGGCCAACTCTTTCAGTCTTGGAGCACGTCCTAGTAAGTGCGGACCCGAACGCGCCTTCGTCCATGATTCAGAAGTGTGCCAATCCGAGTTGTTCCCGGACGCTCATGCGTATGGATGGCGGCAGGTTCTTTGGTTTTCCCACCTCAGAGAAGGCAATTGAACATTTCTGGCTGTGCACGAGCTGCTCGCGAAGTTTCACTTTGGTGATGAATCAGGGCAAAGTGGAGCTGTCGGCCAGGGCAAAGCGGAAGACCGCCTAGAACCTTCTTCTCTCACCCGGCATCTTTTCGCGAAGTACAATGAGCGTATGGCTGCCCGTCCGCTGGCCGAAACCACGCGCACCACGATGCTCTTCAGCGAAATCTTGAGCATCGCTATTGATTCTTTCCGCGTGAGCAAGGTCCGATTTGCCCTGACCGCGCTGGGCATGGTGATCGGGACGGCTTCCTTGATCGTCGTCGTCACTATTGGGCTTACGGGCAAACAGTATGTGATGAACCAGATCCAGGGAATCGGCGCCAACCTGATCTACGCCGACTACGAAGCCGGCGGCAACGCCTCAGTGAATACCGCCGGAGGCACCGATTACCTGACGGTGGATGACATGCGCGCGGTGCAGCAGGAAGTGCCCGGAATTCAGGCTGCTTCGCCGATGCTCGAACTGCACGACCGGATTTCCGTTGGTGGCGGCAAGGAGCGCGACATCCTGGTGCTGGGTGTCTCGCCACAATATTCCACCGTGCGCAATCTGCAAATTCTAGCCGGCCGTTTTTTTGACGATGAAGACTCCATGTCGGGCGCCAAAGTTGCCGTGGTAACCCAGCAGTTTGCGCAGCGTACCTTTGGCAGCCAGCAGGCCGCGGTGGGTCACAACTTGAAGATCCTGGGTTTGCCGTTCGTTGTCATCGGAACATTCCGCGAGCGGGTGGAGACCTTTGGGCAATCGGAAATTGCCACCGACACAATTTTGATTCCCTACAGCGTGGGACGCTATTTTAGCGGCAATGAAACGGTCAAGCAGTTGTTCTTCTCGGTCTCCGATGCGGGTGATGTGCCGCGGGCTACGGAAATGATCCAGCAGATTCTCCAGTCACGGCATAAGCCGGAATCGGTCTACCGCGTGCAAAACCTCACCCAATTGCTTCAGGTCGCCTCCCGAACTGCAAACGCGCTCACTCTGGTCCTTCTGGCGGTCGCGCTCATTGTTCTGATCGTCGGCGGCGTGGGGATCATGAATATCATGCTGGCCAACGTGCGGACACGAATCCGGGAGATAGGAGTCAGGAAGGCCATCGGCGCGACGCGTCGTGAGATTGAACTCCAGTTCCTGACCGAAGCGGTGCTGATCTCCCTGGTGGGAGGGATCATTGGAACGCTGGTTGGGCTGACAGTGCCTTTTTCGGTGCGCTTCTTCACCGAATATCGCATACCGATATCCGGCCTGTCCGCTATCATTGCCATTGCGGTGGCATTAATTGTCGGCGTGGTGTTCGGAACTGTCCCGGCGAAACGGGCCGCGCAACTCGATCCTGTGGAAGCTCTTCATTACGAGTAGGCTAAAATCAAGCGCGTGAAAACCGTTCGCTGGATTCTTTTTCTTGCAGGAATTGCCTTATTCGCTTTCAGCTTCACTCTGCCCGCCATCCGGGAGACAGCAAAACCCGGCGCCACTCCCAACGTGATGCAAGGGTACGACTGCGCTGTTACCGCGCTGCTTGTTCCCTGGGGCAAGGACGGCTTCACCATTATGCGGTCTGATCCGCTCAGCTATTTCTCTATTCTGCTCAGCGGCTGGATCAATCCGCTCTTCGTTCTGGCAGTGATCTTCGTGCTGGTGCGTCGGGCATGGCGAATCAACAGCGCATTCAGGATTGTTGTGTCTCTCTTGTTCATCTTCTGCTGGGTCGTCTTTTTCAAAATTCATTTTCGAGCTTATACGGGATATTGGGTTTGGATGGCTGGCGTGTTGCTGGCCTTGTGGTCACAAGCGGGAAGCCGCAAGCTGGGATCGTTGCCGGAAGATGAAAAGCCGGCAATGGTCTGATAACTTTGAATCCATATGTGCAGGAATATCAAGACGCTGTTTAACTTCGATCCGCCGGTTACAGACGATGAAGTCCGGGCTGCGTCACTCCAGTTCGTCAGAAAGATCACCGGCTTCAACAAGCCTTCCAAAGCGAACGAAGAGGCCTTCCTTACTGCAGTAGATGAGGTCGCGCAGATATCAAGGCGCTTGTTGCATTCGCTTGAAACCAGCGCTCCGGCAAAGAACCGCGAAGAAGAAGCGGCCAAGGCTCGCGCCAGGGCCGCAGAGAGATTTGGAACTTAGAGTTGTCCTTTTTTGGCTGCGAAGTCTTTGTGCGCGGCTACTTGGAACCGGTCACGACAAAGGTATAGACGCTTTCAGCCGGGATCACCGCTTCGCGTCTTCCGCTGGCGGCTGCAACGCCGGTGCCTGCGCCGGCTCCTGCAACTGCTCCGATTGCGGCGCCTTTGCCGCCTCCCGCCAGCGCTCCAATCAAAGCGCCTGCGCCGGCTCCCCCGCCGATCTTCGCCGTGTTGCTTTTTGTGTGGCTCTCGCCCTTGCGGCTGATACGGGAACTGAAGGCCGGAACCCCATTGATGGAGGTCAGCCGGATGGAAATTTCCCCGGGATCATGCAATCGTCCGCTGGGCTTCACGTAAGTCACTTTGCCCCGTACCGGCTCACCTGCCCGCGCTACTCGCTTGCCATAAACAACCACGTCGCGCGTGAGTGTGCCTTCCCAAGCCTGCCCTTTACGGGCGTGAGCTGAGCTGAGCGATTGCCCAATGCGCGCCGTGACTCTGGTTCCGTTGGGGAACCGCTCGGCTGCGGCAAAGGAAATTGAAAAGAAAAGAAGCAGAACTGTTGCAGAGATCCTGCATGCCTTCATCATCGTTGTGCGGCTCCTGACTGAGAAGAATTGATAAAAAGATGAACAGCAGAGTATCTGGAATTCTATCGTCAGAACTGGCCCAGGATGGTGGGGATCTCGCAGTACGAAGGTGAGTGCGCGCTGGTACCTATCGGATGGTGCCGATCCAGCCGCCTGCCTGCTCGATGATCTGGCACGCTTGCGGAAATCTCACAACCGAGAGCACCAGCACACAGGCGCCTCCGGAAGCAAGAAGAGATCTCAAGCAGCCCAGCGCCCGCGGATGTGAGAAGCGCGACAGAATGCTTGCGCATCGGCCTTGCCGGACACAGGCCAATTCGTTCTCTGAAAAGCCTGCTGCTGCGAACGCTTTAGCAGCTTGCGCAAATTCTTTCTCCCCTTCAAACATGCCAACTAGAACCAGCGGATACTCGCGCTCTTCTGGTTTCCCTGCCGGTTGGGTCCGTTTGTCTCTGCGCCGGCGAGACAGCCATTTGGCCCAGAATCGCGGCTTTCCCTCAGCGGTGCTCCATCGTGCTCCACTCACGTCTCACTTGCTTTCTGATCTCCTCGTAGGCTTTTTCAACGGCCTTATGTCGCTGGCTCATGCTCCAGAGCCATCCCAGCGCTACGAACAGGCAAAACACCGCGAGGAAGATCCATTGGTGTCCCATATAAAGATTGGAAGGCGGAAAAGAGGATGCCGATGCCCGCGCTTGGAGCCGGCCCGTGCGATTTTTACCGCGATGCCGGACGGTGAAGACGGCCAAGTGTTTGCGGGAGAAAGGCCAGTGCTGCTGAGAGCTGACTATTAACATCGTACCACGATATATTCTGTGCTGTTGCGGACAACCGCAGCCACCCTGAGCCTGCTTCTAACTTGATATAGGAGGAAGCTATGGCAGATCTTGGATACGGAGGTACGAGGGTACCTATTGTCAGAAACCGCATTGATTGGGGAGCAATCTGGGGCGGAGTGTTTTGTTTCATCGCCATCTGGTCAGTTTTTGGGGCGCTGGGCATGGCAATCTTCGCCAGCGCTGCCGCGCCGGGCGCAAACGCGCCGGTCCTGGGCATGAGCGTGGGAATTGCTTTCTGGTCCGTCATTCTTACTATCATCGCAATGTACGTTGCCGGCCGTGAAACAGGAAGGCTGGCGGGAGTCACCAACCGGCACGATGGGCTCGTTCATGGGCTCATGATGTTTGGCCTTTCCGTGGTCAGTCTGATCGTGCTGGTCAGCCTCGGCGGAAGCGTGCTGAGCAGCAATACCGGCGTTGCGGGAAGCACCCATAGCCCATATATTCTGACGGTACTTGCTGACTTAGGATGGGGCGGCTTTGTGGCTCTGTTCCTGGGATGGCTGGCAGCCATGTGGGGTGCTTCTTCCGGAGTGACCCACAAAGCCGAAGTAACCGGAGAAGTCCGGGAGATCAGGCCCGCTGCCTAGATATCCTGCTTCCTGGGAGCCTGGCTCACGGTCAGAGCTCTCAGGTAGCGGCTTTTATGCCAGGTTCTTGAAATCAGCCTCTGCTTGTTTGAGGTTTTGCGGAGTTCCCAAGTCCCGCCAACTGTACTCGTCAGCGCGAAAGCCAAGAATTCTCTTTTCTTCTCCTGCTATCCGCAGATAGGAATCAATGATGGAGAACGCGCCGTTCTCTGTCATCATTCGCAGGAAGGCCGGCGAGATCACATGAATTCCTGAAAAGGCCAGTTCTTCTGCCTCTCGATAAGCTCTGACGCGTTCAGTCTCGCCCTGAGCAGCTCTTCTCCCGCAGAGCTGATGCCCTTCATCAAACAGCAAATATCGTGAGGTTTCCCGTCTTTGCACAGCGAGAGTAGCGAGGGCCTGTTGCTCACCGTGAAATCGCACCATACGGGCAAGATCAATGTTGCTGATCACGTCCACATTGTGGAGAAGAAAAGGTTCCTGCGCGTGGTTGCCATCTTCCAGAAAGAACCAGGCTGCTTTTTTCAGCCCGCCGCCGGTATCGAGCAGCACGTCTTCGCGCGAGACCTCAAAGCGCATGCCGAACGAATCGTTGGAGCGCAAATATTCGGTCACCATCTCGGCAAAATGATGCACGTTGATGATCACCTCGCGGACGCCAGAGTCGCGCAATCTGGCCAGAGTAATTTCAAGTAGCGTGCGTCCGCCGATCTCCACCAGAGCTTTGGGTCTCTCATCGGTGAGAGGACGCAGTCGCGTGCCGAGCCCCGCTGCCAGGATCATCGCCTTCATTGGGGTACGCCTTCGAGTGCGTTCTTTTCCAGAAGCTTTTCCAACTGAAGATGGCGGACAACAACTTCCAGGCCACTTCTGGAGCGCAGACGTTTCGCGAGCTGCTCAGCAAAATAAACTGAACGGTGCCGACCTCCGGTGCAGCCAAACGAAACCATCAGATTCTGGAAGCCGCGACTCTGGTAGTTGCTCACGGTCGCATCCACCAGCGAGTTCACGCCGGCAAAGAACTGATGGACGCTCTCCTGCTGATTTAAGTAATCAATCACCGGTGCGTCTTTCCCTGTTAGTGCCTTGAATCGCTCCTCCCGCCCGGGATTAGGCAGCCCGCGGGTGTCGAAGACAAAACCGCCGCCGTTTCCAGTCTCGTCTTTGGGCGCTCCGTTCTGGTGGAAAGAGAAACTAAAAATTCGAACGGTAAGCGCGGATCCAAGGCTGACTGCGCGATCTGGTTCCGTGCTCAGGCGCAGCAACTTCTCCGAGCCCAGCATTTGGGTAAAAGCCTCGGTCAGGGCAGGAAGAGCAATGGGCACCTCGGCGTGATGCAAAAGCCAGCGCAAGTTCTTGAGCGCGTACGGAACACTCTGGAGAAAATGCGGCTTGCGCTCGTAGAAGCCGCGGAACCCATACGCTCCTAAAGCCTGCATGATCCGCACATAAACGAATCCGTAATAATAGTGCAAGAAGGCATCGCGGCTGACATCAGCATATTTCCCTAGCTGCTCAATGTAGTAATCCAGAAATCGCTGTCGCACAGCCGGAGGCAAGTCAGCTTTGGCGTCATAAAGAAGTGACGCGATGTCATATTGCAGCGATCCTTTGCGCCCTCCCTGATAATCCAGAAAATAGGGCTGGCCCTGGGGCACCATCACGTTGCGCGATTGAAAATCGCGATAGAGGAAGTAGTCGCGTGGAGCTGTCAATAGGAAACGTGTCAGTCGGCCAAAGTCGTCTTCGAGACTCTGCTCGCTGAAGGCAATGCCGGCGAGCTTCAGGAAGTAATACTTGAAATAATTGAGGTCCCAGGAAATGGACTGCCGATCGAAGCTCTGCCGCGGATAGCAGACTTTGTAATTCAGATCGCGTCCGGCTTCAATCTGGAATCGAGGCAGAAAGCTGATGACACGGCGATAAGCCCCAATCGCCTCGGGAGCGATCTCATCTCCGGACCGGTTCTGGGAAAGAAAATCAAACAGCGTTGTATTGCCGAGATCTTGTTCTAGGTACGTGCCATGTTTGAGGTCTTCGGCATAGATTTCCGGAACGGGCAATCCATGCCGCCGGAAGTGCCGAGAAAATTCCAGGAACGCCACGTTCTCTTCGCGCACTCCATAAAGCACGCCGGCGGCGGTGACCGTCTCGCCTACAAGCCGCAACACCAAGCGCCCTGAGCCGCCGAGTTGACCTTGCAGCGGCTCGACCCGCAACACGGGAGTGTGAAAATGCTGCTCGAAAAGTGCTTTGAGAATTTCAGTGGACATGGGCAAATTGCCAGCCGTGCCCTCCAAGATAACACTCAGGGAGACAGGGAAAGCTCACTCACCCCTGAGCTCCCGCTATAATCCTCGCCGGAGGAATTCATGTCGAAATCGCGCAGGCAGTTCCTGGCAGAGGCATCCATCGGTCTTCTCGGGGCGGCAGTAGCGACAACTCTGGAAGGGCAGCAGCCCTCGCCATCGCCCAAACCCACGGAGCCCACTCCCGGAGCCCCGCCGGCTTTCGGCACCGCTCCGCCGGTTGGGCCTGAGGTTTCGTCTGCCACCTTCGCCGAGGCGGAAAAGCTGATGCGGGTGGAACTGACTCTTGCGGAGCTTCAGGAAGCCGCCGGCAACTGGCGCAGCGCCATGGCTCCGATTTATGAGCGACGCACCGGCCCCAAGAAAGTAGAACTTGAGCCGACGCTGGCGCCCTACTCGCGATGGAACCCGGTGTTGCCGGGAGAGACTGCCGGCCCGCAGCGCGACGTGTTCGTCTGGAGTAAGGCTGATCCCGGACCGCTGCCCAAGAATGATGAGGACATTGCTTTTGCCCCGCTTACGCATCTCTCGCGATGGGTTGAGACGCGGCAACTGACTTCTGAACGGCTCACCAATATCTATCTGGAGCGTCTGAAACGCTTCAATCCGCAACTTCGCTGTGTAATCACGCTCACCAGCGATTTGGCGCTGGACCAGGCCAAGCGCGCCGACCGGGAAATTGCCGCGGGCAAGTACCGCGGACCCTTACACGGCATTCCCTGGGGTGGGAAAGATCTTCTCGACACGGCGGGAATACCCACAACTTATGGAGCGGAGCCCTATCGCAATCGCGTCCCGAAAGACGATGCCGCAGTCGTAAGGAAACTGCGCGATGCGGGCGCGGTGTTGGTTGCAAAGTTGAGCATGGGCGCGCTGGCATTGAACGACATCTGGTTTGGCGGCCAGACCATGAACCCGTGGCTGTTGGAAGAAGGCTCTTCGGGATCCAGTGCAGGCCCGGGATCTGCTACTGCCGCAGGACTGGTCGGCTTTTCTATTGGTAGTGAGACCGGCGGCAGCATCGTGAGCCCCAGTATGCGCTGCGGAATCACCGGCCTGCGTCCGACCTATGGCCGCGTCCCGCGGACCGGAGCCATGACGCTTTGCTGGTCGCTCGACAAACTCGGCCCGATGACGCGACAGGTGGAAGACACCATGCTGGTGCTGCACGCCATCAGCGGCCCCGATCCGGGCGATCTTTCCAGCGTTCCCAGCAAGCTGGACTACAACTTCAATGCTCCGGTCAAGGGACTGCGAGTTGGTTACTTCCCTAAGTGGATGAAGGAACCACCAGCAACCGATGTTGACCGCGCGGCGCTGGAAACGGTGAAGAAGGTCGGCATGGTTCCCGTGGAAGTCTCTCTTCCGGACTGGCCCTACGATTCGCTTGATGTGATCCTGTTCGCCGAATCCGCAGCTGCATTCGAAGAGCTCACGCTAAGCCGACAGGTTGACGAACTGAAGATGCAGGTGCCGGATGCGTGGCCCAACACGTTCCGCCAGTCGCGTTTCCTTTCCGCGGTGGATTTTGTGCAGAGTGACCGCCTGAGACGCAAAGTCGCGAACGAAATGGCGCGTTTGTTCAGAGAGGTAGATCTGCTGCTGGTTCCATCCTTGCGCGATGAGATGCTGACCATCACGAACTTCACCGGCCAGCCTTCACTCACGCTGCGCGCCGGATTTGTGGAAGTGTCAGAAGCGCGCAGCGACTGGGCCCCCGACCCGGCTCATCCGCTGCCGAAGTTTTCGCCGCCGCGGCGGGTGCCCCATGGTGTGACGTTGATTGGGCGTTTGTTTGAAGAGGGAACTCTGGGACGTGCAGGGTTGGCCTTGGAGAAAAGCTTCGGTGTTGCAAGCCAACGACCGCGTGGATTTTAGGAAGAGAGCAGGTTGTTTTCGCGCAGAAAGTTCCGCACAACTGCGGCGGCATCCTTCTTCTCGCCATCTACGGCATAGTTCATCTGCCGCATGGCTTGCAGGCTGATCCGCCCAGCCAGCTGATTGAGAGCGGCCGCCAAGCCTGAATAGCGGCGCAGCGCCTCGGCGCGGACAATGGGGACTGCGTCATAGGGCGGGAAATAGTGAAAATCATCCTCCAGAACCGCCAGTTTCAAAGCCGCAATCAGCCCGTCAGTATTTGAGCCCGCCACGATGTCCACCTGGCGTGACTCCAGCGCGCGATAAAGCAGTCCCAAGTCCATCACTCGCGGCGGTTCCGCGAATTTCAATCCGTATGTGCGTATCAGACCGTTGTAGCCATCGGGCCGTTCGAGGAATTCATAACCTACGCCCATCCGCATCTGTGGAGCGAATGGCCCAAGCTGCGAAAGGCGGCTGAGATGTTTCTCGCGCGCATCGGGGCTTCGCATCACTAGAGCAAAGCTGTTGTCGAATCCGAGCGGCGGCATTACATCCAGGTTGAAGCGGCGGGCGTATTCCCGCTTGACCAAATCGAAGACCTGCTGGTGGCCCAAGATCGGATTTTCCTTGAGCACGGCGGCCAGCGCCGTTCCTGTGTACTCGATATAAAGATCAATTCGCCCTGCCAGAAGGGCCTGCTGGCAGATATAGGTTCCGGCGAGATAGAAGCGCCGGTCCACCATAGTCTTGAGCGCCGATTCGAGATACTGAGCCAGCAGTTCGCCCAGAATGAGCTGCTCAGTGAAGTTCTTGGAGCCGATGCTGAGCCCGCCGAAATGAGGGCGGCAGCCCAGAAGCATGAGTGCACCAGCGGAAAGAAAGTCGCGGCGGCGCATCTCAATGGCGCTTTCGCGTGAGCAGCCGCTGCGCCAGGCCGAGCAACTGGTCCGCGGCAAGGGCCATGATCGCGGCAGGGACCGCGCCGGCGAGAATCACGCGGTTGTCCACCATGGAGAGGCCGCGAAAGATGAATTCACCCAGTCCGCCTGCGCCGATGGCAGCCGCGATGGTCGCCAGGCCAACGCAGATCACGGTCGCAACGCGAATACCGGCCACGATCACGCCCGAAGCCAGCGGCAGTTCTACATGCCAGAGAATTTGGCGACTGGTCATTCCCATGGCGGCTGCGGCTTCGCGGACCGGCGGATCAACTCCGGTAATTCCGACAAACGTGTTCTGGATAATGGGCAGCAATGCGTAGAGCATAAGGGCAAGGATGGCGAGCCGGTCCGCACGTGCCCCCAGCCAGGGTAGCGGCAGCAGCAACCCAAACAATGCAAGACTGGGGATGGTCTGGACGATGTTGCTGCCGCCGAGGACGACTCCTCGATAGCGAGGACGCCGTGTGAGCAATATCCCGAGCGGCACGCCGATGGCAATCGCCAACAGCATGGAAACGCCCACCAGCCAAAGATGCTCTCCGGTAAGCGCGAGCACTTCTCGTTTGTGGCTGAAGATGAAATTGAACATTAAGTCCGCCTTAGTCGAAAACCTGCTGCATGGCCCGAAACGCCTCCACGTAAGGCTTGACCGCCGGATCGGAGGATTCAAGAAAGTCCCGAGGCGCGAAAACTCCGCTCAACCTTCCGCTTTCCATCAGCGCAATTCGATCGCCCAGCAACAGAGCTTCACCCACATCGTGAGTCACAAACACCACCGTTTTATTCAGTCGCTGTTGAAGCTGCTTGAACTCGCGCTGGAGCGCAACGCGAGTTATGGGATCGAGCGCGCCAAAGGGCTCATCCATCAGCAGGATCGGAGGATCTGCTGCGAGCGCGCGAGCCAAGCCGACGCGCTGCCGCTGGCCTCCGGAAAGCTCGTTCGGATACCGCGCGGCGAACTCTTGCGGAGGCAATCCCACCATGTGCAGAACTTCATCAACTCGGGCCTTCAGCTTCTGTGGCGGCCAGTTTTCCAGTCGCGGAACCAGAGCAGCATTGTCTCTTACCGTGTAATGAGGAAACAGACCGACTTCCTGAATGGCGTATCCAATGTGCCGGCGCAGGCGAATCAGGTCCCAATCCTGGAGAGGCTTGCCGTCAATGGTGATCTGGCCTTCGCTGGCTTGCAGCAGGCCATTAATCAATTTGAGCGTGGTAGTTTTGCCTGAGCCGCTGGCCCCCAGCAGCATCAGGATTTCGCCGCGCTGAACGCTGAGACTCAGATCATTGAGAAGTATTCGATTCCCGGTGGTTCGGTACTGTACGTGGGCGAATTCGATTGCGGGTGGGTCGGTCATCGCCGCTGATCTTGGTACGCAGGGCAAACCGCCGTGGCCGGTGGCGGGAGGCTCCTTGACCGTTCAGGGTAGCAGAAGCGTCAGTCTCTGGCGATTGCTTGCGCCAAATCGCCACGTTGTACGCGTAAATCCCAATACAGAACAGATTGGCGGGAACAAACCCCCATTGGCCGGTTTTCATTCCAATTGCCGAGATGATTACGCTGTTGGCTCCAGCAACCAGCCACCCATGCCACATGCGTTTTCCCACCATCACCGTGGAAGCAATCGTGAGCAGACAGGATAAATAATCGAGATGCAACATCAGATAGACGCGAAGAATCCAGAGTTCCTGGATTCATTTATAGGAGAAGTGACGAGTGAAAGAAATCAGAGAAAGACTGTATGTCTGCGTCCGCGTGCTGCGCCCGGCGATTACGAAAGTCCAATTCCTCAGAATGGTGGTTTCGTGATCCAGGCCGGAATTGGGCGAACGAATCCTGGATCATCGGTCCAGGTTTGCGGCCAAGAACGTTATCGCGACAGACGCGGCATCGGCGGCCAGTCCTTTGCGGTTCCTTTGAAGAGAAACTTGGCCTGTTCCAGACGCTTGGCGCCGTCGTGCACTGCAAACCGGCGCTGGTGCTGGCCTGGGCCTGCTTCTCCCCACATGGAAACGCCTGCGTAGGTGCCGTCACGGCGCAGGATGTAGAAAAACATGCTGATATAAGCGATCTTCGTCATGTCATTGTTGTAATTGCGAGCAATGCGCCGCAGCGCGTCCATGCCGGCTTCTTCGGGAGTCATCCCATGCCGCATGTTTTCCACGATAGTATGGGCGCCCGCGATCTTAATGTTCTCTTCTCCGCTGCCGGTGGCTCCGGCCGCACCCACGTCCTGATCGCAGTAGCAGCCCGCGCCGATGATGGGAGAATCGCCGCAGCGCCCGGGAATTTTCCAGGCAAGGCCGCTGGTGGTGGTCACGCTGGACATTTCGCCCTTTTCGTTCAGCGTAGAGCAGTTGATGGTCCCGGTGGGTGGGTGCAGGACCTTGTAGATGGCATCCATGCGGTCTTCAGGAGCGATCCCGAGATCGGCAGCCATGGCATAAAGCTTCTGCACGTGCGGCGGCTGGTCCTTGAGCTCGCCGGACATCGGTGCAGGAGGCGTCCAGCCCGGATCATCCATTCCGGGTCCCCACCAGTCCTGGTTTGAGTTGCTCTCTTTCCACAGAAGCCATATCTTGCGCGAGTGCTCAGTCAGCAGGTTTTCTTTTGGAAAACCAAGCTCCAGACCAAAGCGGGTTGCTCCTTCGCCGACCAGCATCACATGGCCGGTATGCTCCATCACGGCTTTGGCTACGGCAGAGGCATTCTTGATGTCATGTAGCCCGCCCACTGCGCCTGCGCGCCGTGTGGGTCCGTGCATCAGGCACGAATCGAGTTCCACCACACCTTCTTCGTTGGGCAGTCCGCCCAATCCAACGCTATCGTCATTGGGATCATTCTCAGGGCCGGATACGACGGCGAGAGCGGCATCGAGCGTGTCGGCGCCGCTGTGCAGCTTCTCATATCCGGCGTCGAGGTAGTTGTAACCATTGGCCGCGCAGATGATGATGTTCTTCGGGTTCGACTGTCTGGGAACCTCCTTCGTCGGAGACGGCATATGCACCGTGCCCTGGCCTGCCGCGATGGTTGCCGAGGTTACGGCAATCCCGGAAAGAAAATCTCTGCGCTTCATGGTGGCCTCGGTTTACGAGAGTTTGAAAACCGAAAAGCATAACACCGCAAAGCAGCTTCTAGCTACTGACGTTCCTGATGGAGCGCGTTTCAAAGCTCGTTTTCTATCCGGATGTCGCTTTGAAACGACGTGCTTGTGATTGAGACCGACGAAGCTCGTGAAAAATATTGATTTTCTGACGCCAGCGATTCAATTCTGTCTTCCTGGGCGGAGCCGAGGGATCCTGAGCTTGTCGGAGGATCCCATCAACCTTCAGGATGGCAAGCCCGCGTCAGGGAATTTCGGCCACGGACCCATTTTGCAATCGAACGCGGGCACTCCTGCCCGCGACAAAGCTGAAAATCTCTTCGCGGGCAGGAGTGCCCGCGTTCCAACGTACAAATTCTCTAGAAAACTCCAGGATGACAGTATTGGAGGGCATTGCCTCCTTTAGAGCGTCTTTCGTATTTCACGACTGCGTCGAGCACAACAATTTCAAATCATGCCGCGAGCCGCTCCGTCAGGAACACCATGGCATCGCGCAAAGCTTCATCCCCGTTCCTTCCCGTGGCAAAAGGAGGATCGGAGATGCGCTTCCATATTCCCTTTTCGATGATGTGAATGGCGACGTAATACGGAATATCGGGATTGGAGTGGGAATGCCAAAGCTCCAGCTTGTACATCTCTTCTTTAATTACCACCAAACCGGTGCGCGCCAATTCCCATGCTTCAGTGATGCCAGGGAAATTACGAAAATCGGAGAATGCATTGTTGGACATGAAGAAGGCCTCCCTTTAGTAATTGGCTCGTAATTTGGTTTTAGCGAACTGCTAATTGTCTATTCCCAAATCCCTGCTTAGACGGCTACTTTCTCTGCTGTGTTCTGGTCGGCGCGGAAGCGCAATA
>JAICYU010000197.1 GCA_025934025.1 Terriglobales bacterium
AGCTGCGCGTCGTCTGGAATTTGCTTTCCGCAAGAGTTGCAATACATATTCCCTCTCCGTGCGTTCTCTTCAATTCTACGCAAACTGGCCGAAGAAAGTTCAGTGTCCTCGATAGGGCTTGTCCAGGTGCTTGCGCGCGGTATCAGCTTCCTCGCTGGAGCCGTCCAGAGCGATGGCAGCCTGATATTCTTTCACCGCCTGGTCCCGCTTGGAAAGAAGGTCTGAAATTTCGCCTGATTCGAGCAGCGCGCGCTGCCGAATTTCAGGATTGCTGCTGGCCGCGCCGGCTTCCTGATATTGCTGAAAGGCTTCCTGGAGCTGGCCGCGGGCACGCAACGCGTCGCCCAGCGCTACTTGGGCAGTTTCTATGCGAGCATTGGGATATTTGCCCTTCTTGCAACCTTCGATCAGCTTTTCAAACACATCCGCAGCTTCGCTGTTTTTGCCGTCTTCACTCAACAGGTTCCCTTCTTCCAGCGCAAACAGGAAGTTCCGGGGATGGTCATGAGTAAGGGTTCGAACCACCTGCAGCGCCTCCGGAAACCGCTCTTCCCGGCGCAGAAAAAGGGCGAGCGCAACCCGGGCATCGGTGCTGGTTTCGCCGTTGGCGCGTCCCGCCTCGGCAAGCAATTCGAGACCTTTTTTCTTGTCGCCGTGAATGCCGGCGACCCCCGCCATGGCCTTCACCGGCAGAGTCAGGCTTCCAACGACGTACTGGTGCGCGCCGACGATGGTCTTGGCGTCAGACCAGTCAGGACGCCTTTTCAGCACCTCTTCCTGGTCGCGGCGGGCAGCCAAGGCGCTCCGCAGTCCGGCAAACCAGCTCTTCTCGACGATCACGAGGTAGGTGGCCCGAATTCCCTCGGTTGTGCCCCGGTTATAAAGGGCTTGCACGTCATTCGGGTCGGACTTAAGGCGCTTCTCTGAGAGGGACAGTGCCCGTTCGGACAGGTCCCGGATCTCACTTTTGGACGATGCGCTTAGAGGTACTTGTTTACTAGTTAAGAAGCCCTGTTTCGCGTACAGCCTCGTGTCGAGAGCGTTGTATCGGTAAAGTTCGCGATACAGGATGGCGTCGAGCAGGTGATTGACTGCGGAAGCATCGTCAGGACGGGCGTTTACGACCTGCTGAAAATCGTCAACCGCCTGGTCGTATTCCAGGCTGTAAAAGTGATCCCAGCCCTTACGGGTGAGAGCATCGTAATTCGGAGTCTTAGGACCTGAAGAGCACCAGCCTGATGTTACCAATAAGGTAGTAACCAAAAGCAGGGCCGGCAGGATGTTACCAGGGGAGGGCAAAACAGGGGTTCGGTAAGGTGTCATTGTGAGCTGCTACAAGGAAGTTTACCTGATTTTGGCTCAACGTAAGTAGCTGTACAAAGTCCTTGCTCCCCCGCACCTTGCAGACGGGAAACCTAAACCAAATGACACGACCGCTGAACCCAGTGAAAGAGTATTACACCGAAATCGAAGCCGCCGATTATCTGAACCTCTCCGTTATGGAGTTGCACGGACTACTGGACGAGCATATTTTCAACGATGGCAATCCGCGCCCTGAAGACCTCACATTTTGCGAGGCCGATCTTGTCCTTTTGGGATTCTGGAACAAAACACGCGAAAATCCCAAAGTGATTCGTATGCCGCGGCGGCGTGAAGCGTTTTTCGGCGGCCGATAGACGCAATCGCGGACCTTGCAGCCCGGCGCTTCTCAAGTGTGGCGCGGGCTGCGGCCGCATTTCCAAGACCTTCGCCAATGGAAATAACGGCCCCGTAGAGGATTGAACGTTTTACATCCCAATATTTCCTTATCGGCCCTGTGGGCTGGGTCAGCCTGCAACTAAGATCATTATTTATCTATAGCTTACGTCGTATTTAGATTGGCCCTTCGTGTGCCTCAATCAGTTGCAACGAAGAGGGTTTTCCATGGCACAGATTGCGCCAAATATCCAGGAGCGGCAGGAATTCTGGAAGCCGGTGGTTTCTCCAAGATCGGAGACACGGCCGACAAATGCTGGAACGGAGCAGACGTGTCCTGATTGCGGCACCGATTTCATCATTGGATCTCGCTTTTGCCACGTTTGCGGAGCAGACCGCCAGGTAAACCTCTCTGACACGGCACTCACCGGACTACGCTCATGGCTCGATTACGCATCTCTTCGCGATGCACTGGGCCAAAGCACAGCCTCGCTGGTCGCCTTGCTGGCGGGATTTGTCTGCATTATTGCCGCAGTGATTACTGGCTTTCTTTTCACCGCAACCACATTGCTCGACTGGCAGGCAGTTCAGGTCTGGCGCATTGAATGGTTGATGGCCGGAATCGCGGCTTTCCTGGCAGGCCTTCTGCTCAGGAAGAAGTAAAGAGCTCCCAGTGGTAAACCCGACAGACTGCGCCAGGAGCAACCCGGCATCTGCGCGCTACCCCGCTAGATACTCTGAGACCGAGGGCAGTCCTTCGACTCTTCCCTCAAAGATTTCCTTGAACTCATGGAGAAGCTCTGTGTGCAGCAGAGTATTTGTGGCAAGCACCTGGCGGCTTTCAATGGAAAAAGGTGCGCCGCTGAAGTTAGTGACTTTGCCGCCCGCTTCTTCGACCATCAGGACACCAGCCGCGGTGTCCCAGGGATTCAAATTGAATTCCCAGAATGCGTCATAACGGCCGCAGGCCACGTAACAGAGGTCGAGGGCAGCCGATCCTGCGCGGCGAATGCCATGCGAGCGCAGCGTGATCTGGTGATAGAAGTGAATGTTAGGGTTCTTGTGGCGCTTATGACTGGGGAAGCCGGTTGCCAGCAGGCTTTCAACCAGCCGCAGCGTGCGCGAGACGTGAATCGGCTTTCCATTGAGCTGCGCCCCACTTCCGAGGCTGGCGCTGAACATCTCCTGACGCGTGGGATCGTAGATGACCCCGGCAATGCGCTTGCCCTGATGTTCCAGCGCGAGAGAAACGCAGAACACGGGATATCCGTGCGCGAAATTCGTGGTGCCGTCGAGCGGGTCAATATACCAGCGGAAGTCGCTTCCAGTCTGGGTGCGGCTTCCCTCTTCGCCCAGCAGATCATGGTCTGGCCACTGTTTGCGAATGCGCTCGACGATCATTTTTTCGGACGCGCGATCGGCCTGGGTGACAAGATCGGCGTCGCCTTTGTATTCAATGGCGACCTTACCAAACAATGACATGAGCAGAGCGCCGGCATCCTGCGCCAACTCCCGCATAGGTTGAAGAAAGCTTTGGCCCGAGACGGGCATTAGCGAGCGCGCCGGCCGTTATCTTCCGCGATGTACATGATTTCGTGCTTGAAGATAAACAGATTGGGCGATCCCTCGCGGGTGAGGCGGATCATGTTGACGTCGTAATATTCGATCCAGCCGCGAAAGCTCTCGCCGGAATGCAGCTTCACCATGACCGGAGCCTGCTTTTCACCCAGAGCCTTCAGATATGCGGCTTCCATCCCGGTTTCTTCCGGAGGCGGAGTTTTGGCGGTTTTTTTTCCGGCAAAAGCCGGGGCAGATCCACGGAAAGGCATGCCGACATTGTAGCCTGAAACCCCTGCTTTCCGTTCAGGTTTTACGTTGGAACGCAGGCGCTCCACCTTTCCGCTCCCGCTCTGGAGAAGGCCAAGACGACAAGCTCCGAATTGTTGGCTTGATGCGCCGACGCAGGGGCCACAGGCTCAGGCGCTCTGCGCCGCTACCTGGAACTGATCGCGGAACAGCGCTTGTCCGCAGCAGTTCTTGCACCAGCGATAGACGTCGCTTCCCTGTACCATGCGCCGCATGGCTTGCATCCGAATCCGTTGCTGGAATTCAGGCATGCGCAGCGCTTCGTGCAGCGCGGAAGCTACTCCTTCAAAATCGTAAGGATTCACCAGCAGAGCTCCGCGGCGCAATTCCACCGCAGCTCCCGCGAATTCGCTCAGCACCAGGACTCCCTGCTCATCACTCCTGGCCGCACAAAATTCCTTCGCCACCAGGTTCATTCCATCTTTGAGCGGAGTCACCAACGCAACATGCGCAGCGCGATAGAGAGCAAGCAGGCGGTTGTAAGGGACCGAGCGATGAATATAGGTAACAGGCGCCCATCCGGGGCCTCCAAAAGCACCGTTGATCTCGCTTACCAGTCGCTCAACCGCGATTTTGCACTCCTGATACTTGGGAATCTGCTCGCGGCTGGGGACCGTCACCTGCACCAAAGCGACTTGCCCGCGAAGCTCAGGCCTCTGTTCCAGCAGCGTGCGAAACGCAATCAGGCGCTCGGGGATTCCTTTCGTATAGTCAAGACGGTCAACTCCCAGGACAAGTTTTCGATCAGAGAAATCGCGCCGGATTTGGTCCGCTTCGGCCAAAATTTCCGGACTGACGGAGTCGCATGCCAGCCGCTCGTAATCAATGCTGATGGGAAACGTCGCGGCTTCGGTATGACGCCCCTCGACGCTAACCAGAAATCGCGCGCCGATTTTTTTGATCTGCACCCCGCTGAGACAACGGCGAAGGCAAGCAAAGAAGTTTCTGCGGTCGCGCTCGGTCTGAAAGCCAAGCGTACTGAATCGCAATAGACCGCGCAGGATCTCCGCCCTCCAAGGCAGCTTCTCAAACACATCAGGAGGAGGAAAAGGAATGTGATGGAAGTAGGCCATGCGCGAGCGCACTCCACGCGACCGCAGGCAATCGGCCAGAAGCATCAGGTGATAATCGTGCACCCAGATGAAATCATTTCTTCGAGCGGAGCGCTCCACGGCATCGGCAAAGGTTTCATTGACTTCAAGGTAAGAACTCCAGTAGAGCGGATCGAAGTTGCAGCGCGATTGAAGATCGTGAAACAGCGGCCATAAAATTTCATTGCAGCAGCCATCGTAAAAGTATTGCTTCTCTGACTGGGAGAGGAACACCGGTTGCAGATGGAACTCCGCCGAGGATTCGCGCTGCAGTTCCGATTCGATCTCGGCATCGTAATCGGCGCCAGGCCATCCGATCCAGCAACCCCCGGAACTCTTGAGCAGGGGCAGAAGAGCGGAAACCAGGCCTCCCGAACTCTGCTGAATCTCGACTCCGTTGGAACTGCGGACCACACTAACGGGCAGGCGGTTGGAAACCAGAATTAGCCGCCCTTCGTGATTCATACGTCACCTCCGCAGGCGTGGACCCAATCGTTGAGGAACTGGAGAAGCTCTCCCGGAGGCCGCAGCCACATCTGGGCTTTGGTGGGGCGGTGCGTGGCGCGCACCAGGACAGTAAGACCTCGGCCTTGCAGGGCCTCAAAAGCGTCTTCGTCGGTCAAGTCGTCTCCAAGAAACGCGGTTTGCGTGTCAGAGGCTGATTCCGCAAGCAGAGTTCGGACAGCATTGCCTTTGCATGCTCCGCGAACTTTCAATTCCGCTCCGCCGTCGAACTCTGACAGCAGGAGATTTGCCTTGCACGCCAGCGGAGCCAGCAGTCTGTAACAGTGTGTTCGGACCTCCTCAACGTGCTGGGGATTGAGCCCGCGCCAGTGGATCGCGATGGCGCCTGTCTTGGAATCACAGAGCTCGCCCAACCCTTCGCGGTCGAGAAGAATCCCGGCTTCAGCGATCGCGCGCAGAGAATCTTCGGTGGCGAAAGCCAGCTCAAAACGATCGTCGGCGTAGAGCCGCTCCAGCCCATGCACGCCCCAGATTTCCGGACGCCAACTGATCTTCCCCAAAAGCGGCGGGACCTCCCGCGCCGAACGGCCGCTGATTAAAACCACGCGGGTACGGCAGGTGCTGCTGATGCTCTCCAGAAGCTCGGGAATTGAAGCATAAGGCAGCGCGCGTTTGCGGTCAGGAGTAAATGGCGCGATGGTGCCGTCATAATCCAGCATGAGGAGACGGCTCGCGGCCGCGCGGAGTTGGTCAAAGAAGATGATTGGTTCGGTGGCGATAGCGGCAGTACACATGGGTGGCGCTCCTGTGTTCAGAATCGGGAGAGCCGGCGCCGGGTGTGAGGTCAAGAATTTACCAGCGCCGGGCATGAAGCAATTCACATCTGTCCCAAGTATGAAGCGCGCAG
>JAICYU010000127.1 GCA_025934025.1 Terriglobales bacterium
CAACGTAGTGGAATTGCTCAAGACGACTCCCATCTATGTAAAAGAGAATTTCGGGGTAGGTCATGCTGCGGTCTATCTTTTGTCGAAGGACCAGGCATACCGATCTGATCCCGAGCAGCAGCAATTGCCGACCAATGCGCTACGCGAGTCGGCACTTCGCAGTGAAGCTGTCAGCAATCCTTCACGGCAGCTTGCCATCACTCCCATGCGCATGGGGACTCGTTCCATCGGCGCAGTGGGTATTGCAGGCGAAGTGCCATCACGGCAGACCCTGGAAGCTATCGGCAGCCTGATTGCCATTGCCATTGAGCGCGCCCGCGCTGTTGAAGACCTTACTCGGACCGAGGCATCGCGGGAAAGCGAACGGCTTCGCTCTGCCCTTCTCGATTCTGTAACTCATGAATTCCGCAGCCCGCTCACGGCAATCAAAGCTTCCGTCACAACCGTTCGGTCAGGTGCTGCGCTTTCCGAAGAAGACCGTAACGAGCTTCTGACGGTGATCGAAGAGGAAAGCGACCGGCTCAACCGGCTTGTGGGAGAAGCTGTGACTATGGCGCAACTCGACGCGCGGGAATTCAAGCTGGAGCTGGAGCCTCACCACATCCGCGAACCCATTGAAGCGGCAATGGCCGAGACCCGCTCGTTGCTAAGCAGCCATCGAGTTGAAATACGCTTACCGGATAAACTTCCCGCAGCCATCATGGACGTGGGCTGGACCACGAAAGTGTTGCAACATCTTCTGGAGAATGCCGCCAAGTATTCTCCTTCGGACTCTCCCATCTTCATCAGCAGTGAAGTGAAAAACGATCGCCTGATTACAAGCGTTGCTGACCGTGGTTCTGGCATTGACGACCTGGAACGCTCGCTCATCTTTGACAAGTTCTACCGCGGGCAGAGCCAGCGATATCGCGTCCAGGGCACCGGAATGGGGCTTGCCATCGTGAAAGCGATTGTGGAAGCACATGGAGGACGCATCCAGGTCGCCAGCCAATTAGGGCAAGGCTCGGTGTTCTCCTTCGGTCTTCCTCTGGCCTCAGAAGAAGCTCATCACGACTTATGATCCAGTACGGCGATTCGAGCTAATTTCCTTTACAAAATGCTTATGGGTTGCTTACAGGTTCCTTACGCCAGGCGCGCTACGGTATCTGCATTGAGGGATCGTCGTAATGCATTATCTGGCTTCGATACTTGAGTGGATCTTTTTTGTGGGGTTGGGCGGTTCTCTGGTTGTCGCTCTTATGGCGTTCTTTGGGGACCTTGAGGTTTTTATCGAAAAGGACCAGCCTCATTCATAGAGCGAAGGCTCGCCCGGCGGCCGCGTTTTCCATCTTCGATGCACCCAGAGCCACTGCTCCGGATAACGAGCAACATAGCTTTCGATCACCTTGGTAAACAATGCAGTGTTGGTAATGATGTCGGCTGCGGTGTCGCCTGTACGCACCAGAGGCACGGCAGGATCGAAGCATATTTTGTACTTCCCCAACGACTGGTCCCACACGCCAAAACCGGGAACCACAGCCGCGTCAGTATGCAAGGCAACGCGCGCGATTCCGGTGGCAGTGCAGGCGGGTACGCCGAAAAAATCAACGAACTCTCCCTGCGGCGGAGTCATGTTGGTATCCATCAGAATGCCAACCGTATCGCCTGCTCGCAAGGAGCTCAATAACCCACGCGCAAAATCCTGTTTGGAAAAAGTATGGTTCCCGTGCATGCTGCGATAGAGATCCACCATTCTGTCGAGATATGAATTATCCAGCGGCCGCACGACGATGTTGAGAGGGTGTCCAATCAACGACTGCACAAACGAACTGATCTCCCATCCCCCCAGGTGCGCCGTAAGAAAGATAACTCCCTTGCCTCGCTCCGCCGCCTCGTTGTAATTCTGAAATCCTTCGTAGATTGCCACCTGCGACAGATTCTCCCTGGTGTAGCGCGGGAATAAACAGAATTCGGCCAGTTGCCGTCCCATGCTGACGAAAACGCCGTGTAGAATTCCATTCTTTTCCTGGCTGCTCATTCCGGGAAAAGCCAATTCCAGATTGCGCAGGCCGACGCGTCTCAATCGTGGATGAAGGCGGTAAATCAGCAATGCGAGTCCAATGCACAGGGCTCGCGCGAGCAGGCGCGGCGTCCAGCGGAGAACATTCGCCAGGAACCAGACCGGAGCGTATTCGAGCCGTTCTCGCATTGCCAAGTGACTCTGAACTATCATCGAGCATGTCGAGGAAACTTTGTAACCGAAGACGGCCCGAGCGCCTCAGTTGATCTTAGAGGAAACTCTGGTATCTTCAACTTTTTCCGGGAATACAATTCAGCGAAAATGTTTATGCCACAGGAAAGAGGAGACTGATGAAGCTCTCAGCAATATCGAGTGGCCTGATTTTGGTGGTTTCTCTGGCCGGTTGCAAAGCCGGCAAGCCAGGCGGACTGGAACGGTCTGTGATCACCGGGATTAAGCATGAAGTTACAATTGGCGGAAAAGATTGGAAAAATCCCGTCGCTGACACGGAGGAGGCGCAAAAAGAAGGCGCGGAGCACTTTCAGCATCACTGCCAGATCTGCCACGGCCTTGACGGTCAGAATTCCGGCGTTCCCTTTGCTCTGAAAATGTCTCCTCCCGTAGCAGACCTCGCGTCTAAAGACGTTCAGGAATACAGCGACGGGCAATTGAAATGGATCATTGAGAATGGCATTGGTCCTTCCGGTATGCCGGGATGGAAGGGCATCCTGGAAGATGACGAGATGTGGAAGATGGTGAGGTACATCCGTCACTTGCCCGCCAAAGGGAGTTTGGGGACTCCCGCTGTCTTCAAGGAAGAGGCCGAGCAACATGAAGAAATGGAACATGAGCACGGAGCCCCACAAAAGAAGGACGAAGCAAAGCCGCACACCCATTCTCATTGAGAAATTTCGTGTACAAACAAAGGAGTCGCAGCAGCGGCTCCTTTTTGGTTGACTTAAAGCAGTGGCGGAGTCGGCGATGCCGCTGGCGCAGGACTCGATTCAGGCGTTGTCGCGGGTGAAGGAGTCGGTGCGGCGCTTGCCGGCTCAGGGCTCATGGTCGGAGCCGGACTCGCTGGTGGAGGATTCACCGGCACCGGTGTTTGCTGCGCCGGAGCGGTTGAAGTAGAAGCTCCCGATGCCTCATTCACTGCCTTCCGAACAGCGGCGACAAAGGGCTCTGCTGTCTGCGGAGTAGGCACGGCGCCAGTGAGGATCGTTTTAAACGGCACCAACCGTCCATACAGTTCCTTGGTAGCATTTTCGTCTTGCGTGATGGACGATCCGTTGACGGTAACGCCTGCAAACAGCCCGCGCGCCCGCGAATAGGTCAGCACCTCAGCTCGCATCTTCCAGTCCGTGGAGCCTTCGGCGTGCCGTCCTACGGGACCTGCGGCCGCGGACGCATCAGCGCCCAACTTGAATTTGCTGGAGAGCAACGCCTGCATGCCGCGCTCGTTCATGACCATCATCACCAGGTCCACTGCCTGGCCTCCAATCTGAAAGCCGAAGCTTCCTCCGGTCATCGAGAACGGGGCTGGTGCGCTCCAGCCGTTTTGGGTGCGGCAGGTGGCCACTCCGCGCCCGTGCGAACCACCCACAATGAACCCGCCTTTTAGCAGTGACGGCACCACGGCAACGCACTTTGCCGAATCAAGGATCTCTGTGGGGATACCCTTGTCTGGCGTCGCCATGATCTCGTTGAGTACGGTTGCGGCCGCTTCGACGCGCTGAGCTGCGGTATCAGCGAAAGAGAATGTTGAACACACAACGGCGAACAGCAAAACAGCAAGAACCTGTCTCATGTTTTCCTCGAAATGATTGTAGAAGGAATGAGGGACCCTGAGCAGAGATGCGGGAAAAATTTAAAGGGTTGGATATGGCGACCCTCGTGACCATTTCCAACCCCCGTCTCCCAGGTTCTGTGGTAGGTGAGTAAAGTATGTAACTGCCATGAATTTCGGGCAAGTAACCAGTGTGCCTACCGGGCCATGCCGTTCCGGACATGTACTTAAGCTCATGTTCTTCGCGACGGGCCTGATTCGCGTCCTGGCACTGGCCGAGTGGGCAGTGTGTAGGACTGTACCAGCCCTTCCAAAAAACAAGGCCTGCAGCAGAGCAGGCCAGGTTCAACTTTTGTGGTAGAGATTACTTGGATGAGGTCACCAAAGAATGCGTGATGGCATGCACGGAAAGCGCAATGCGATTCTGCACTCCGACTTTGCGCATCAGTTTGGCCACGTGCGCTTTGACGGTTCGCTCTTCAATTCCCAACACCATTCCGATTTCTTTGTTCGATCGTCCTGCCACCAGCAGTTCGAGAACTTCCTTTTCGCGTTCCGTGAAGGTGACGCGACCGGCGGGGAAAATACGCCCAGGAGATGACGTAACGCGCTCGATAAAAATTGAGAGGACCCGCCTGGGCGCCCATACTGAACCCTGATGTACGATGCGCATCGCCTGTATAAACTCCGCTGGTGATGCGGCTTCATCCACATATCCCTTTGCGCCTGCTGCCAGCGCTTTGAGAATTGTTTCATCATCCGCGCCGCTTCCGGTGACAATGATGCGCAGATCCGGACGCGCCGCTTTCAATCCTGCCATTACGTCAAAAAGATTCTGTCCCGCTCTGGTTCCGAGAAGAACAAGATCAATGTCTTTCCGCGGACCCAACTCCGCCAGGCTGCAGGAGATCAGTTCCAGGTCGTGCTCGGAATCGAACAAAGACTTCAGTCCGATGAAGCGGAGTGGGTCGCTCTCCACCACAGCAATACGAACTGTGGGCTTTTTGGAGGTGGCTGTTTTCATCAAAACTCCTTCCGCGGCCAGAGGGTACTTTGGGATTTGTTCGCAATATTACGCGATCCCTATCTGAAGGTACCATGAACCTTGGCACCTGCCCATTTTTAAGGAAGGTACATGTACTGTGGTACATGAGGAAGTTTCAGGTGTTTGCCGGAGTTAGCGGCTGGCTTCGAGCAACCCGTGTTCAGGGCCGAGGGTGATGCCATCAGACTGGCCCAGAATGAAACCACGCCGATAGCCTTCGCAGTAGATCTGCTGCAACTCGGAATGAGCGCTGGCGAAGCCACTTGCAGGGCAGCTTACCCGGCTAAAATCGAATTTTGAGGCAGAGTGGGCGGGTGAGGCATTGCGGATTCCCTGATCGTAGCCGGCGCGAACTCCTTTATCGAAGTAATTATTCGCGGGATCGGCATCGGCTTGCGCATCAAGAGAAGCTGCCAGGGAGCGAAGTTCTGTGACGGCGCGGAAGTTCCTTCCGACGTAGCCGTCCCTATAACCAGCCTCTAATCCAGATCGAAAGCCGCTTTCAAAAGACGGCTTTGGACCAAACGCCGACCGATATCCGCTGGAAACTCCCCGCAAGGCTCTCAGTTTAGTCTTGTGTGGCCGGGCCATATTCGCATCAATATTACCCACGTGGTATCCGGCCTCGTAACCGTGGCGATACCCATGGGCGAAGGCGGAACGAGAGAGAAACACGCCCGCGCTATCTTCCGTGCAGTGAGAATCTTGGGCTGGTTGCGCAACTGTAAGCGTTGCAGTCATGCTCAAAAAAAGCGCAACGATAAGCCCAATCCGCGGCATTCAGGGTCTCCGGGAATTGTGATGAAGGGCCCGGCGCCGGAGATGTCACCCAGGAAATGTGCGCTCTAAGGTCAATTTGCAACAAGCCTTAAGCGATTCTCTGAATTCCGGCGAATTCAGAGTAGATCAATACTCAACTCACTTTAACCGAAATCAAGAAGAGTTTCCACACCTCCCAGCGCTGCAGTTTAACCTGGGGGAACGGTGCAAGGGGGGTAGGGGGCTCAGACTGATTCGCGAGATTCCCCGGGCGGCCAACGGTCGTCCGGGGATATTCGTTTGCGAGGGAAAAAGCGCTGGGCGCAACAGTTCCGGAACCGGCGCAGCAAAGCTTTTAATATCTGCTACCGCCCGCAACGGGGATGTTGCGGTATCCGCCACCTTGGTGTTCCCCTAGACGATCCAGGAAGGTAGCAGCCATCTCAACGAACTTGCTTCCCTTTTCAACATACTCCGGCATGCGACGCCAGAGGTCCTCAAACCGCTCCGGGTTTTCTGATGCGAGTGTTGCCAGTCCAATTCCGGCTACCGCCAATCCCGCGGGGCGCCTTCCTGTAACAAAGAGAATTGCCCCCGCGGCAAAGGACCCGTACACCAGAGCCTTTTTCCAATCCATCGCTGCGCCCTCCATAGGCCAACATATTTGTGCTGATAAACTTTGGCCGTGGCTTGCCGAACCCGTTATTAGAACAGAATTCCCTGTACTTTGTTGCCCCGTGAAATCGCCGCGGAGCTGCTCTTTCCGGCGCAAGCTCGCGCACTGCCAGTTTTGCAAAATTCAACAACTCAGATCGCGCTTGATTTTGTTCTTTTCCGGAATAGAATCGGTGACCACGCAAATGAAATGTGGGCGCCGGTATAGGGGCGGCGCCCACGTGGGGGTACTGCGTATGTTGTTACCAAGATAGACGAAAATCTCGCGAGAAAGTTTCATCTTTCCGGTGAATTAACATAAATAAACAGTTGTTAAGCTTCCTCAATAACCATTCCAATTCAGATTTCTGATGTGTTCAGCGACTCTCCCGCTAAAGCAGAATCTCTTCTGGCTGTTCGGCGCTCCGCTCTCCTTGGGAATAAATGAACAGCGCGGAGCACTTTCCTGAACCGCAACTCATAAAAAAAGGCCGGCGGATTACGCCGCCGGCCTGCTGACGAGGGTTGCTGATTGCAGCTTACGGAACTATGAACACGTGCCCTTGACCGTGCAAGCCGGTCAGTGGCGGCGTAACCTTGCTCTTTTGCAGCGTCTGATCCGGGACGATTAATGCCGGATCATCGGCGATGGCCAGGTTCGAATTCGCTTGGTTACCGTTGAAGGCAATCGCCGTCACCGAACCAAGATCCACGTTCAGGCTGAGAGTTGGATCCAGGGCGCCATCAATAACCCAGTCAATCATGGTGGTGCAGATGGAGCCGTACTGGACAACTTCCGGTGGCTGCGACAAACCGCCCGAAACCGAGCTATTCGCAGGCAGACCCAGACCTCCGATATAGAGAGCCGGGGCTGTTGCAGGGTCCGCCGGTATGCCGGGCGAAAGCTTCACGCCAAGAGGAGGCAAGCACGCTTCACGCTCTGTATCCGGCCCGACTACCATAGCGCTGGGGTTAACGAAGAGCTGCGGAGTCGCAACTGTGGTAGGGCTCTGCAAGCGCGAGATCGGTTTTGCAACCGGCTGAGCACTACCTTTGATCGCGTCAGGCGAAGCCGCCACCAGAACACTAACTTGGCCTTTCTTGACCAACTGGCCACCCGTAAGAACGGGGGGTCCCAACTCGGCCATGTACAAGTCATTGCCTTGGAAGGCCATGCTCAGAAGGCCGACCGAGTTCAAGAGGCCGCCCACGGCCGCTGGGGCGCCCGGAGCCGTCGCGGGAGTCTGGACTTTGTTGATCCTGCCGTTATCGTAATAACCGATGTAAACGGAACCATCATTGAAAGGACCGTTCGGAATAGCAACCGCGGACGGCGTCCCGGGACCAGAGTTCAGCACGCCGGTTTCGGATACGGTTCCGCCGGTGCCATCAGGAATAAACTTCAAGCGCAGAATCCCGGGCGTGCCACCACCCAGCGTACATCCACTAATGAGTCCGCACGCGTTAGGCACGTAAACGTTTTGCGCGCCTGAAGCGTCCGGCGCATCGGCTGCCGGCTGCCCAGGCCAGAAGCCTGCGGGCTGGAAGCAGTTGCTCATGGAAGCCGCGCCAGTTGTTGGATTCAGATCAATGCGGCAGAACCCGCGGTCTTCATCAGAAATCCACCAGTTAGTTTGCAAGAAGATTAACCCGCGAGCGTGGGTGACACCGGCGAGCATTAGGATCGAGCGGCGCGCCGCGTTGAACTGGGGTGAGTCGCGGGGCGGAGCAGTGTTTCCGATCTGGCTGTTGACGCAGGGTGGAGGATTCAACCCGGTGAACACAGGAGTAGTGGTGTTGCAAGGCTCCGGCGTAAGAGTAGGCACAGCCGAGAGCAGCCAGGTTCTTCCGGTCCTGGGAAGATTGCCGACCACTTCAGGAAGCGGCGCTTCAATAATCGGGTCAGTGGTGACCGTCATATCTTCAATGAGGGTGCCGTCGGCCAGCGCAAGTGGCGTCGAGCGCTGGATGAAGTTTATTCCCATGATGAGCGAGTATTCCTGAGGAATGGTGCTCCCATTCACAAAGCCGCTCTGGTTCCAGACCTGCATAATGTCGGCGCTCTGAGTGTCAAAGCGAACCACGCGGTTGCCGTTGCCCCAATAGAGCCAGCGGCCATTAGGAATGGTGGAGAAGTACTGGTCAGATTGCATTCCCTCCTGCGTCTGCAACGCGCCAAATTCCAAAGTCGCCTGACACTTCGGCAAGGTGTAATTGCACTGATCAGCGTTTTGGATACGGTTCAAGAATCCGGCTTGTGCCATCCATAGATCATGGCCAATCCAAGCGATACTCAGAAGGGTCTTCCCGTTATCAGAGGTGCCAACCCGCTCCACAGCATTCCCTGCCTTGGTAAAGGTCGGTGAAAGAGGATTGAGAACACGCCAGATGTCACCGCTGCCTTGGAAGCACATATAGAGTTTTCCATCCGGACCAAGCTTTATGCTTTGCACGAATCTGAGCCCGTTCACCGGCGAACCATTCGTGAAAACCGAATTGACACTGCTGAAGATCGTGACCTGAGTGGCGGTGTTGATGACGGTGCGGCCGGGCTCTGTGGGAGAGGCCATGAACTCCAGGCGAGTGATCTCCTTAATGCCGCCCACGAACACGTAACCGTTGGATCCATTCACGTTCAGGGTTTCCACCTGATAATCCATCGGCTCGAACACGCCGGGCAAATAGCAGGTGCTCAGGTTCAGAACGCCGTGCGTCTTGCCTGGGAACTTAGGGTCGGCAACGCGATCAATGCGGCAGAAGCCGGAGGCGCCGTCGCTAACCCAGAAGTCGTGAAGCGCCGGACCGCCTGCTACCGGATTGGGTACGGTGGAACGGACCATTCCGCGCGGCCGGAACAGCCCTTCATTAGCAACTTGGACGCCGGGGGTGGCGAAGGCGCCGGATGCCGCAAGCAGAGTGACCAGCACCAGTCCCATGAAGTATTTAAAACGTTTGCGATTGAGCAAGGCTCCCTCCTTTGAGTGCTGACGCTCGACGCCGCCAAGGGCCCGCAAAAAGTTCGAGTTCATTTTCGGTTCCTCTCTTCTTTATCCGTTACAGCGTTTCCCGCTCTTCGAGCCCGAGGCGCGGGTACAAAACTTTTGTGTTTCTGGGCTGCCGGCCGAAGCCGGCAGCCCAGTCTTCTAGTTACCTCAGGAAGGTGACGCCCGAGGTTGCTACGCCGCCTGCATCCGAGGTGATGGTCACCAGGTTCGGCGCCGGGATGTTGCTGAAGCGGATCGAGAACACGCCCTGAGCGAACGGGTTAATCGGTCCCATCACGCCCGTCCACGGCTGTCCTGTTGCCGGGTTGATGATGTCCAGCGTGCAAGTCAGCGTTACGTTCGGCGTAAAGTCGCTGACGTTCACGATGAGACGTCCCTTAGTGCGGCGATAGACCACGTTGCTGATCACGATCTTGTCGGTCACAGGCTGCACGGTCACAGTTACGATCGCAGTGCCAGTCAGGCCACCCGCAGAGCTCGTGCCCGTAACCGTGAAGGTGAGGGTCTGAGCTTGAGTCAGTTCCGGCACCTCAGGCGCGGTGAAGGTCTGCACCGAGCCATCGGCTGCAGCCGGCGTCAACACGACTCCGGCAGGACCGGA
>JAICYU010000220.1 GCA_025934025.1 Terriglobales bacterium
CTCTTCCCGGTCTGCGATCCATCAGCGGGCCCGGACGGCATCCGCAATCCGGCGGAGGCTACACCGTCAAGCAAGTGGGACGAAGCTTCGGTCCATCAGAACGCATGACCGTGGATTTCTCCGATCTTGATGCTTCGACTTTCAACATCGTCATCGGCGAATCCGGCCAACTGTTCAGCCCTTATTACATGGACCACTGGAACGCCTGGTACAACAACACTACGTTCAAGCTGGCTTACTCAGATTCGGCAGTGCAAAGCTCGAAATCGCACGAACTGAAGCTCCTCCCGGCGCGATAACTTTCATCTTTCTGCCGGCGACTTCGGTTGGGAAACCGGAGAGGATGAGCACGTGTCATTCCGAAGCCGAACTGACCTGCGTCATGCTCAACGAGAACCGTTGCGGTGAGGCTGAGGAATCGGCTCCGGCGGCTGCATGGGATGAGCTAACACTTCCCCAATCCATGTGTCAGGATAAGACGCGGCTATGCCTTTCAGAAGTGTGTCAGGGTAATTCGCTACTTCTTTCTCTCCCTGGCTGCTTCCTTCAGCGAGTTCGGGTCAGAGGTATTTTTCGGCGAGGCCTTTTGTAACACGCTCACCATAAGCTGCCCTGCTGCGGGTGTTCTCACTTTGTGTTCCAGCACGATCTCGCGCGCATTCACCTTCCGTCCATAGACTTTTTCGCTGGCGCTGTTGTCAGGACGAAGCGTGGAGCCATCGAGCGACACTCCGGCAAACAGTCCGCGAGAGCGCGAGTACGTGAGGATTTCAGCATGCATCAGCACGTCGGTTGCGGCCTGCGCGTCACGACCCTTGGGGCCCGCAGCGGCAGCGGCATCCGCTCCCAGCTTCACCTTGCTCTTCAGAATCGAATCAATGCCTTTGGGATTCACCACCAGCAGGACAAAATCCGTGGCCTGCCCGCCCAACTGGAAACCGATGTTTGCTCCTTCAAGCGCAACCATGGCGGGCGGACCCCAGGGGCCGGTAAACGAAGCTCCACTGCGGCAACTCATTGCGCCGCGGCCGTAGTTTCCGCCAATGCCCAGAGCCAGTTTCTTCACTGAGGGAATCACGATCACGCACTCGGACTTATCCAGCACAGCCTTCGGAATCCCGTCTGGAATGTGAAGGATCTCCATCAGCACTTCGCCGGAGTGCTTCAGCCGGTCTTGTTCATGCTCTTGTGGATAGACCAGCCCTACGAGCGCGACCGCTGCTATTAATACTTTGAAATGTTTTGCCACTGGCGTTCCTCCCAATGAAGACACCATTCTAGCCGCAAAAAGCATCTTGGCGGAACAACTCTCCACGGCTGTCGTCCTGGGCGAAGCGGCAGCGAGGCACAAGCGACCGCGAAGTCGAAGGAGCCCAGAAATGCGTCCACGCCAATGCTGCTGCAGGGAATTTCAACGAGAATATGTCCGCCAAAATTCCCTGAAGCGGGCTTGCCGTCCCTGAAAAGGTGATGGGGTCCTTCGACTCCGCCTCAGGATGACAGCATGAGTTGGCTGGCGGCGACAGGGTGGAAAATCTCTATCTTCACGGACTCTGGCGGACTACAATCCCCTCGGGGTTTGGGGCTTGACGCACGACAATATTAACTGTACAGTTCATATTAGTGAAAGAGTTATTTCATGAACAATGACAGCATGGTGGTAACGGCCTTGCAGGCGCGCACGAAATTCGGCCGGCTGCTCCGCCGGGTAGAGAATGAAGGCCGCTCTCTCGTGATTGAAAAACGCGGCTCGCCTCGGGCTGTTCTGCTCAGTTTGAATGCTTACATGAGGCTCGCCGCGCCGGAACCCCAAGTGCTCCGCATCATTGGTGAGGAATCGAAGCGGAAAGGGACCAGTAAGCTCACTTCCAGACAGATTGATAACATCATTCGGGCCACTCGTCGCGGAGCTCGAAAGCGTTAGTCATGCTTTCGCTTCGTCTGGTCGTTGATACCAATATTGTGGTTTCAGCGGCCCTGAAGCCTGAAGGCCTTGAACGCACGGTGCTGTTGTTTGCTCTCACCAAACCGGCCCGATGCTATGTTTCAAAGACGATTCTGGACGAATACGCTGCGGTATTGTCGCGCCCAGAACTGAAAATCCGCCGCCCTCTGCGACTTCAACTATTGCAGTGGATCAAGAACCACGCTCATGTGATCAGCCCTCGCCTCCTCCCACAGATCACTACTGATTCAGGAGACAACATTTTTATCGAATGTGCTGATTCAGCCAGAGCAGACTATCTCGTCACCGGCAACCTCCGGCATTTCCCCAATTTCTGGAAGAATACCAAGATCATCAGCTCGCGCGAATTGCTTGCCATTGTGGCGCCGCACCTTGATCTATGACAAGCCTCGCGCCGGAGAGTTACAATTCTTGGTTTCATTCCCTGCTGTGCTAGCTACTCGCAGCGTTATGGAGGGACCTGTGGACGATCTGCCCGACAACTCCAAAGAAAAACAGCAATCATCTGATTCCGACGAACAATCCAGCCGCAAAAAGAAAGGCGTTTCGCGGCGCGACTTCCTGAAGTTATCGGGCGTGTCTGCGGCGGCGCCGCTGGTGGCGAAAGCCGGCACGCTGACGCAAGCCGATGCCGCAGTCGCCGAGCAAGGGCCAGGCAAAGTCCCAGTGGTGCTCAACGTGAACGGCAAAAAGCTGAGAGCGTCGCTGGAGCCGCGCGTCACGCTGCTGGACGCGTTGCGCGATCAATTCGAGCTCACTGGCGCCAAGCGCGTGTGCGATCGCGGCACCTGCGGCGCCTGCACCGTGCTGATGGACGGTAAAGCCGTGTACTCCTGCTCGGTGCTGGCGATTGATGCGCAGAACAACCAGATCACCACGGTCGAAGGCCTGGGCGAGCCGGGACATCTGCACCCGATTCAGCAGGCGTTCGTGGACAATGACGCGCAGCAATGCGGCTTCTGCACTCCCGGTTTTGTGATGACGACAGCGGCATTTCTGAATGAGCATCCCCATCCCACTATGGAAGACATCAAGCACGGATTGGGCGGGAACTTCTGCCGCTGCGGAACCTACGCCGGCATGCGGCTTGCCGTGATGCAGGCTGCCAAAACTCTGAAAGGAGCATGAGCCATGCCGGATGACGTAAGCAAGTACGAATGGCCGGGCGCGGAGCAGCGCTCCTGGATTGGCAAGCGGGTTTCTCGCGTGGACGGGCCGGTAAAGGCTTCCGGTCGCGCCAAGTACACCTATGATGTGCATCGCACTGGAATGCTTTACGGCGCGGTGGTGCGCTGCCCCTACGCGCACGCCAAAGTCACAAGCGTGAATACTTCCGCTGCGGAAAAGATGCCGGGAGTACTTGCCGTCCATGTAGTACAGGGACCGGGTTCGGAAATTCACTGGGCGGGTGACGACATTGTGATCGTGGCGGCGGCGGACGAGCGCGCAGCCGGCGATGCCGCGCGCATGGTGAAGGTGGAGTACCAGCCTTTGCCACACTTTGTTGATGACTTCAAGCAGCCGCAGAACGTGCCTGATTCCAGCGGCCCGCTTTCGCGGCGCGACGTCATGAACATGCTGGATGACGAAATGCCGGACGCAACCATCGTCGCCAAGATTCAGCAGCGCGGCATTACCTTCAAATTGTCTCCGGAGATGGCCGCGGGGCTGAAAGAAGACGAGGTCAGCGACGCAGTCATCAATGCGTTGCAATCGGCAAAGGTGAAAGAAGCGCCGCCGAATGAGTCGCCATATCGCAAAGCGGAAGAAGAAGTCAAAGGCGATCCCGATGCTGCGTTCAAGGAAGCCGAAGTTGTTTCTGAAGGCAGCTACGGCTGTCCGGTGATTACGCATTGCTGCCTGGAAAGCCACGGCTCCATTGCGGAGTGGCCGGAGAAAGATCATCTGTTCGCGCACATCTCCACCCAGAACGTCTCGGGGCTGGCGGACCAGTACGCGAAACCGCTGAAGATCCCTGCTGGAAATGTCCGCGTTCATCAGGACCATATCGGCGGTGGGTTTGGCAGCAAGTTCGCCGTGGATCGCTGGGGCGTTTACACCGCGGAAGTTTCCCGTAAAGCCGGTAAGCCGGTGCGCTACATGCTGGAGCGTGCGCCGGAGCTGGAAGTTGCGGGCTGCCGTCCTTCAATTTGGGCCAAAGTGAAAGTCGGCGCGAAGAAAGACGGCACGCTTCTGGCGTGGCAATCAGACTCCTGGGGGACTGGCGGGCCGGGAGGCGGTGGCGCTCCGCCCATGCCTTATGTCGTGAACATTCCCAACCAGCGGAAATCGCACACCGCAGTTGCGACCAACATCGGGCCTGCGCGAGCGTGGCGCGCTCCGAACCATCCCCAGGGCTGCCTGGTAACAATGGGCGCGCTGGATGATTTGGCGGCCAAGCTCAACATGGATCCGGTGGAGCTGCTGCTGAAAAACCTCGCACTCACCGCGCCGAAAGACGACAAATTTGGACGGGCGAATACCTATCGCGACGAGCTGATGATTGCTTCTGACCTGATGGGCTGGAAACAAAATTGGCATCCGCGCGGGCAGGGCGGCTCGGGACCAGTGAAGCGCGGGCTGGGTGCGGCCATTCATACTTGGGGCGGCCGCGGACACGCCAGCAACTGCGCGGTCACGATTCATCCTGACAGCTCAGTTGAACTGAAAATGGGTACTCAGGACCTGGGCACTGGCACACGTACCGCCATCATGATTGTTGCCGCAGATACGCTGGGACTCTCGCCGGAGCAGATCAATCTGAAGATAGGCGACACCGAATACCCGCCCGACGGAGGCTCCGGCGGCAGCACCACCATCGGCGGCGTAAGTTCTTCCACGCGCCGCGCCGTGGTTGATGCCCGCGACCAGCTCTTTGCACGTGTTGCTCCGTCGCTCAACGCGCAACCGAGCGATCTGGAGGCGGTGAATGGGACCATCCGGGTGAAGTCCGCTCCTTCGCGCAGCATGGCCTGGAAAGATGCTTGCATGCGTTTGGGCGCGCAGCCGATTGAGGTGACGGAGAGAAACCACGCACCCGACGAGCCGCTGATTTCAAGCGGGGTGGGCGGAGCGGTGATGGCCGATGTTTCTGTGGACACGGAAACCGGCATCGTGAAAATGAACAAGATGGCCGCGGTGCAGGATTGCGGCCTGATTATCAACATGAAAACGGCTGAGAGCCAGGTTTACGGCGCCATGATTATGGGCATCGCGACCGCGTTGTACGAGGAAAAAATCATGGATCCCACAA
>JAICYU010000297.1 GCA_025934025.1 Terriglobales bacterium
CACCCGCGTGTGGTCCTCGCGGTGCAGCATGTGGAACGAGACACGCGTGCTTCGGGCCCCGGAAAACAGGCGTACGGGCATGGAAATAAGGCCAAAGGTGAGATAGCCGGACCAGACAGATGCAGCCATTCTGTTACTCTCCTGCTTTGTATTCAGGGGCTTTACTGTACGATGCGCTACAAGGAACCTTATGCCGCCAGCGCGACCGGCACGAAATTCAGGAGAAACCACTGGCGCGACCAACCAAATTCAGAGCTGCCGATCAGGTTGCCTTGGCTGCTGCTGCCGGCCTGGTGCTCGCATTCATTGTTTTAGACCGTCAGCGGCTTGCTGCGAACTTGGGACCGTTGTGGCAGGCCCTCGGCATCACTGCCGCATTCACCGCCGTGGCTTGGCTGGCAGGCGGCGTAAATTGGACCGGCGCCGCTGCCGGAGCAGCGATTTCCTCCGTCTTCGCGGCGCGCGACCTTCGGCTCTTCTGGATATTGCTGATCGTGTTCGCGACCACGCTCCTGGCAACCCGCATTGGCCGCGAGCGCAAGGGATCATTTCAAGGTCGCTCCGCCTCGCAAATCGTGGCGAACCTCGAACTTGCCGGTTTACTGATTGCTCTCGCAACCGGCTCCTGGACAGCGCTGGCACTGGCAGCGCTTGCCGAAGTCGCCTGCGACACCT
Source organism: Terriglobales bacterium (assembly GCA_025934025.1). Lineage (GTDB taxonomy): Bacteria > Acidobacteriota > Terriglobia > Terriglobales > Acidobacteriaceae > Angelobacter. Next base: position 676 of record JAICYU010000297.1, read on the forward strand.
GCTCCAGCGAGATCGGAACGGCATTCCCCAGCACGACCGTTCTACTAACCACCTGGAAGCGAGTGCCTCCCGGTGTGGATGGCGGGATCAGCCTCATTGGAACACTAGCTGGTCTGGCGGGTGCTGCGATTGTAGTTCTCTGCGCGGTACTGCTGGGGCTGGTTCCCTATTCGTATGCGTTAGCAGCGCTCGCTTCTGCATTCGCCGGCATGTTGGTGGACAGCTTTCTTGGCGCAGTAGCCGAACGACGCGGCTGGCTGAACAACGATGCGGTCAACATGCTTGGCACAGCAGCCGCGATAGCAATCACATGGCTGATCCTCTGAGTTGGATCAGGTCAGGTGCAGCGCCCACAAGGTATAGCTTCCAATTTCGTGGAACATGGACTCCTGCCGCTTCCAGAAGCTTTGTGGCTTCGAGTTTGGCCGGGGCGAGCCATACACTTCAATCCCTTCGCGATGAAGCATTCGCTTGACCCGAAAGATGTGATAGCCGTCGCTCACGGCCAAACAGGAATGGAGCCCATTAGCGCGCATAATAGTGGCGACGCGGCGGGCTGATTCGGCAGTGTCGGGGCTCTGCGTTTCGGCAATCAGTTGGCTGTCAGGCACGCCGAGCGTCTTGAGGTACTCGCGGCCGACTACTCCTTCCGTGAACTTGGGATCTTCTCCGGCGCCTCCGGTGGCGATCACAATGTGCGCCAGCCCGCGATGATACAACTGAGCTGCATGGTCGAGCCGGGCGCGATAAACCGGAGAAGGACGGCCGTCGTACTGAGCAGCGCCAAAGACAACAATCGCGTCCGCCGGCCGGGTCTCATCGTTCACGGACTGCCTGACGATTTCGCGATAGAGCACGCCAACGTAGCAGGCTGCGGCTGCCAACAGCAGCCAGAGAAGCGAAGGTTTGCGGAGTGTTGCCGCCATTCAGCTCAGAAATTCCGCCAGTTCGTTCTCCGGAATTGCTCCGCGGCGAAGGATGGTGCATTTACCTTCGCTCATGTCAATGATGGTGGAGGCTACATCGCGAGGGCTGGTGCCGCCGTCCACGATTAATCCGATCTTCTTCCCCAACTGGTCGCGTACTCCCTCGGCAGTGGTGCACTCGCTGGCCCCGCTGATGTTGGCTGAAGTCGCGGTAATCGGCACTCCCGCGGCGCGTATGACTTCTACCGGAATGCGGGCCGCCGGCACTCGAAGCGCGACGTTGCCGGTATTGGCCGTGACCTTGAGCGGCAGACGTGATGACGCTTTTACGATGATTGTCAGAGGGCCTGGCCAGTACTTTCGCGTAATGTCGTAAAAAACATCGGGCAGCGGCCGGGCCAGGTATTCTGCCTGCTCCACGCTCTCTATTAATAGTGAAAGTGGCTTGTGGCGGCTGCGGGTCTTCACGTCGTATACCAAGTCCACAGCGCGCAGGTTCAGCGGATCTGCAGCCAGGCCATAGAAAGTGTCGGTTGGCATGCCGATGACAGCACCTTTCTTAATCTGATCGGCGACGTAGGACACCATGCGCAAGTCAGGGCTTTCCGGGTTGATCTTCACGATTTCCGCGCGCAATGCAACTCCTCGAAAAAACAAAGAAAAAATGCGGGGGACTGGGCAAACGCTTAAGAATAAACCAGCTTGGAAATAAAACCTAGCATGGTTTGTCAGCCGGAGTCATTCGGTATTATTGCCGATGCAGATGAAACCCTCCGATTCCAGCAGACTCAGGCCCGTCGCCAGCCGCCAAAATGCTCTAGTGAAGGAGCTGCGCAAGGCGTTTAGCCAGAACGAACCCTCGGCCGAAGGAAGCATTGCGATCGAGGGAGTCCGCATCCTCGAGGAGGCAATCCGCAGCGGACTCAAGTTTCAAGCCGTCTTCTTTAGCGAGAGCGGAAAGGCCCATGCGGCGCGGATCTTGCCGCAAATCGGCAGCCACACTGAGACATTGCTACTGCCCGATGAAGTTTTCTCCGGCGCAGTTCATACGCAGTCGCCGCAAGGGGTCGCGGCGCTGGTCAAGCTGAAACCGGCCAAGCTGGATGAAATTCTGGAAAACGCCGGCAGCGAAATGCTCTTGGTAGGCATTGCAGGAATTCAAGATCCCGGTAACCTGGGTACGATCATCCGTTCCGCCGAAGCCTTCTCAGTCCGAGCCATGCTGCTGGGCGAAGGCACAGTCAGCCATTTCAATCCCAAGGTGGCGCGCGCGTCGGCAGGTTCGCTCTTCCGCGAACCGCTGGTGCGCGTTGATCTCGACCAACAATTGCCGGCATTGAGGCAGCGTGGCATGCGAGTGCTCGCAACTTCCTCACACAAGGGCGACCTGTTGCCGGAAGCAGATTTCTCCGGGTCGTGCATCATCATTGTCGGGAATGAAGGAGCTGGAGTGCCGGCAAAAATCGCCGCTCAAGCAGACCAACTGTTGCGTATCCCGCACGATTATCGTGTGGAGTCGCTCAATGCGGGAATCGCTACATCCATTGTGTTGTATGAAGCCGCACGGCAAAGAAAATCTTTCGCCACAGATGAACGCTGATTAACGCAGAAGAAAAGCACGCTGCTAAACAGGAGAGATAGCTCCGCTCCCTTGTTCATCCGTGATGGAGAAACTTGGCAAAGCAGCCAGGGTCCGAATGTTCCATAAAAAACCAGGAATAAATCAGCGTTCATCAGCGTTCATCTGCGGCAAAAGCGGTGTTAAGGTTTTCTTGTGAGTTTGTTTGCACCACTG
>JAICYU010000194.1 GCA_025934025.1 Terriglobales bacterium
CCAGGAATCTTTCCGCTCGGGCAACAGCAATGCTGGGTTCAACCTGCTCGATTTCTGGCAATGGACCGCCTCTGACCTGGTCAGCAACTCCACTCGCGGCGTGCTGGCGGAGTTCCTTGTGGCCCGCGCTCTCGGGCTCGACAACGACGTGCGCGCTGAATGGTTTGGCTAATGGCTCAGTGCTAATGGCTAAAAGCTTTCTTATCGTGAGCGAAGCGCCTGCATGCTGCTTGTCCGGCGCGAAGCTCTCCGGCGCGTAGTCGAACGATCTATGCATTTGTCCGTCGCGTTCTTAATCCGCGTGCATCCGCTCTGATCCGCGGTAGGTTTCTGCCCTTCCGATCACGGCGATCACGTTGCGATCACGGCGATTCCGGCGATTCCCCGGGCCTGCTCCGCTGCCGTATCGTGAAATGCCCCTTTCCTGCTGCTACGCCAGCCGCCTTATCGCCGTCAGCGATGAAATACGGTAGCTCATGTGCCGCTGATAGAACATGCCGGCGCGTGTGTTTGCCGGGTGATATTCCAGGATTGCGAATTCCGCTCCTTGCCCGCGTCCCCATTCTTCAGCCGCGCGCAGCAGTTTTCCGCCAATGCCTTGATTCTGGTGGCGGCGTCTCACCGCAATCTCTGAAACCAGGCAAAGGACCATCTCCCGGTGCATGGCATCCAGAGGCTGAAAGAGTCGCGCGTCGATGAATCCAACAATCTCATCGCTGAGCTCCGCCACCAGCGTTATGCTCGTTTCACATTCGTCCAGCGGATGCTGTCTTCCTTCCCTGTAGCGTGCTGTAATCGTTTCCCGCGCAGGTATCCGGTAGAGTTCAGAATCAAGGCCGGCATGGTGCTCAGCGCTTTCCAGGTAGGTGCGGGTGATTCCTTCAGCGTCTTCCGGAACTGCGCGACGAATCGCAATCGCCAACGGAGTTGAGGCCTGCGTTATCATCCATCCCGCCTGGTTCGTGTGAGATTGTTCCACTCTGAGAGGGACACAATACCGATGTCCGGCAATGGTTCATGGTCAATTCTGGCAATGAGCTCCAATAAGTGGCCGTCAACATCATGGAAGTAAATTGAGGCGGCAGGCATCCAGCCAAATACGCTTGGCTCGTCCGTGACCTGGTCAAAGAAATTCTTTAACTCAATCCTGTTCTGTTTCAGACGTTGCATTGCTTCGTGCAGGTCTTCAAGCTCCATTCCAAAGGCGATATGTTGCGTTTGCACCTTGTTCTTGCTTGCTTCCCAGATCCAAGGAGGCTCCTCCCACAATCCCAGCATTGTGTTCCGGTTTTTTCCCACCCAGTAGAGCGCCACCCGGCGCTCAGGTTCCATGCGGCCAAGCTCCAGGCCCAGGACATCTCCATAGAACCTCATGGATCGTTCCAGGTCCAGGACGTGAAGGTGGGTTTCAAACAGCCCGTTAAATAATGTTGCCGGTGGTTTGCTCATCAGGAATGCCTTTATGCTGAAACCGAATTTTTCCCGGAAACGGCGCCCACTGTCAAAGCCGGCTTGTTTTGTTTCTTGTGTCTCCGCAGCCCATCGATGGCTAACGGTCCCGGTCCACCCAGCACCAGCGCCACCAGGCCGGCAATATACAGCAGATTGCACTCATAGCCCGGCGGACCGAATTGTGCTCCCGCCGGGGTGACAGCAATGAGCTTGATGGAGCTGAATCCGTAAGGAAGATGTACGGTAAAGATTGCCACCAGCAAAATCACGGCCAGTGGCACGCTCGCCAATGTCACGAACGCGCCCAACCCAACCGCCAGGCCGCCGAACAGCTCAGTGATGATCGTCACCCACGCCATAAAATGTGGAGCCGGAACGCCGATGGACTGCAATACGCCGGCAAACACATCCGGGCCTCTCGACAGCTTGGCAAGGCCGTGAATCGCGAATCCATATCCAATGATCATTCGCAGCAGAAACGGCGCCCAGGGTGTGAGATCAAATCGGTCTGATCGTTCATACTGCATTTGGCAAAGTCCTCCACAGTTACAGCGTGTTGTCTGTCTTAGCGCTCGAACAACTCAATGGTTTGCTGGCGGTAATTGATGCGGATGCTGGCGAAGTTTGAGAGCACATCCTGCCCCAGCACTCCATCCGCTACTTTCAACAGCGACGCGCCAGTCAGGTTTGCTTTAATCACGTCAATGAAAAACGTCTGCTCGCCAAGCTTGACGTTGCTCCTCTCCTTTACGTAAGCGTAGCTGTGCTGCCACAGCGCCATTTCCTGGCTGCGTGAAACCTGCGGGAAATGGATCATCGTCTGCTCTGCGCCTGTATCAAAAACCAACGTTCTGTTTCTGCCGTCAATGGTCACCGTCACCAGCATCATTGAATTCCTGGCGTGGTAATGCAGAACGAGAGCGGGCCGCGCCTCCGCTGAGGAAGCAATCGGTGTTAGAGCAGAAAGGATCAGCAAAACCCATACGCAGCGCATCCGGATTGCCTCCTTCCTGTTTGTGAATCTGTAATCAATGTGTCCTGGTTTATTGCTCACGGATGGCTTCAAGGCCTTCAGCCAGCGCCCCGGCCTGAAGCCATCTCGCGTCACCGCACACTGAGCACATCAGCCATAAATGCTGAATCCAGAAGAGCTGCTGTTCTGCTTGTCTTCTTTCTTCTTCATCTGTTTTGCCTTGTTCTTGTCCATCTTGCCTTTCTTCATCTTGGCGCAATCCTTATCAGGCATCATCTTCATGCTGTTTGCGGAATCACCGGCGGGCTTTTCCGGCTGGGCTGATTCCATCCGCTGTTCACTCCGGGGGTTCATTTCCTGCTGCTGCGATTGTGCGATCATAGCAAGCCAGGGAACGGAGGTCACCAATAAGGCCAGGGCAGTTCGTAGGGGTGATTTCATCGCGGTTCTCCTTTGTGTTGAGGCAGCGATTGCTTGTCCGCCTCTGTACTCTGAAAACGTGCTGCATTGGCGTTCTATTCCCTGTTGCCGGGGAAAAATATATTTGCGTCCCAAGGGATGAAATTCGCAGGCAAAAGCCTTTTCCCATCAGAGGGTGTGCCGTTTACAAGTCTGCCGGGCATAAAAGGTGTTTGAATGGGGACAGGTGAATGCGGAACTCTGCTGGCGCATGAGTTGAGCATGCGGGAAGATCGTACTTTCGAATTCGAATCTGTCGCCTTTCCTCACGCGGCCGGATTGTTGCGCTATGCGCTGCATCTGGCCGGCGAACCTGCGCGGGCTGAGGATCTGGTGCAGGAGACGCTTCTGGCGGCCTGGCGAAGCTTTCATCAATTTGAGCGTGGCACCAATTGCAGGGCCTGGCTGTTCCGCATTCTCAAGAACCTTCACATCTGCCAGATACGGCGTAACCCCGCCCGGGCTGAAATCTCACTCGAAATTGACGACTCAGGGTTATCTGCTCCAGAGAAGGTCACCGCCGGACATGAGGTGCGAGAGGCTTTTTCTCATCTCACCCCTGAGCATCGGGAAGTGCTGCAGCTTGCCACATTAGACGGATTCGCGATCGGCGAGATCGCGGCGATACTTGAGATTCCTGCTGGCACTGTTGCCTCCAGGCTCAATCGGGCGCGGCAGGCATTGCGCTCCCGCCTGCAGAAGCGAGCCACCGCCGGAGAGAAGAACACATGAACTGCAATCAAATCCACGAGATCACGCCACTTTACCTGACAGGTGAACTGCGGGGCGAACCGTTACAGGAATTCAACGGCCACATCGCGGAGTGCAGAGCATGCGCGGACAACGTAGATTCCGACCGGCAGCTTGATGACGCGCTGCGCTCCGCGCTCGGCGACGAGATGCCCGACGCTTCCGCCGTGGTCGCCCGCGTACGGCAGCAGATGGATGGAGACATGCGGAGCAGACACGTTCCCTGGCGGCTTTCTCATCTCGGGTGGGCGAAGGCCGGCTTCGCCTTTGCCGCTGCTTTGGTGCTCGCGATTGCAACCTTTGGCTTGCTATCGGGATACTGGCATGAGAAAGCCATGGCTCTGGCTGCAGCCGACGATCACTTCAGTGACCTGGTCTTGAATCGGCATTCGGATTGGCTGGTAAAGCCCGCCGATATGGCTGCCTTTCTCCAGCAACAATTCCCGCAACACGCCGGTCTGCTCCCTCTCATAACTCCGGAACGCGCCTCCCTGGAGAAAGTGCGCCTTTGCAGACTGAAACAGGCTACTTACGCCCACCTTGTTTTCAAAACAGGTGAAGTTGAGACTTCCGTTTTCCTGATCGATAATCCCCGGCGCAGTCCCGACTACCAGGCCGCACACCTCCGCAGCGTGGAACACGATCTTGAAGTGAGCGGATTTTCTGCATCTGATCTGAGTGGAATCGTAGTCGGCCAGCGCGGTGTGGTCCCAACAACCCGGATCGCGCGCCAGCTCGGTGAAAAGTTATCGCTCTAGCGCAAAGTCCACTCCGTTCCCGAGTCCCGCGAACGCAGTCCCATGGTGAACCGGCCCTTTCCTTTCCGTGTCAGCCGCTACCACATCCGCAAACGGTATACTTCCCACTTATGCCCAACCAAGCCCTGCCCGCCTCCATCATGAAGGATCCCGTTAACTGGCTCTATCCTCCCATTGGAAACCCGGGGACAAGAAGAGCTGTCTCCCACGATGCCCCGAGCGCCTTTTAGGAGCGACGACAGGTTAGCCCACGGCGCAGCCGTGGGAATGGATGAACAAAAACCGATTCCACTCTGCCGAAGGCCCGCGCGCAGCGAAGCGGAGCGCGCAACGTCCCTCCGTTTCCTCCGTTCCTCTGCGCTTCAAAGATTTTGGTTTTTTGCGCCTCTTTCGCGTTGATTCGTGGCTAATCAATCAGGCCTCTGGCATTTGCCTTTTCGTCCCTACAAGGGGACACTAGATGCCCATGAAACGTCTTCTTCTCTGCATTCTTCTCATAGCGGCAATCTCCTGTCTGGCTAAAGAACCGCCGGCCCCGAAAGTAGTGGACTTAACCGCGCCCGATGGAATCAAGCTCAAAGCCTCGTATTTCTCTTCCGGCAAACCAGGCCCGGGAGTGCTGCTGCTGCATCAGTGTGATCATGATCGCCGCATATGGGATGGGCTGGCCCAGCAGCTAGCCTCGGCCGGGATCAGCGTTGTCACCATGGATCTTCGCGGCTTCGGCGACAGCGGAGACAAGCCTCACAACCCGCCCAAGAGCCCCGGCCCTATCGAGCCACCGGAGGAAATGCAGAAGTGGCCGGGCGACATTGACGTGGCTTACCAATACCTGAAATCGCAGCCGGGAGTGAATGCCGCGCAGATAGGCGTAGGCGGCGGAAGTTGCGGCGTGAACAATGCCGTTAAAACAGCCATGCGCCATCCTGAGGTGAAATCGCTTGTTCTGCTTGCCGGGCCAACTGACGTGAAGGGACGCGAGTTCCTGCGGCAATCCAGGCGGCCTGTGTTCTTTGCTGTGGCCGACGACGACCAGTATCCAGTCATGGTGCCGATCACAGAGCTGCTTTATACCATCAGTGGCTCACCAGGAAAGAAGTTTGCCCATTATCAGACCGGGCATCATGCCGCGGAGATTTTCTCTGTTCACCCGGATTTACCGCAAGCCATCGTCAACTGGTATGTAACGACGCTGATAAAAACTCCAGGGCGCGCGCCAGCGACGGCAGAAGTCCCGGCCATTCCTGCGGAAATACACCAGGTGGCTCTTCTTGACGTGCCCGGTGGGCCGGCTCAGCTTCAGAAAACGCTCTTCGCAGCGCGTCAGAAAAATGCCAAGGCGGGATTTATTCCGGAAGAAATCATGCTCGGGATAGCCGGTCAGCACCTTGAAGCCAAAGACACCGCGCAGGCGCTGGGGATCGTGAAGCTGAACGCGGCAGCGTACCCTGATTCGCCGAATTCCTATGACGCCCTGGGTGAGGTCTACCTTGCCGCCGGCCAGAAAGAGCTGGCGCTCCAGAACACTCGCAAAGCGCTGGCGCTATTGCCCTCAGATACTGCCGACCCGCAAGATGTGCGCGATGAGATTAAAACAAGCGCCGAAGAGAGGCTCAAGAAACTGGGCGCGACCCGGTAACTGATGACTGCCGTGCACCACCATCATCACCTGAACCGGCGCGACAACATGGCACTCAAGCCAAACGTTATACTTCCGACTTATGCCCAACCTGCCCGCGTCCATCATGAAGGAC
>JAICYU010000253.1 GCA_025934025.1 Terriglobales bacterium
ACAGACACCTCGGCACAACTGCTGACATCTGCGTTGAATGGGATGGTTTTATCAGCACCGAGCGCGTTCTGATTGAATTGAAGCGGAACCTGAACAGCAAATCTGAGTTCAACAGGCTGGTCGGGCAGATAGCAGACCTGAAGCCAGATCGAACCAACATCATTGTGGTGCTTTGTGGAGAGACATCGGCTCAATGGCTTGATCGCCTGAAAGCAACGTTTAAACCGTCTTGGCTGCCGCCCACCCTGGCGATTCTCGTCCGCGAATCGGTTACTTCGCCTTCTTCGCCTTGACGACGGCTTCCGCACCCAACTGTGCGAGGCCGAGCACGATGCTGCTGTTACTCAGCAGTGCCCCTGGCCAGATCGTCGCGGCGGCCTTCGTCAACAGGGCGTAGTCCTCGGCGCTCATTTTCACGGTGACGGAAGTGGTCCTTTTCGCCATGTGACCATCGTGCTTTGGCAGCCTTTTAAGCGCAATAAATCTAATAGATGCTTTAGATTTATTGTGCTACGCTGCTTCCGGATTAGCTGGTCAGACCCGGTTGATCCGACGCGCTTGGCCCGGGCAGACTACGTCATTGAAGCAAAATGGCAAACCGAACGCATGCCCTCGGATGTGGTCGCGTGCATCTTCAGTATGTCCGACTAGCTTCCTTGCGCGTGTACAAAAGGCGGCCCAGATACGGCTTCCCATCTCTAGTCAGGCCGAGGCGCCGCTCTCGCATGCTGTCCCTGACTCGTGTTCATACTTTGTGGAACATGCTTTCTTTTGAGATGCGGAAAGTGACGGAGGGAGAAAAGTAAGCATCCCCCCGGTCCTCGATTTACGAATTCAATGCAACGGCAAAAGCGCAGCGCCGGAGCTTGAGAAGCGGATGCGATGCGTGTAACGTTGCCTGTTATACGCTTTCCGCAGCATCCGTTAATGAGCATTTCTATACAGTGCCCGAATGGAAATAGGCGTGTAATCGAAGACACGCGCCAAAAAACAGAGCCGCAATCGTTGCCAAGACGCCCCAAAAGCCGTCGCGACCTAATCTATCAGGGGGCAAATTGAAATGCAGTTCATTCCCAATATTGGTTTTCATTATGCTTTGCATCGAGTTTCACCTGGCTTCGTCGCTTCCCTGAATCTGGGTGCTGCGGTTGTGCTCGCCTTCATCGTCTCTCAGCAGTTCAGGTTGCGGATCAATGGAGCAAAACGGTCGTCTTGCGGCTTGGTAAGTTCCGCTCCCTCCAAGGACCATGACTGTTTGTGATTATTCCGCTCATCGGCACTATTTCCAACTGCGTTGACATCCGTGTTCTGACGGGTTCTTCCAACACGGAAAAAACTTCGCGCCGGAAAGGTGGCCGATCGCTGAAGCCGGCGGTTTGCTAAATCTACGTGCCCTGCTCGTGCTCACTGTTCCTAAAATATTTTGTTAGCGCCTTGCGAGTTGCAGCAACTGACCTGATTTGCAGATCACTGGCCAGCAACACGCCAGCAGCTGGCGGCACCCGCTTGACTGCGGGGCAGCTCGCAACTTTGACGCTGACTATGACCCTGAATTTCCAATGTTAGCTCGGGTACCCGGCAGGCTGATCTTCTGGTGTTGCAGCCGACGCTGCCCCGGCTGGTGGCCGGTTTTGGCTTGGGAGCCAGTGCAGACACAGCTCAACGCTCGCACCTCACACGACCGCCATGAAAGACGTGCGTACTGAAATGGCCGAAGCGCTGAAAAGGGCTGCTTCGGCCGCGGGACTACTGCTTGGGTCGCTCCGAAATTTGACGGTTTGGCAACAGCGCCAGCAACTCCGCTCTGATCTGCCAATGACGTTAAGTCATTCCTCTGGATCCCTGCTGCTTCCTTATACGGGAATGAAGTTTTTCAGCCGTGCGCTCTGTGGCTTCCACGCCTTTGTGCACTTCGTCAGCGTGGTCGTGAAGCGTACGGGCACGGTCCGCCAATTCAGCGGCCCGCTTCGCGGTTTCTCGGACAGTGCGTCCGACCCTCTTTTTTGCCATGGCGATATGTTGCAATGTCCCGCAGACGCTCGTCTGTTTGACGCATTTTTGCGCATCAGGGAAGAGACGCCAAGCATGTCGTCACAGACGATCTCGGGCCGTGTGCCCCCCGCTGGAGAAACACACCTATCGTTTTCAGCCGTGCCGCCAAAAACGAATCGTTGAGGGTGGTCAATATTGGACAGACTGAAAACAAAGCTGCAGATATTGTCGTTCTAAGGCTCAAAACCTCAAAAGGAGGTCGCTGTGACTGCAAAGAAGCAGATCCGAATACTGGTCGCAGAGGACGACCCCAGTGTTCTGCAGACCGTGGCCATGATGTTAAGAACGAGCGGCTATGACGTAGCAACGGCAGCCGATGGCTTCGAAGCCCTGCTGCACTTCCAGGATCAGGCCCCAGACCTGCTACTTTCCGATTTGAATATGCCCGCGATGTCGGGCTTTGAATTGCTGTCGGTTGTTCGCCGCCGGTTTCCACAAGTCATCGTGGTCGCCACGAGCGGAGCATACTCGTCAGGTTCGGTTCCCCCCGGAGTGATTGCCGACGCGTTTTACGCGAAGGGCCGGGAAGATGCTGGCAAATTGCTGGAGATCATCGCCGACGCTCTCAGGGCAGGCCCCATAGGGCACGACAAGAAAACCGCCCCAGTATGGATCCCGCGAAACGGAAAGGATCACAACGGCACGCCTTTTGTGGTGCTAACTTGCACGGTGTGTTTGCGGTCGTTCCCGTTCACCGTCAAACACGAGCCCACTGCGGAGATCCTGCAGACGCCCTGTATGTATTGTCCGCACGAGATTTCCTACATCATTGACTTTTCCCGTTCTGTGACATCGCCGGAAAAACGCGCGGCGTGGAAAGCTCAATTCTTGAAGAGTCAGCCCTCTCCCGCCGTTCCGGCCCAAACGACGGCGGAGGTGGCATCTGATAGAAAGAAAGTTGCCAAGGTCAGTCACGAAAGGGGGAAGCCGCGAAGTGCGAAATCAGCGCGAGTTGGACGGAGCGCTATTCATCAATGATTTAGCGGATTGCTACTGTGGGGAGGAATGCCTGAGACATCGGTGATCCCATTCCTCGGCAAGGTCCTGGACGACTATCGCGCGTCGATGGGGAATCCGACGACGGGGGTGATGTTCCATGATGGCGGCGGGCATCGCATGGACACGGACAAGCTGGCCCAGCGAATCATTCGGCCAGCGGTTGAGGCCATCGGGTTGCCATGGTCATGGCTGGCATGGCTTCCGCCGCGGCATCGCTTCGAACCTGTATGCGCTGGGTGCAAGCGACAAGGTCGTACAGCGCATCCTGCGCCACGCGAAAGCGCACGTGACGAAGGAGCTTTACATTAAGGCGCTTGCTCCGGACGTGCTGGAGGCGATGCAGCGCATGCAGCCGGTCGTGGCGGCGTTGCAGGGGCCAGAAGCTGGCCAGCAAGCAAACTGAAGGGCACGTGGTAAACTGTTGATGAAACGCCGCGGAGAGGTGGCCGAGAGGCTGAAGGCGGCGGTTTGCTAGGCTATAATGCACCTATCTTGCAAGCCAAAGGAAAATTAACCAAATCCCCTTTCCCGCCGCTTTCATGCGGTTTCCGTGCTGTTGGCTAATTCTTCGATTTCGCCCGGTTTTGCGCGCTGTGTAATGACACAATATATATCCCGCACTTAGCCAGGCGAGTCGTGGAGAACAACATTGAGAAGTGAGCTGTGGACTTCTAACCCGCCGCCGTTGTAATCAACGAAACCTAACTTCCTGAATTTGTTCATGAAGAAGCTGACCCGTGAGCGGGTTGTGCCCACCATCTCGGCGAGGGTCTCCTGGCTGATCTTAGGGACCACAGTCTCGGGCACGCCTTCTTTTCCGAAGTGAGCAAGCAGCAGCAGAATCCGGGCCAGTCTTTTTTCGCTGGAATTAAAAAGCTGATCAATCAGGTCCGCTTGATACCGCGTGTTGCGCTTCAACAAATACGCCACAAACATGTCGGACAATGCATGTCGACGGTGAAGGGCAAGCATCATTATTTTCTTGTCGATTCGCATGAGTTCGCAATCAGTCATTGCCGTTGCAGATCCAATGCGCAGAGGCTGTCCTGCAAGGCCTCCCTCTCCGAAGAAATCGCCCGGATTCAATATGCCGATGGTAGCTTCCTTGCCATTCTTCGAAACGACGGTGAGCCTTACTTTCCCTTTCAGGATATAAAAGACCGCATCACAATCTGCGCCTTGCACGTAGATCGTTCCTTTCTTTGGAAACGTCACAACTTTCCGACCCTCACCGATGGTGGTGAGGAACTTTTTCGGATTGAAATCACGTTTCTTCTTACTTG
>JAICYU010000239.1 GCA_025934025.1 Terriglobales bacterium
AGTGAAACCCCGGCTTTCCCGATTGGCTTGGAAATCCCGCCAACCCCGCGGGATTCCCACTTTTCCACAACCCCGGCTGCTTCTAAACTATGCTCGACCTGATTTCGTAGTTGCGAGTGTGCGAACTTTGGGGGCAGGTCAGTGCGAGGGCGGGCTGGACAGGTATTTCGTTGGCAAACACGTTCAATAACCGCCTCCAGCCAACGGAGATCAAAGCGACTTCGCCGGTTCCCCTAACGCTTCTCGATCTGCTCTATAGCTATGACCAGGGCGGAGGCAAGAACAACGGCAGCGTGGTGCGGGTCGCGAACGCACGCGATAACACGCGAACCGTAAATTACGGCTATGATCAGCTAAACCGTTTGATTTCGGCCGCCACCGCATCGACGACTTGGGGCGACTCGTATGTGTACGACGCCTGGGGCAATCTCTTGCAGAAGAACGTGACCAAAGGCACGGCCGAGAGCATGTCGCTTATCGTTAACAACAAGAACCAGGTCACGACGCCATCGTTCACCTACGATGCTGCCGGGAATGTTCTTTCCGACACATCAAATTCGATGACGTATGATGCAGAAAACCGCAGAAACCCAACATCCGGAACGACGTTCACTTACGATGGCAACGGGCGACGCGTGAAAAAATCCGATGGTACGGTTTACTGGGTGGACGACAGCTTCCGCCCGCTCTCAATCGGTACCACCAGCGGCTCAATCACCAAAGACTTTGTTTTTCTGGGCAATCAACGTATTGCTTTCGTGTCCCTCTCTAGCGGGAATGCCTATTACTATCTCTCTGACCATCTCGGCTCCGCAGCCGTTATCGGCAGCGGCGATGGCAAAGCGATCGAATGGGAAGCGGATTACTTTCCGTTCGGCAATGAACGGCAGGTCTTCACGAATCTCGTCAGCAACCTTTATCAGTTCGGCGGGTATGAGTATGACTCTGGCTCTGAGTACAATTATGTCATCGCGCGTTTCGAGGCGGGGAGATGGGGCCGCTTCCTCTCTCCCGATCCGTATCTCGGAAGCATTGATATCACCAACCCCCAGTCGCTGAACCGGTATGCATATGTCATGAACAGCCCATGTAATTTTGTCGATCCCTTGGGGTTGGCGGCCTGCGCGTTCAATGTTTCTTTACTGCCTGGAAAGAACTCACCGCTTTCCGATCCGAAATTTACCGCCGGAATTAAATCCGAGATCGACCGAATCTTTGGACTAGCAGGAGTCGGAGTAAGTTTCACTAGTTCTGGGAGCGACGCGGATTACACCCTCGTTGTAGCTAATCAGGTACCCGCCAACTCGGGTCTTGACTCCACCGCAATCGGCAATACGCTTCACGACAAGGACGGCCAACCGGTGGATCGCGGGAACGTATTCGAGTCTCGACTTGAGCAATTCGATCCACCAACTGCGCAGAACACGGATTTCTTGGCGGTCGGACTCGGCAGGGCGGGGGCTCACGAAATTGGCCATTGGCTCCTTCACACAGCAAAACACAGTTCCTCCGGCTTGATGCAGGCGGCTTTCAGCGGCTCCGCATGGCACTTGCCGGACGAACAGGGTAAGACATTCGCCTTCGATGCTAAACAGGCAGCAGCACTGCGAAGTCTTTGCAACCAAAAACATGGCGGTGGTCACGTCGTCGGCGGAACCCCCGATCCCAACCAGTTCTACGGGTTGGACCTCCTCGGGAACTATATAGAATCGCTTGTCGGTGGGGGCGGCGGAGGCGGTGATGATGAAGTGCCATGTCCTGCATGTGTACCGAGTCCGCCTAAGCTCCAGACACGCTAGACCGCAATGAACTGAGACAATGATTTGACTAGAGTCGGAGTTCCACATGCGAATGAAAAAAGCTTTTGCGGTTTTGATCTTCGGTCTGTTCTTGCTCTCGCTTGGTATTTCTAAAAATTCCCCGGACGGCACTTTGACTGGAGTCATTACTGATCCAGTAGGCGCTATCGTCCAGGGCGTCACGATTCGTGTGCAACACTGGAAATTTGACAAAAATTTCGATGCCCGAGCGGAATGTGATGTGCTTCTTTACTCGGACAAAAGCGGCCGGTTTGCAATTCAATTGCCCCCGGGCGTGTACGACCTTTTTGTGACTTCGCCAGGAATGTCGCCAGTAGCCAAGGAAGTTGAAGTCAAAAGTGGAAAGCGGACGATATTGAATCTCGCAATGGCCATATCGCCGCTCGTCAAGATACTTGAATAGAAACGGCCACAGTAATATCTGCGTCAATTGGGTTCGTGGACCTTGCGGCGCGTCTGCAACCAGACAAAGTTGACAGCTCTTGACTGGAAATGCCAATGACCTGATGAGCAATTGCTCCGAGTCAGCAATTAGGTGAAGCACCGCCGGAGTTTCTTATGCGTATCAAATTTGTTCTTGCCGTGATGATGTGCTGTGGAGCGATTTTTTGTTCGGCACTTACCGATGAGCCATCACACGGAATTTTTGCAGGAGTGATTACAGACAGCAGCGGGGCGATCATACCGGAAGCGACCATTCGCGTTCAACACTGGGTGTATGACGAGTTTGGCCATCATCCAAGGGAGAAATGCGATGCGGAAGTCTATACCGATGGAGAGGGGAGGTTCAGCATCAGGCTGCCGGTTGGCGGTTATGACGTTTTTATTGCATATCCAGGGTTTGCGGCCACGACCAGAGGAGTACGAATCAAGAGCGGTCAAACTACGACGTTAAATGTTGAGCTTGCGGTTGATCCCTTGACGACGCCCCTTCATTTCTAGGTTTGTTCGGCGAATTTCGCCTGAGCAGGTAACAATGGCCCGTTTTTTCTTCCTGTCTGCGCGTCAGCGCATACTCGGACAGCGGCTCGCCTGTTGACCTGCTGCTCTTAGCGCGATAGGCTTACTCCTTGCATTAATCCAGGCTGCGAGGAAAGTTCAGTTATGTGCAGAAGAACCGCTGTCTTGCTGTTATTGATTGCCACCATGGCGCTCACGACCACCACCAGCCCCGTGCTGGCGCAGAGCGACAAGAAAGAAGAACCAACGAAATTCAAAGTCGGCGATACTGCGCCCGATTTCACCTTGAAGGACCAGAACGGAAAAGACGTTAAGCTCAGCGACTATCGCGGCAAAAAGAGTGTCGCGCTGGCGTTTTACGTGTTCGCCTTCACCGGCGGTTGAACCAAAGAAATGAAGGCTTTCCAGCAGAACCTGCAGAAGCTGGAAGCCGCAGACACCCAGGTCCTGGGTGTAAGCATGGATAGCCCGTTTAGCAATGCTGCCTGGGCAAAGGAAATCGGCGTCACCTTCCCGCTTCTGAGCGACTGGGGCGGCGACACCACCAAGGAGTACGGGCTGTTCGTCCCCGAATACAAGGCCGCGCGCCGGGCCACTTTCCTCATTGATAAAGATGGGAAGATCACTAACATCCAGGTGGACCGCGACGCCGTGGATCCCAGCAAGACTGTGGAAGTTTGCGAGCGCAAGAAGCTCAAAGGCTGATGACGGCCACCGCAGAATCGCTCACCCGCCGCGAAGGTTCTTCCCGGCGGGTGCTTTTTTTGCTCTCGCTGACTGAACTGCTGGCCATGTCGCTCTGGTTCACCGGAACCGCAGTACTGCCGCAGATCAGCGCGATGTGGCACTCCGGGCTGGCGCTCGGTTCGTGGCTCACCATTGCCGTCCAGATTGGATTTTCTCTCGGCGCAATTACCTTCGCGCTGTTCAATATTCCTGACGTTTTCAGTCCCATCAAGGTACTGGTCTTCTCTGCGTTCGCAGCGGCAGCGGCCAACGCCGGATTCGTTTTGCTGGTTGTGCATCCGCCGGCGGCAATTCTGCTGCGCGGGCTCACCGGCTTCTTTCTCGCCGGTGTTTATCCCGTAGGCATGAAGATCATTGCCGGATGGTTCCAGCGCGGCCGCGGCCTGGCGTTGGGCATCATGATTGGCGCTCTCACGGTCGGATCCGCCGTGCCGCATGCGGTCAACTCTCTTGGCGGGGTTGGCTGGCGCGGTGTTGTTCTGCTGGGCAGCGCGATGGCCGTTCTCGGAGGCCTGATTGTTGCCGTTGCTGTTCGCGAAGGTCCGTACGCCATGCCGCAGTCGCGGCTCGACATAAAGCAGGTGCTGGAGCTTGGCCGCAACCGCCGCCTGCGTCTGGCCAACTTCGGCTATCTCGGACACATGTGGGAGCTCTACAGCATGTGGGGATGGATCGCCGTGATCCTGGCTCAATCCAGCGGCTGGGCGAAATCGCAGTACGAGACCGTTGCTGCGCTTGCGATTGCCATCGGCGCCGTAGGATGCGTATGGGCCGGCCGCTCCAGCGACCGCCTGCAAGACCAACCCGAAGCAGTTCGCGTGAGCCAGCGCGCGCGAGTCACGATTATCGCCATGGGAACAAGCGCCGCTTGCTGTGTAGTTGCCGCGCTGGTGTTCCGGCAGATTGA
This sequence comes from Terriglobales bacterium, assembly GCA_025934025.1. Lineage (GTDB taxonomy): Bacteria > Acidobacteriota > Terriglobia > Terriglobales > Acidobacteriaceae > Angelobacter. The sequence continues at coordinate 4,435 of JAICYU010000239.1, forward strand.
AATTCTGGTTCCGCTGGCTCTGGTGTGGGGAATCGCTGTGATCGCCGACTCCGCCCAGTTCTCTACCATTATCAGTGAAGTGTCAGACAAGAGCTACGTCGGAACTGCTCTCACCTGCCAGGTGGCGCTAGGATTTCTTCTGACTGCGTTCGCCATCCGTGCAACCGCTGCTATTGCTTCCCATGCAGGATGGCCATGGGCGCTGGCCAGCATGGCCATCGGCCCGCTGCTCGGAATCTGGGCCATGACTGGGCTGGTGGGAACCCGTCCTGCAAATACTTGAGGACATCACGGTTGCGCAGATCGGAAACATGGCAAGCA
>JAICYU010000063.1 GCA_025934025.1 Terriglobales bacterium
ATTCAGCATCCCCTCAATGCCGCGCTTGCCGAAGCCTCCCGGAACCAGAATGCCGTCAAAGCCTTCGAGCTGCACTTCGTAATCACGATTGCCGAGGTCCGGCGACTCCAGCCCCTCCGCTTCCACCCAGGTGACGTTCAGCTTCAGGTTGTAAGCCGTCGCACCGTGTACCAGCGCTTCCTTCAGCGATTTGTAGGAGTCTTCATACTCCACATACTTGCCGACGATCCCGATGTGGACTTCATCCTGCGGGTTATAGACCCTCTGGATCAGCTCTTCCCATCGCGCCAGATCGGGCTGTTTGGAATCGATTCGCAGATAGCGCAGCAGCAGGGTGTCCACGCCTTCACGGGCAAACACCAGTGGCACTTCGTAGATGGAAGCTACGTCTTTGGCGGTGATTACGGCTTCATCTTCCACGTTGCAGAAGAGCGCGATCTTGCTCTTCAACTCCTTCGCCAGAAAGCGATCGGTGCGGCAGAGCAGAATGTCCGGCTGGATTCCGATGCTGAGCAGTTCCTTTACCGAGTGCTGCGTGGGCTTGGTTTTTAGTTCGCCGGCTGCCCCGATCCATGGGACCAGCGTGACGTGAATAAAGATGGTGTTGTCGCGCCCCAGTTCCTGGCGCATCTGGCGGATAGCCTCAAGGAAGGGAAGTGATTCGATGTCGCCTACCGTGCCGCCAATCTCCACAATTGCGATGTCAACATCCTGTGCGACCTTCTTCATCGCCGCTTTGATTTCGTTCGTGACGTGCGGAATAACCTGCACGGTTTTCCCCAGATAGTCGCCACGACGCTCCTTGGTGATGATCTGCTCGTAAATGCGGCCCGTAGTCCAGTTGTTGTCACGAGAGAGTTTGGCGTGAGTGAATCGCTCATAATGGCCGAGATCAAGATCGGTTTCCGCGCCGTCGTCAGTAACGAAAACTTCGCCGTGCTGGAAGGGGGACATGGTTCCGGGATCCACGTTCAGGTACGGATCGAACTTCATAATGTTGACTTTCAATCCACGGCTCTCCAGCAGACATCCGATGGAAGCTGCCGCCAGTCCTTTGCCCAGGGAAGACACAACGCCGCCTGTCACGAAAATATATTTCGCCGCCATGGACTCCTCGTCTCAGTTGTTGTAATGATTTTTGGGGATTCGGCTCCCCGGCTCGGAATGGGCTTGCGCCCGTGGCCGTGGGACCTATTGGGGTGCACGGTCTATTATACCGAAACAGGGTTGTGGAAAAACAGGATTGTTCCTTGCAGTTAGCGTTGCTTCAGCAATTCATCGGAGAACAGGTGCGCCTTCACGGCGAGTTTGCGGGCGCTCACCAGATCGTTTTTCTTGATGGCGTCGCGGCTCTGGGAGATGAAGTCTCGGATCTGCGCCAGCATTGTCTGCTCGTTTTGCGTCAACTGGCGCTTGATGCCGTTGATGGCGGTCTCCGTATTCTGCAGAAGCTGCTCGGTCGTCGCCTGTTCCTGGCTCACGACCGACGGGTTGGCAGTGTTTGTGGCTGGCGGGACGTTTTCGTTCTCAATGATCTTCGGCTTGATGTTGTGCGCGGTTTCCGTACTGCTTTTTTCGCCGCTGGCTGGGACTGAAGGCGAAGGCTTTCTGGCGCCGGTGTGCTTGGGGTGGGGCTTTTGCTTCTGCGCGGTTTCCGCCTGCTCCGGCGAAGGCTGAGGCGTGGGCGAAGCTTGCGGCGCCGGCGTGGCGGGCTGCTGGGCTGTCGTCTGCGGAGTGGGGGTCGGACTGGGAGCGATTGCGGGAGGCTGCTCCTGCGGCATCACCAGCACCGTCTTCTTGCGCGCGCATCCGGAAGATAGGACGGCAATGATGACCGCGAGGAGGACCGGCATGGGACGAAGCGGCTTCATGCTTTTGACAGCGAGTCCTCAGATGGAACGCGGAACTGCTCTCCATTTGTTGTAGTTTCAACCAGCGGAAAGCGCAAGAAGAAAGTGGCGCCCTGGCCGGCGACAGATGTGAACTCCATGGAGCCATGGTGCAACTGCACCACGCGATACGCCATGGCCAGGCCAATGCCGCTTCCCCCTTTTTTCGTGGTGAAGTAGAGGTTGAAAATCTTGTCGCGAATCTCCGGCGGAATACCCGGCCCGCTGTCACGCACGGCGATGAGCGCGTTATCGCCCTCGCGCCGCGAGCTGATCGCCAGGGCTCCGCCTTCGGGCATGGCCTGCACTCCATTGATCACGATGTTAAGCACGGCCTGCTTTACAAGGTCGGTATCCACGCGAACCGGAAGCGCATCGGGCGCGACTTCGCGCTCCACGTTTACCTGATGCTGCTCCGCCGCGGGCGAAGCCAGCATCACGACTTCGTCCACCAGCTTGCGCAGGTCAATCTCCGCCAGGCGCAGCTCCACCGGACGGGTGAAGTCAACCAGCGTTTGCACCACGCGATCGAGCCGCTGGATTTCGCTGCCGATCACGTCCATGTGGCGGCCGGTATCGGGATCCACCTGTTTCAGCTTCTGTCGCAGCACTTCCAGATGCACCACAATGGCGTTGATCGGGTTCTTGACTTCGTGCGCCACGCCCGAGGTCAGGCGGCCGATGGCGGCAAGCCGGCGTGAAAGCTCAATCTCATCTTCAATGCGGTGGACCGATTCCGTGTCGCGCAGCGTGAGCAGTGCCCCAATGCGTTCGCCGTGCTCTTCGATGAAATCAAGTGAAAGCTGCCAACGGCGTCCTTGCTCGGCTTCGATCTCTTCGCCCAGGACTGGCTCGCGGGTCTGGAATGCGTTGAGCACAGCTCGTCCGAGCGGCGAGTCCATGGTAAAGATTTCAGTGGCATGGCAGCCCAGCATCTCCGCTCGCGGCTTGCCCACAAAGCGCTCTGCTGAAGCGCTCACCAGCACGGCGCGGAAGTCGCTGGTAAACAGCATGACGCCGTCCTGAAGGTTGGCCATCATCTGGTCCAGGTTTTCTTTGAGGGCGGAGAAGACTTCTTTTACGTCGCGCATCTGGCGGCCCAGTCGCTCGATCTTGGTAGAAACTACGCCGTATTCGTCCCGGCGCCCCGCGGATTCGGCAGGTTCGGCCTGCCCGGAGCTGATGAGGTCGAGCCTGCGGCTGATCGCCTTCAGCGGTCGCAGAGCGACGGTCGAGAGGGCGGCCGAGATGAGCAGGCAAATCAGTATTGCGAGACCAGACGAGATCAGCGCGCGGCGCATGCGGTCGCGCAGTTCGTACTTGAGCAGCGTGGTGGAAACGCCCACGCGCAACTCGCCGAAGCGAGAGCCGTCACGCAGCGTGAATGGCAGACGCACGTTGTAAAAGCGCGGAGGCCCGTAAAGCACGTCGAGCTGCTTGCGAATGCCGCCATCGTTCACGGAAGCGAAATCATCGCGCTCAGGAGCGGGCTTGCCGATCGCGGCTTGGTTCGAGCTCACCACCACCTGCTCGGAGTTGTCGGTGATGACGGCGTCTACAATCGCGGGCTCGTTGGCGGAAACCGATTCCAGCAGGGCGGCCAGCGCGGTGTCGGTCTGCAACAGCTCTTTGTCGGCAGCCATCACCTGCGCGGGATCGCTTAAATCAACGCGCGTGTTGCTCAGGTCAACATCGAGGGCGTTGCGCCCCAGTGCAAAGATGTGCCAGGCGACGTTCTGCGTGTCGTTAAAGGTTTCGCGGATTCGCTGGTGAACGATCTGGGTGAGGTAGAACGCCTGCAACACCGCCACGATCACCACCACCATAAAGGTGATGCCGATCACCAGCTTGGTTTTCAGGCGAAACGAAGGCATTCATTGCCCTAACTGGCGGCTTCATTGGCCAGGCCGGAAGCGCTGCCGTACTCTTTCAGCTTATTGTGCAACGTTTTCAGGCTGATTCCCAGTATTTCCGCGGCTTTGGTTTTGTTGTTGTTCGTGGCCGCCAGCGTTTTCAGGAGCAGCATTTTCTCGGCCTGTTCCACCGTGGTTCCGACTTCCAGCCGGATGCCGTCGCCTTCCGATGACGAAACTTTCAGGCCGCCGCTGCCGAAGTTCGGAGGCAGATGTTTTTGCTCAATCAACGCGCCTTCGCAAACAATCACGGCCCGTTCCAGCGCATTGCGCATCTCGCGGACGTTCCCAGGCCAGTTGTAGCCGTGAAAGAGCTCCAGCACCCCATCACTTACGCCACATACATGCCTGCCGTGCTTGGCATTCATGTCCGCCAGCAGCGACTCTACAAGCTGAGGAATATCTTCTTTATGCTCGCGCAGCGGAGGCATGTGGATGTTGAAGACGTTCAGCCGATAGTAGAGATCGCCTCGCAGCTCGCCTTTTGCGACGGCTTCTTCCGGGACTTTATTAGTAGCGGCCAACACACGGACGTCCACCGGCGTTTCCACTTTGCTGCCAAGCCGGCGCAGCTTGCGATCTTCCAGCACGCGCAGCAGTTTGGCCTGCGTTCCGGCCGGCATCTCGCCGATTTCGTCCAGCAGCAGCGTGCCTTCTTCCGCCAGCTCAAAGCAGCCAGCGCGACGCTCCAGCGCTCCCGTGAACGCGCCTTTCTCGTGGCCGAAGATTTCGCTCTCAATCAGCGTTTCCGGGATGGCCGAGCAGTTGATGGCCACAAAGGGCTTGGTGCGCCGCGGGCTCATCTCGTGGATGGTGCGCGCCACCATCTCCTTTCCCGTACCGCTTTCTCCCGTGATGAGCACGGACGCGGTGCTGGGCGCGACCATCTCAATCAAGTGAAAAATCTCCTGCATCCCGCGGGAGCCGCCCACCATCTGGCCGAAGAGTCCGGTATCGCGCAGCTTGCGTTTGGTGACCTCCAGCTCCAAAGTGGTGCCGCGCTGGCGCGCCGCATTGGCCAGAATCTGCTTCAGCCGAGCCGGGTCCACCGGCTTCTGGATAAAGTCGTAGGCGCCGGACTTCATGGCATCCACGGCGATATCAATGCTGCCCTGAGCGGTCAGCAGCACCACGGCAATTTGCTGCGGCTGCTCGGCGATCCGCTGCAGCAGCTCGATGCCATCCATCCGCGGCATCTTGAAGTCGGTCACAACGATTCCCGGCGACCAGGCGGCGACTTTCTCCAGGCCGTCGAGGCCGTCGCGAGCAGTATCTGTACGATATCCCCAGGCTGAAATCAGCTCAGCCAGCCCGGAGCGTTCGTTTTCCTCGTCCTCAACGATCAGGACCTTTTCCTGTGGACTCAATGTGTCGTCACCTTGTGAGAGCTTACAACAGTTCGCGCTTGCAAGCAGCTACACGGGATTGGATGCAGCGGCGCGCGGATTAGCCATATCCAAGACGGGCGAAGTTCGTTCTTTGTCCACTGCGTCCATTTCGTCCATACGCGTCCATTCAGGTGGATTACGACTCCGAATTCGGCACGAAAGGTGGCCGCAAACACAAGCGCCAGTAGCAATTAAGAGATTCCCGGCAGGCCTCCCAAAAAACCTTCCCAAAAACCGTACCGATTTGGTATAGTATCTCTGTCAAGTTGAAATTGAATTTCAATTTCATTTTCAACTGCGCAGGTTCGGGAGAGTTCGAGTGGACCGGTTTCGGAGAAGATGGTTAGCTGCTTTTCTCTGTGTTGCTTTCCTGGTTGTCTGCGCTTCGCGCGCGCGGGCGCAGGAGAATTACTTCGTCACCTACACCCATCACATGGAAGAGCCCGGCGACCTGGAGATTGCCACTAAGTCCGTGACGGGGTTTCCGCAGCAGGGAAACAGCTTCCTGGGGAATGCCACGGAATTGGAATATGGTGTGAAGACGTGGTGGACCACCGAACTCTATTTGGATGGCCAGAGCACGTTTGGCGAGAACACGCTGTTCACCGGCTGGAGATTGGAAAACCGGTTCCGGCCTCTGCTCCAGGAGCACTGGATCAATCCGGTGCTCTATTTTGAATTCGAAGATATCAACGCGGCGGACAAGAGCCTGCTGGAAGTGGTAGGGCACGATGGGGTTGCCGATTTTCTCGAACCCAGCGACCGCAGCGAAAAAAAGCGCGAGGCGGAACTGCGGCTGATCCTTTCCAGTAACTTCAAAGGCTGGAATGTTGCCGAGAACGTGATCGCCGAGAAAAATCTCGCCGGCGAGCCTTGGGAGTTCGGCTACGCTCTGGCGGCAAGCCGGCCGCTCTCATTGCTGGCCACCGGGAATAACTGCCGGTTCTGCCGTGAGAACTTCTCGCTGGGTGCGGAACTTTACGGCGGATTGGGCGACCGCTACAGCTTTGGCTTCTCGCACACCTCGCACTATCTTGCTCCGAGCGCCGCGTTTCATCTTCCCAGCGGACCGACGTTCACCTTCTCACCTGCCGTCGGGCTCAACCACAACAGCCACGGCATGCTGCTGCGCTTCGGCGTGTCGTATGAGATAGATCAGATCGCGTCCCGCTTCAGGAGGAACCGGTAATGCGGGGTAGAACACCAATTTTGGCGATGTGGCTTGCGCTCTCGGCAACCCTGCTGTTTGCCGCAATCGGCGATGGAGCATGGATGCAACGCGTGCCGGAACGCGACCGCCTCCGTCCGAACCCCTTCGCCGACAACTTCAACGCGGTCAGCGGAGGCGAGAAGCTGTTTCACCAGAACTGCGCGCAATGCCATGGCAGCGATGCTTCCGGCCGTGACAAACACCCGCCGCTGCGAAGCGACCGCGTGCGTGCTGCGACTCCCGGCGAACTCTACTGGCTGCTGACCAACGGCAGCATGCGCAACGGCATGCCCTCGTGGTCGAAACTGCCAGAGCAGCAGCGCTGGCAGATTGTAAGTTATCTGAAGACTCTGAATTAAAAGGCAGCCACAGGCGCACGAACGACGCAAGCGAATTCAAATAAGTTCAGCTTCGTGTTTCTTCGTGCCCTTTGTGGTTTCTCGTTACAAGCCGTTGGCTTTCTTTTCCCGCTGGAACGGCTGTTCAAGGTAGTGCCGCGCTTCGTCCATGGCGCCCTGAGTGTTGTCGCCGGTTTGGATGGCCTGCCGGTATTCGTTCACCGCACGCTGGCGCTGGCCTGTCAGATCGAAGATTTTTCCCAGTTGCAGATGGCTCCAGACCTCAGTCCAGCGCGGATCCTGGTCGCCATTGATGGCCTCGCGGTATTCATTGGCTGCAGACTGGTAATTGCGTTGCACATAGAAGACGTCTGCAATTCTGTAATGTGCCAGCGAGCTGTTGCGATTTACCGCCAATGCCTTGTTGTACTCAGTCAGCGCTTCCGCCAGATTGCCTTGTGCCGTCAGTTCCTGCCCGCGGCGGATAGCCACGCGCACTTTGAGATCGGGCGAGTTCTTGAGCACCCAGTTATTGGGATCAAGGTTCAGCTTGCGCGGCTTGCCGAAGGTCTCAACCGAGAACGGCGATTCGGTCCCTACCACATCAATCCGCTTCATCTCCGTCTGGCCGTCGGTGTCTACTTTTAATTCCACCGGCATGCGGAACAAGTCCAGATCCTGAGTGACCTCGCCGACTACCCGAAAGCCTTTCTTGATGCGGTACACCGTGTATTTCATTTTGAATTCGGGCGCGCCCGTGCCATCCACCCACTGACTAAAGAAGGCCTGCAGGTTTTCCTGCGTGTTCTTTTGCGCGACGTTCTGAAGGTCGGAAACCGTGACGGGCTTGAAGGCAAACTGAGTCATCAGCTCCTTCATGGTCTTGTCGAAAGCGGCATCTCCGATCACCCAGCGCAGCATGTGGAAGATCATTCCACCTTTATCGGTGACCAGTGCCTGGAATTGCGGAGAAAACGTGTCCAACTTGCCGACGCTGGCCAGCGGAGTGGTGTCATACGCGAGGGCGCCCACAGCCATATCACGAGTGGCATCTTCAAACGCAGTCGCGCCGGCGGCATTCTGAACGTACCGCATCTCCGAAGCGCGGGCGCCGCCATCCATGATCCACCAATCTTCCTTAGTCGCCGGACTGACGATCCCGCCAAACCACTGGTGCGCGATGGCATCGGCCAGCAAGCGATAGTTGGTCTTCTCGCTGATATCGCGCGTGGCGAACGCAGCGATTTCCGGCGCCCAGGCTGTGGGTACCGTGTCGTCAGGCAACTCCACGACCTTCAGCATGGGCGAGGGAGCAGGTCCGTAAATAGTGGTGAAAAACTCCAGTTCTTTCGCGGCAGTGTCGGCGTAAGCGGGCGCGAAATTCTTCTTCGCCGCACTAAAATAAACGTGCATGTTGCCGCCGCCGAAAACCGTGTCGGTGAAAGGACCGGCAATGATGGTACCGGGAAAGCTGGGCTTGTCCCAACGGAAAGAAGCGACCACTTTGCCGGAAGGGGCAGGCTTTTCCGGTTTGGTGCTGCCGCTGCCAATGATCACGGTGCCGGCCGGAGCTGTGATGTTGATTTCGGAAGTGAAGCGGTCAATCCCATAGTTCAGTACCGGGAACCAGCGGCCTGGATAGAGTAAATAGGTAACGTCGTTACCGATGTAGGCCAGCTTCAGTCCTTCCACCGGACTGTCGTCGGCATTGGCCAGCGCGCCCTCATATTCAAAGGTGAGCGTTGTGGTGGTTCCCTTGGGCAGCGCGGCGGGGAAGGTAACGCGGACGGCGTTGTCCTGGCTGACGCGTTCGGCTGTCAGAGGCTTGCCGTTGGCATCAAGCACCTTGGTTGGATGCAGCGCGTTGTGCAGCTCAAAACTGGCGAAGTTCAGGTCATCGAGGGCGGTGAATTTGACCCGAGCGCGCGCCGTTAGACGATGGCTGTTCGGCAGGATCTCGGCATCAATTTTGTAATCGTCGGCCTGAATGCGGGGCTTTTGGGCGAGCGCGGGCAGGGCCGCGAGGATCCAGAATACAAGAAAGACGTACGCACGCCGTACGGGCCGTCGTGCAATATCCATGAAAAACTCCAGAGCTGCTGGGATATGGGGCTTAGATGCCTATTTTTTCAAAAAAGCTGCTTTTGTACCACAGGGATGGTTGGAACGCGTCGCAAACCCGCGGCTGCATCGTGGAACTGACCAGCTTTCGCGCTGGTGCGCTCGGGAGACACAGGAGCGTAACGTCAGACTATATCCCCTGCGATATTGCCTGAAGAACCACCTCTGCAGCTTGCACAGCGGGGTCCTTGGGGCTGCTGGGATGCCGGAGCCTCTGCCGGATTTCGGAGAGGTCGTTTTGCATCTGGTTGCGCGCCGGTCCGTCAGGGATGATCCGCTCCAACTCGCGGACGACAGAAACAGGGGTGAAGCCGGCCTGGATCAGCTCTGGGACTGCTCTTCTGCCGGCAATCAGATTGGGCATGGCGAAGGTGTCGAGTTTCACCAGCCTCCGTCCCAGGAGCCAGGTGAGCGGAGATAGGCGGTACACCACCACAAGCGGCGTTCCTGAGAGCGCCGCTTCGACCGTGGCTGTTCCGCTGGCGACGATGGAAGCGCGGGAGAACATCATGGTGGCGCGGGCGTCTTCGGTAATACGCACGGGGACCGTAGCTCTGGAAAGCTGCTGTTGCATCCAGCTTCGCTCCAGCGTTGAGGCCAGCGGAAGAACATATTCGAACTGCTTTCCACTCGCCTGAATCAACTGTGCAGATCCAAGCATCGCCCCCACGTTGAGCCGGACTTCTTTCTGGCGGCTGCCGGGCAAAAGCGCAATCCAGTTCTTGCCAGCATCGAGCCCGTATTTCCGGGCGAACTCAGGTCTGCCGATCTCGGGATCGGGTACATAAGCCAATGGATGACCGACGTAGCTGACATCCACATTGTGGCTCGTGTAGAACCCCTGCTCAAAAGGGAAGATCACGATCATCTTGCGCACATATTTCCGGATCTGCTTCACCCTGCCGGTTCTCCAGGCCCAGATCTGCGGGCTGACAAAATAGAAAATGGGAATGCCAAGCCGGTGCAGTTTACGGGCAAGGCGAAGGTTAAAGTCGGGAAAGTCAATCAGGATGGCCGCATCGGGCTTGCGTCGCTCCGCTTCGGCGACAAGTTGCTTGAAGCGTTTTCGGATGGCAGGAAGATGTTTGACGACCTCAAACAGACCGACGACTGCAACTTCATGCGCATCCACCAGCAGATCACAACCGGCAGCCCGCATCTGCGTACCGCCCATGCCAAAGAAACGTGCATCGGGAGCAAGAACGCGCAACGCGTCAACGAGCTGCGCGCCGTAGATGTCGCCGGAGGCCTCGCCGGCGGAGAGAAGAAATTGCAAGCCATCGGGTGATCGGGTCATCCGATTTCCTGAGGGTTCTCCACGCCTAATTCCTGTTCCTTGTACTGCAGCTCATACAGCTTCCAATAGATTCCGCGCTGGGACAGCAACTCCTGATGGCTGCCGATCTCGCGCACCACTCCTTTATGCATCACGATGATCTTGTTGGCGCGCTGAATGGTGGAGAGGCGGTGAGCGATGATGACCGAGGTCCTTCCTTCCACCATGCGGGTGAGAGCGTCGCGAACCCGCAGCTCGGTTTCGGTGTCTACGCTGGAGGTGGCTTCGTCAAGGATGAGGATTTTGGGATCGTGCGCCAGGGCTCGGGCGAACGAGATGAGCTGCTTCTGGCCGGTGCTGAGCGTGCTTCCGCGCTCCAATACCGGCTCCCGGAAGCCGCCGGGCAGAGTGCGAATGAAGTCCGCCACATTGACGCTCTCAGCCGCCAATTCTACCTGCTCATTGGTGATCCAGCTTGAGCCCAGGCGAATGTTGTTCTCAATGGTGCCGCTGAAGAGGAACGGGTCCTGCAATACCACTCCATAGCGGCGGCGGAGTTCGCCCAAGTCCATGTCGCGGATGTCCACGCCATCAATTCGAATGGCGCCTTTCTGGATGTCGTAAAACCGCATGAGCAGAGAAATGATCGTGGTCTTGCCCGCGCCGGTATGGCCGACGATGGCGACCGTTTCTCCCGGCTCAATAGCGAATGAGACATCGCGCAATACCCAGTCGAAGCCAGTCCCATCGCCTGCGGGATGAGGATGCCCGTTGGTAACTGAGGCGACGGTCTGCGCCGGCGACTCTTGCTCAATCTTGCGATAGGCGAACCAGACATGGTCAAACTCGATCCTGCCCTTGCCCTGTGCGCTTACCGGATTAGCAGGTGAGACGATTTCCACCGGTGTGTCGAGCAACTTGAAAACGCGCTCGCTTGCCGCCATGGCGGATTGCAGAATGTTGTACTTCTCGCTCAAATCCTGAATAGGCCGGAAGAAACGCTGGGCGTACAAAACGAAGGCTGTCACGGTTCCTACCGTTACAGCGCCCGCCATCGCGCGCAAACCGCCAAACCACAGCGCCGAAGCAATCGCAATCGTCGAGAGCAGTTCCACCACGGGATAGTAGATGGCGTAGGCAAGAATTGCGTCCTTGAAAGCGTCCATGTGCTGCGCGTTGATCTGGTCAAACTTGCGGTAAGCGCGGCGTTCGCGATTGAAAAGCTGGAGCACGATCATTCCCGTAACGTGCTCTTGCAGGTAGGCGTTGATGCGCGCAATCGCCACGCGAATCCGGCGGTACGATTCGCGCACCGACTTGCGGAAAAGCATGGTGACCCAGAAGATCAGAGGCAGCACAGCGAAAGTGATCAGGGCAAGCCACCACTTCATCCGCAGCATCACAAACATGATTCCGCCCAGGATGAACACGTCCTCGAAAATCGAGACCACGCCGGCGGTAAACATTTCATTCAGCGCATCAACATCGCTGGTGACGCGCGTCACCAGGCGGCCTACGGGATTCTTGTCGTAAAAACCGACGTGCATTTCCTGCAAGTGGCGGAAGATCTGGCTGCGCAGGTCATACATTACCTTCTGCCCCGTCCACTGCATCAGGTAGGTCTGCACGAATTCCAGCACGAAGTTGAAGAGCAGGGAAGCGAGATAGAGCAGCGCGATCTGGCCCACGCCGGTCCAGGGGTTCGAGCTCAGCCAACCGTCGAGAAGACTGCCGTGATATGCGTGCGCGCTGAGGTATTTATCAATGGCAATTGCAACCAGATAAGGCCCGAGGACGTCCGGCCCCAGAAAGACCTTGAGAAAGATGGCAGAGATTGCCACCGTGCTCTGCCACCAGTAGGGGCGCAGGTAGGTGAGCAGCCGCCTCATCAGCCGGCTGTCATACGCTTTGCCTAGTACTTCTTCTTCCTGGGCCATTGTTAGACTTCTATTTTATCGTGCGTCTATCAGATGACGCGGCGCAGCACCAGGGCGGAGTTTTTCGATCCAAAAGCGATGCAGTTGCAGATGGCGTGCTCGATCTCGGCCTTGCGTCCCAACTCGGGGACATAATCAAGATCACATTCCGGATCGGGATTTTCGAGGTTGATGGTGGGTGGAATCGAGCTGTGCTGCATGGCGATGAGAGTGGCTGCGACTCCAGCGGCCCCACAGGCGCCCTGCGGGTGGCCGATCTGCGATTTCAGCGCCGACATCGGGACTTTTGCGGCGCGCTCTCCGAGAGCCAGCTTCAGCGCGCGCGTCTCAATGCGGTCGTTCAGATCGGTTGAGGTCCCGTGCAGGTTCACGTAGTCAATGTTTGCCGGTGAGATTCCGGCTTCCTTCATGGCGAGTTCAATGGCTCGCGCCGGCTCTTCGCCGCACTCCTGCAAGCGCACGCGATGAAAGGCCTCGCAGGTAGATCCGTACCCGGCAATCTCAGCATAAATCTTCGCGCCACGGGCGCGGGCGTGCTCGTACTCTTCCAGCACGAACATCCACGAGCCTTCTGCCACCACAAAGCCGTCGCGATCGAGATTAAAAGGCCTTGAGCCGCGCTCCGGTGCATGATTCCAGGACTGCGTCATGATCTTCATCAGGGTGAACGCCTTCACAATTCCCCAAGCCAGGGGTGCATCGGCCCCGCCCACCAGCATTACCGACTGGACGCCAAGCTGGATTTCCCGCAGCGCATGGGCAATGGCGTCCGTCGAAGACGTGCAGCCGGTGGTCACCACATGGCTTGGACCGCGTAAGCCAAAGCGCATGCTGACCTCGCTGGACATGGTGCCCATGGTCCCGCTGGGAATGGTGAAGATGCTTACCTGCTTGATCTTGCCCTGATAGTAGAGATGGTATTGCTGGTCAGTAAAGTCGTGTGCGCCGCCGCCGGTGCCCAGCGCCACTCCGATCTCGCGCTGCTGGTCGAGTGACAGTTTGGCCGGATCAATGCCCGCATCGTTCAGCGCTTCAGCAGACGCCGCGATGGCCAGCGGAACGCAGCGGGAAACGTGCTTGCGCTCTTTGGCTTCGATCCAATCGAGCTCGTTGAAATCCTGAATCTCGCCGGCAATCTGGACCGGAAGATCGGAAGCATCAAAGCGGGTGATCTTCTTTACGCCGCTCTTGCCCGCTAGAATTGCCTGGCAGAAGGCTGTCTTGCCAATACCGTTGGGGCTGACGACGCCCATCCCAGTGATCACCGCGCGCTTGAGCATAGACTCTGATTCTATAATTGATGCAGGATTTACGCGCTGAAAGCAGTTTTCGTGCCTCTTGGCCTTTACATCTCGATCCCTTTCTGCCGATCCAAGTGCACCTACTGCAACTTTGCTTCCGGTGTGTTCTCGGCGGCACAGATGGGACAATACGTGGATCGCTTAGTGTCCGACATGCGCGCCATGCGGGGCTTCGCTGCGGAGCACGGAGCCGAAATTCTCGAGCCTGCTGATTCCATTTATCTGGGCGGTGGAACACCCAGCTTGCTGCCACCGGACCAACTGAAGAAACTGCTGTTCAATCTGCGCCAGGAATTTGCACTGCTTCCCAAAGCGGAAGTAACAGTCGAATGTGCTCCGGGAACGCTCACGGATGCGATCATCCAGGCGCTGCTTACGCGCGGTGTGAACCGCGCGAGCCTGGGAGTGCAATCCTTCGTGGACAAAGAAGCTGCATCCGTGGCGCGGCTGCACACGCGGGAAAAGACGCTCCAGGATATCGAGCACCTGCGCCGCGCCGGCATCAGCAACATCAATGTTGATTTGATCGCCGGGCTTCCGCACCAGACCCGCGAAAGCTGGAACTATTCACTCGACGAGGCCATTGCCACTGGCGTGCCACACGTGAGTGTGTACATGCTGGAAGTGGACGAAGATTCTCGTCTTGGTCGCGAGCTGATTGCCGGAGGAACCAGGTATCACGCACATTTTGTGCCCGATGAAGATCTGACCGCCGAAATGTATGAGACGGCATGGGATCGCCTAAACTCCGCTGGAATCAGGCAGTATGAAATTTCCAACTTCGCGCGTGAAGGATATGAGTCGCGCCACAACCTGAAGTACTGGACGCGTCAGCCGTATCTGGGCTTCGGCGTGGACGCTCATTCCATGCTGCCAGCGAAAGCGCGCTTTGCCGAAGAAGATGTGGAGAGCGTTCGTTTTGCCACAACCGACAACTATGATCGGTTTCTTTCGGCTCCAGACCTGACCGTCGCAAAAGTAACCAGCGCTCAGGCGCTGGAAGAGAGTTTCTTTCTCGGCTTGCGGCTCAATCGCGGAGTATCGCTGGCTGTGATTCGCGAAAGATTTGGTCCTTTGTTCCATGCTCACGGTTCAGTAATTATTGATGACCTCACCGCCCAAGGCCTGCTCCATCGCGAAGGCGACATTGTCAGGTTGACGCCGCGCGGCAGGCTGCTGTCGAATGAGGTGTTTGAACGGTTTGTTGGTGAAGAAGAATCCTTGCCGATTAGATAATTGAGTAAGTGGGTGTTTTGGAAATCGCCAAGGTTAAATTACCCGATTACCAAATTGCTATGAATCCCAAGCTCGCGCAGCCCGAGTCCTCCACCGAAGAGAAGCAGAAAACCACACGCACGCTCGATTTCCGCAGCGATACCGTCACGCGTCCTACGGCTGAAATGCGCCGCGCCATGGCGGAAGCCGAAGTTGGCGATGACGTTTACGGCGAAGATCCCACCGTGAATCGTCTGGAGCAGCGTGCCGCAGAGATCTTTGGGCGGGAGGCGGCAATCTTTGTTCCCAGCGGAACCATGGGAAACCAAATTGCCATAAAGATCCATACACATCACGGGCAGGAGATCATCTGCGAGGAGCGCGGCCATATCTTCAACTACGAGATGGCAACGCTGGCTTCGTTCTCCGGCTGCCTGGTGCGGCCCATCTTTGGCGAAGACGGCTTTCTCACGTGGGCCGAAATTAAGAAGCGGATCGCACCGGGAATTTACTACAAGGCGCAAACCGGACTGGTCTCCCTGGAGAACACGCACAACATGGCGGGAGGAACAGTGTACCCGCAGGAAGTGGCCGATGAAATTTGCGATCACGCGCACGAGATGGGCCTGCCAGTGCATCTTGATGGAGCGCGCATCTTCAACGCCGCCACAGCGCTGGGCAAACCGGTCGCCGAGGTCACACGCAAATTCGACTCCGTCATGTTCTGTCTTTCCAAAGGGCTGGGAGCGCCCGTGGGCTCAATGCTGGTCGGGAACAGAGAGTTCATCGCGAAGGCCCGAGCGTATCGCAAAGCGTTGGGCGGCGGCATGCGTCAGGCCGGAGTGCTGGCCGCAGCGGGCCTGATTGCGCTGGAGAAGATGCCGGCGCGCCTGAAAGAAGATCATGCCAATGCACGCATGATGGCCGAAGGCCTGGCGCAAGTTCCCGGAATCCGGATCAATCCCGCGAAGGTTTCCACCAACATTCTCGTCTTCGATATCAGCGGAACAGGAATGAATACCGCCGATTTCAGCCGCAAACTGGCCGATCGCGGAGTGCTGGCCGCCGGCATCAACACCGAGCAAATGCGATTTGTCACGCACATGGATGTGAGCCGGGAAAATTGCGTGACCGCGCTACAGGTCATGAAAGAAATTGTGGAGCACACGCTTTGATCGCCGAACTCCTCTTGAGAATCTTGGGCGGTGGCGGATTCGCGTTGTTTGGCTGCTGGATTTAGAAGCGGCCAAAAATCGCTTTGGGAGAGATGCTCGATGGCCCCAAGGCTCGAGGATTCGTTCGGATTTGGGCGCTCTGCATCGTTTTCATCGGCTTATTCTCGTTTTTTGGCGTGATATTTCTATTGCTGCCAGATACTGTTTTTTGGCTTTTTCCTCTTCTCGTGATTGCCGCGGCTTCGGCAACATGGTACCTGCGAAGACGATTTCTCGTGCAAGCCGGAATTCAGTGATATCGCACCTGCGGGTCATAATTCAGTTTTCGTAGCTGAAGATCTTCTGCCATTCACATCCGCTAGATTTCTTCCTAGCCTGCTATCCTGAACTGCGTATGTTCAGCATGCAAAA
>JAICYU010000340.1 GCA_025934025.1 Terriglobales bacterium
CTGCGCAAGAGCCAGCCGGATCGTCCCCGAGCATTCCGGGTACCATTCGTGCCGTTGTTCCCCATTCTGTCTGTTCTGCTTTGCGTGGGATTGATGGCGGGCCTGCTGGTTATTACGTGGATCCGGTTCTTTGCGTGGTTGGCGATCGGCTTGGTGATTTACTTCTTCTATAGCCGCCACCACAGCGAATTCGCCAGCAACACAGCTACTACCGGCAAGGGCTAATGGCCAAGTCCTTCATTCAATCCCTGCCCAAGGCGGAACTGCACCTTCACCTGGAAGGCAGCGTAGAACCGGGAACACTGGCTGAGCTGAGCCGCCGGCACAATACGCCTCTGCCCACCGAGAACAATCGCTACGACGTGCGCGGAAGCGGTGATGTGCTGAGTGAAGAGGATGTCCGCCGACTTTACTCTTATAAAGATTTCAATGGCTTCATGCTGGCGTTCAAGTCAGTAACGGAGCGGCTGCGCACGCCGGAAGACTACGAGCTGATCACTTACCGGCTGATGCAGAAGCTCAGGCAGCAGAACATTGTGCATGCTGAGGTTTACGTGAGCGTGGGCGTGATTCGCTGGCGGGGACAGGATTTTGGGCCAATTTTTGAAGGCATGGAGCGCGGACGCGAGCGCGGACTGCGCGACTTTGGCATCTCACTGTTGTGGATCTTTGATGCGGTGCGGCACTTCGGCCCGGAAGCTGCGGCCGAAGTCTTTGATCTGGCGGCGCAATATCGCGAACGCAACGTGGCAGCAATTGGGATTGGCGGCGACGAGCGACGCGGGCCGGCGGAGTGGTTTCGCGATCTCTATAAGAAGGCGGCAGACCAGGGACTTCGGTTGACAGCACACGCGGGCGAGACAACGGGCCCGGAGTCGGTGTGGAGTGCGCTGAACATTGGCGCGGAGAGAATCGGCCACGGACTTTCCATAGCACAAGATCCTGAGCTGGTGGAGGTGCTGGCGCACAAACAGGTTCCGGTGGAAATTTGCCTCTCCAGCAATTTACGGACGGGAGTTTGCGCGGGTTTTGGCGAGCACCCACTGAAGAGCTTTTTTGATGAAGGATTGATGGTGACCTTGAATACCGACGATCCGGCGATGTTCCAGACTTCGCTGTGCAAGGAATACGAACTGGCGGTTGAAGAGTTCGGCTTTTCCCGCGATCAATTGCGGGAGATCGCGCGCAACAGTTTTGAGGCGTCATTCCTTCCAGTGGAGAAAAAGCTGCGCTTTCTGCAGCAGGTGGATGGGTTTGCCAAGAGGTAGCTGGAACCAGCCAAAGCACTATGGCGTGTTCCTGAGCGCAGGAGGATCCAATGCAATTGTTTTTGCTCGTAGCGATGGTGCTAAGCATGCAGGCTACCAACCGCGATGTCCAAAAACCAGCACATGAAAAGGCTCAGAGCACCTCGATCCACGAGTTGTATCTGGAAGACCAGGCTGACCGGGGAGCGGCGCCTGGCAGGAAAAGCGCATCGCCTGAGCAGATGGCTGCTAACGATGCAGAGCGCAGGAGACGTGCTCACCAGTTATTGGATGCTGGAAGGCTGAAGTCGGCCAGCGACTTCCATGATGCAGCATTCATATTCCAGCATGGAGATGCTCCCGACGATTATCTGCTCGCGCATGCCCTGGCCATGGTTGCGGTTAGCAAAGGCGACCCTCACGGACGGTGGATTGCTGCGGCGACATTGGATCGTTACTTGCAATCCATTGGAAGGGCGCAGGTATTCGGAACGCAATATTTGACTCGCAGCTATGTCGAGTATCTGAGTAAGGCCGCCGCAGCGCAGTCGGCACAAAAGAAGGATAACGACGATGAGAACTCCGGCACGAAAAATCCAGAGGAGTGGGTGCAGGAGCCGTACAAGTCGTCTTTGATCAGCGATTCATTGCGGGCGGAATACTGTGTTGTGCCTCTCGAAGAGCAACGAAAGAATGTGACGGCGATGAACCAGGGCAACGAGGGCAAAGTAGCCACAACGATTCCGGGCTGTTCAAAATGAGCAAGCACATCGGCCTCGTGGGGTGCAGTGCAGAAGGAGCGGCGCTCTGTTATCGAACCATCTGCCTGGAAGCTGAGGCTCTGATGGGACTGCATGCGCATCCGGAAGTGACGATGCATACCATCTGCCTGGCCGAATACATGAAGTTTCTGAACGGCCAGGAGGACTGGCAAGGCGTGGCGGAGTTGATGCTGTGCTCCGCGGACAGGCTGAAACGGGCCGGCGCCCAGTTCCTGATCTGTCCGGACAACACGATCCATGCGGCGATGAAGTATGTTATCCCGAACTCGCCGCTACCGTGGCTGCATATTGCGGCAGAGGTGGGCAAAGAGGCGAAGCAGCGCGGGTTCCGCAAGCTGGGAATTACGGGAACAAAGTTTCTGGTGGAGAGCAGCGTCTATCCTGAGCAGTTGGAAAAATTGGGTATCGGCTGTGTGTGCCC
>JAICYU010000316.1 GCA_025934025.1 Terriglobales bacterium
AAGCCATCACTCTGCGCGAAATCCGCATGCCGCTGGTGCACTTCTTTGAAACCAGTTTCGGCCGCACCACTGATCGCCGCATTCTTCTTCTTACTTTGCACACCAGCGGTCCGGAAGGCTGGGGTGAGTGCGTCGCCGGTGAAGATCCGTTTTACAGTGAAGAATCAATTGACACCGCGTGGTACGCCCTTGAGCGTTATCTCGCCCCTGCCCTCCTCGGACACAATTTGGGGAAAGCCGCCGATGCTCCCGCCCTTCTGGGGAAAGTTCGCGGGCATCGCATGGCCAAAGGCGCGCTTGAGAACGCTCTCTGGGACGCTGAAGCGCAGGAAAGGCAGATGCCGTTGTGGCGCCTGCTGGGCGGCGCGCAAACTGAGATTGCCTGCGGCGTCTCCATCGGCATTCAGAACTCGGTGGAACAGTTGCTGGAAAAAATTGAGACCGAGCTGAACGCCGGCTATCGCCGCATCAAGGTCAAATGCAAACCGGGCTGGGACATCGATATTTTTACTCGAATCCGCGAACGCTGGCCGGACATTCTTCTGAGCTGCGACGCCAATTCCGCTTACACGCTGGAGCAGATCGAGCACCTCAGGAAGTTCGATCAGTTCGGATTGCTCATGATCGAGCAGCCCCTTTGGCATGACGACTTTTATTTCCACGCCCAACTCCAGCGCCAGCTCAAGACCAGCCTATGCCTGGATGAATCCATTCATGGCCGCCGCGATGCGCGTGCGGCACTTGAACTGGGCGCCTGCCGCATCATCAACATCAAAGTAGGCCGCGTGGGCGGCTTCAGTGAGGCCGTCGCCGTCCATAACGTCGCTCGCCACAACAATATTCCGGTCTGGTGCGGAGGCATGCTGGAATCGGGCCTGGGACGCTCACACAATATCGCCCTTTCCACTCTCCCTGACTTCACCCTTCCTGGCGATGTCTCTGCTTCAAAACGCTATTGGAAAGAAGACATCATCGAACCTGCCGTCGAAGTCTCAACGCAGGGCTTCATTACCGTTCCGCAAACTCCCGGACGCGGCTTTGCCCTGAAGACTGGCCTGATCGAAAAACTCACGGTCCGCAAGCAGACATTGCGCAGCGGCGTCAGCAGCGCAGCGGATTAACACCCTGTGCGACTCACCTGCTCTCTAGCCGCGCTTGCCGCACTTTTCTGCTTGCTTGTGCTCACCGGCTGCAACAGAGCGGAGCCTCCCATTGTGGACCATCCGCGCCTCACCTCCGCTGTCACCATGCAGGACGTCACTTTTTTCAGCGCATCATTGCAGCACGAAATCCCCTACCGCGTCGTTCTTCCCGCCAGCTACTCCAGCCTGGGACAAAAGCTCCCCGTGCTTTACCTGCTACACGGCGGCGGTGGAGGGTTTCGTGACTGGACGAACTACTCTGACGTGGCGCAATATGCCGCTAACGGATTCATTCTTGTCATGCCGGAAGGCAATTCGTCCTACTACGTGAATTCTGCCACCAACCCGCAGGACCGCTACGAAGCCTACATCGCTAAGGATCTCGTCAGCGATGTCGAGCAGAGATTTCCTGCATCCCAATCGCGAGACGAACGCGCCGTCATCGGCGTCTCCATGGGCGGCTTTGGCGCTGTCGTACTCGCTCTGAAGCATCCTGAACTATTCGCCTTCGTTGGCGCAATGAGCCCAGCCATAGATGTCCCAAGTCGCCCTTTTTCCATCAAACGGATTTCACAGTGGCGTCGCTTCAGGTCCATCTTTGGCCCCTGGAATGGCCAGCACCAGCGCGACAACGATCCCTATGTGCTCGCGCGCTCCGCTGAGGTCACAAAGGCTCCATACTTCTTTCTGTCTTGTGGTGACAAGGAAGGGCTGCTGCCGGCGAACAAAAAATTTGCCGCACTCGTGCGCGAACGAGGGTTCCAATACGAATTCCATGTCGTGCCCGGAGGCCATGACTGGAACCAATGGAATGCAGAATTTCCTGAGGTTTACCGGGTGCTCTACCATCATCTCGGCGCGGCTGCTCATGTCCGCATCCGCTGACAATCCCCTTTGCATAAATCACCGCATCCGTTTACCCTTTTGCCACTTACGCTGGCTAATCAACGGGGCTCTCATGCAAATTTTGACGAACACAATCGTTTCCCTCGCCTTCCTCGCCGCGTGCAGCGTGGCTCGCGCGCAAGCTCCCGATCCACAACTTCTCGCCGAGATCCAGAAGATCAAAGCCATTGATAATCATTCGCATCCGCCAAAGCTTGTCAGCCCGGGCGAGAAGGACGACGAATTTGACGCGCTGCCCTGTGATCCGCTGGAGCCGAGCGTTCCCACCACAACCTCGCGGCCGGAAAATCCACAATATCTGGCTGCGTGGAAGGCCCTCTATAACTATCCCTACGATGACGCCACGCCTGAGCACGTGAAAGAACTTATCGCAGCGCGCAGCAAAGTTATTCAGCAACAGGGCGATAATTTTCCCAGCTGGGTGCTGGATCAGCTTGGCATCGAGACAGAACTGGCCAATCGCATCGCCCTCGGACGGGGGCTTCAGCCTCCCCGCTTCCGCTGGGTGCCGTTTGATGACGCGCTGATGTTCCCGCTCAAAAACTCTGACCTTCAGAGCGAATCGCCCGACAGAAAGTTCTTCTTCTCCCGGGAAAATCAACTGCTTCGCCGCTACATGGATGAATTAAGTGTCAACGCCATGCCACACACGCTGGCTGAATACACTCAGCGGGTCATCACGCCTGCCCTGGAACTGCAGAAGAAAAAAGGCGCGGTGGCCATCAAGTTTGAAGCTGCGTATCTGCGCTCGCTCGACTTCGGCCCCGTTCCGCCGGAGCCTGCGGCTGACATGGCAAAGGCGGGCACGGTTTATTCCCACTTCGTCAAAGGCGGGATCGCACCGCGCGCAGAGTACACAGAACTTCAGGATTATCTTTTTCGCTATATCGCCCGTGAGGCCGGACGGCTCGGTCTTGCCGTGCACTTTCATACCGGCGGCGGCTGCGGAACTTACTTTGATCTTGCCGGATCAAATCCTGTTCTGCTCGATTCCGTGCT
>JAICYU010000307.1 GCA_025934025.1 Terriglobales bacterium
CAAGCGCCGCATCATGCTCGGAACGTACGTATTAAGCTCGGGCTATTACGACGCCTACTATCTCAAGGCGCAGAAAGTCCGCACGCTGATCAGCCGCGATTTTCAACACGCTTTTCAGCAGGTGGACGCCATCGTCACTCCTACCACACCCACCCCCGCGTTCAAGCTGGGCCAGAAGGCCGAAGATCCGCTGGCGATGTACCTTGCTGACATTTTCACCGTTACCGCAGATCTCGCCGGTATTCCCGGAATCAGCGTTCCCTGCGGCCAGACCCGCTCCGGACTGCCGATTGGCTTACAGATTCTCGGCAGGCACTTCGATGAAGGAACTGTCCTGAGGATTGGGCATGTGGTGGAACACGGGATGGCGACTACGCAATAGCCCTAACCACGGAGGCACGGAGACGCCGAGTGAAAGAATCAGCGGCTTGTTCTGAACACCCGATCTGAACGACTGCCCGTTTTCGAAAAATCTTCCAATTCAACAACTCGGCTTTCTCCGTGCCTTCGCGCCTCCGTGGTGAAGACGGTTCTCCCTAACCGCTCCGCCCATTTTCGGTCTAAGTTATTCGAATGGAAGTCACCGATGCAGCCGTGGTGGCACAGGTGCTGGCCGGCGACCAGGACGCTTTTCGCGTGCTGGTGGAGCGGCATTCCCGCAGCCTCTTCCACGTGGTGTACCGGATGTGCGGCAACCAGCAGGACACGGAGGAGATCGTGCAGGAAACGTTTTTGCGCGCTTTCAAGGCACTGCCCAGATTTGAGCTGCGCGCGAACTTCGCAACCTGGATTTACCGTATCGCGGTGAACCGCACGCTTGACTTCCTGAGTGCAAAAAAAATGAAAGACACTTACCAGATCGTGGATGATCCTGACCCGGAAGACAGCAGGCAAATGCAAATGCCCGCCGCTGATGCCGGGCCGGAGCGCCTTCTCCTGAGCGTAGAGATGAAGAAAAAAATGTCGCACGCCATGTCGCTGCTGACTCCAGTGGAGCGGGTGGCGTTCACCATGAGGCACATGGAAGGGCGCTCGATTGAAGAGATTTCCAGAAACCTGAACCTGAAAACCAGCGCGGCCAAGAACAGCGTGTTCCGGGCCGTGCAGAAATTGCGGCAGCAGCTTGAGCCGTTTGCGAGCACCGCGCGATGAAGCACCTGAGCGAAGAACAAATCGTCCTTCATTATTACGGCGATGCCGAAGGTGAGCCGGAGGTCCGTGAGCACCTGGCGGCATGTCCATCCTGTCGCGACGAGTTCGCGCGCGTGCAGGTTCTGCTTGGGAGTCTCGGCCCGGCAGAGGTTCCCGATCCGCCGGCGTTTTACGAAGAGAAGACATGGCTCAACCTTCGCGACCGGCTGCCGCAACACGCTGCACGCCGGAGGTTGTGGGCGTCTCCGCCGCGCTGGGCAATTGCCGGAATCACCGCTGTCCTGATTGTTGCGGCTTTTCTGGCTGGAAGATTCTGGCCTCGTCATGAACCCGCGAATCCAGCACCAACCGTTGCTGCGAACCCGCAACGCGTCGTGTTGGTGGCCGTCGGCGGCCACCTGCAACGCTCACAGATGCTGCTGGTGGAGATCATGAACACGGATGCCGACGGTACCGTCAATCTTTCCAACGAGCAGCAGCAGGCGCGCGACCTGCTCGATGCCAACCACCTTTACCGCGCCAGCGCGCAGCGCGATGGCGATCCGCAGATTGCGCGGCTGCTCGATCAGTTGGGCCGAGTGCTGGCGGAAGTTGCAAATGGCCCTTCGGAGCTTTCGGCGGCGGATCTCCAGCAAATTCGCAACCGCATTCAGTCGGAAGGATTGCTATTCAAAGTTCGTGTTGTAGGTTCGGAAGTAAATTCACGCGTCCGCCGCCAGGAACAGAACCCCGCGGCGAACTCAACCCAGAGGCTTTAACCAGAATGAATCGCACATTGTTTTCTTTATTTCTTATTCTCACGTTGATGACCGCCGGCCTGGCTGCAACCACGCAGACCGCGGCCCCTGCTTCCAATCTGTTTGATCCGCAGGCGGGGAGTAAAGCCAGCACTCACGAAGATGAGGTTTACCAGAACGGCAGCGAAGATCTGAGTGACGGCGACTACGACGAAGCCGTCAAGAACTTCGCTGAAGTTGCCAACATGCGCGGAAGAAAGGCCGACGCCGCGCTCTACTGGGAAGCCTACGCGCTGAAAATGGCCGGCAACACCGCTCAGGCCCAGGCAACAATTGGCCAGTTGCGCCGGACCTACCCACAGAGCAAGTGGCTGAAAGATGCGGGCGCTCTCGAAATCGAAATGAAAGGCGCGGCAGCGAATCCTGACAACATTTCCGACGAAGAGTTGAAGCTGCTGGCCTTGCAATCGTTAATGAACTCCGATCCGGAAAAGGCCGTCCCTCTACTCGACAAGGTTATTCACGGAAATTATTCGCCGCGATTGAAAGACAAGGCTCTTTTCGTCTTGTCGCAGAGTAATTCCGACCAGGCACAAAAAATTCTCCTGTCTCTCGCCAAAGCAAACAACGAACCGGAGCTGCAGAAGAAGGCAATCCGCTATATCGGAATGAGCGGCAGGCGAAACTCGCCGATTCTTAAGGAAATCTACAACAACACGACGGATCCGAATATCAAGAAAGAATGCTTCCAGGGCTGGCTGATGTCCGGCGATAAAGATGCGGTACTCGCGGTGGCGCGGACGGAAAAATCGCCGGAGCTGCGCAAGGACGCGATTCGTTATCTGGGCATGATGGGTGGCCGCAACGAGTTGCGCGAGATGTACAAGAGTTCTCCCGATCCCGGCACGAGAGAGGCCGTGATCCAGGGAATGCTGATGAGTGGCGATTCTCAAGGGCTGGCCGAAATCGCGAATACAGAAAAAGATCCCAATGTGCTGGAGAAAGCCGTCAATACGTTGGGCATGGTCGGAGGACAGGATAGTCTCGCCGCCCTCACCAATATCTACAGCTCGCACAATGAACTGGAGATCAAGAAGCGAGTGATCAATGCGCTCTTTCTGCGCGGCGGCGCCAAAGAAATGGTCGCACTGGCGCGGAAAGAAACCAATCCTGAGCTGAAGAAGGCCTGGATCCAGAAGCTTTCCCTCATGAACTCTCCTGAAGTGACCGAGTACATGATGGAGATCCTGAACAAATAGGAGCGAAGCGCATGAGAACCCGATTCGGTTTCGCCGTCA
>JAICYU010000079.1 GCA_025934025.1 Terriglobales bacterium
ACACCAGGACCCACTCCGCCATTCTTTTCTCCGGCAATCGCCTCGTGAAGATGGAGCGTGCCGCCCCAGAAGGGTTCGTCGCCAAAGGTATCGAAGCGGAAGATTTTCTTCCCCTCGTCGAACATCTGTGTACGGCTCTGCTCAACCTGCTGATCAAAGGATGAGTTTGGCTTCTGAGCGGCAACGGCAACCGTGACAAGCCTTGATTGCACGACCAGCAAAGTTGCAAAGGCAGCGAACACTGCCAGGAGGAATACCAACTTCTTGTTCATGGGGTTACACCTCATTCTTTCGGTCGTTCCGAGGGCCCGAGGCTTCAAAGACAGGAAAGGCCGCGAAGTTGATGTCCCCTGAGAGACTCGGATTGCAAGAAGACCTTAAGTCCTACGGTTCGTCGGCGTCAAGCACGAACCTTCGATGAGGCGCCGCGACGGTGAAGCGGGCCAAGAGCACGCTGATGTCGTCCGCCTGTGGAGCATCCTCGCAGAACTCCTGGACCGACAAAAAAATTTTGTTCAGCAGCTCGCAGATTGGTTCGCTGCGGGAAGCTGTCAGACACGAAATCAATCGTTCTTCACCGTATTCTTGGTCCTGCGTGTCACGAGCTTCGATGAGGCCGTCGGAAAACATAATGACTGTATCGCCTTTCGCGAGGCCTATCGTTTCTTCTTCAAAGCTGGATTCGGGAAACATGCCGAGGATGGGCCCACCCGCTCTCAGCCGGCGAATACCGTCGCGCATCAATATGATCGGCGGATTATGACCAGCATTGGAACAGGTGAATTGCCCATCCGGCGAGAGAACGCCATAGCTGAGTGTAGAAAAACGCGGTTCCAGACGCCTGGATCTCAACGACCGATTCAGGTGGGCCAGGGTTGCCGAAGGGGCAGTTTCCGATTCAAGCTGAACAGCCAGCATGCCCTGAATCATTGCCGCAAGAATGGCTGAGCCTGGCCCTTTCCCCGAAACGTCGCCAAGCGCAATGCCAAAGCCGCCTGACTGCAAGCGAATTGACTCAAAGAAATCTCCTCCAATAGCGCGACAGGGCAGGGAATTACCTGCGGTTTCACAGAACGGAGTCGAACGGTCCCTCTGCGACAATAAGCCGCGCTGGACCTCGGCAGCGACCTTCAGTTCCTGGTCCAGGCGCGCCTTCTCAAGGCGTTGCAGCAAGGCAGATAAATCGTAGATGCGCTCGTCCCGGACGATCTTGCCATGCGCCAGGGTCAAGACGATCATCGCCTGATAATCAAAGTGCTCTCCTGTGGCGGGAAGACCGAACCATCCGTTGCGATCGGTTGCGCCAGCCTTTCCCAGGAACGCAATGCGTTCTCCATCCACAAGTACGTCTGCAAGGTCAACCGTCCAATCGGGAAACAGCGCAAAGGTCCTCGTCCACCAGTCTGCGATTGCCGAGATGCCGCGCATCTCGCCGGCGACCGGGCTGACAGCGACTGCGTCCTGGGCATACATCGCAAGCAAACTATCGAGGTCCTTGGCGTTTACCGCCTTCACCAATTGCTTTGCTAATGCGATTGCCTGTTCACGTGTCAATCGAGTCGAATGCCCTGTCTGCATAGCTGCGCCAGTAGCATACCGCAAGGGCCGAGGCGGTGCGCCGGCCACGAGCCTGACGGTTCGGAAACTATCTGAGCTCGCGATGGAGTCAAGAATTCTGACAGCAGATTTAGGAGCATCGAAAACCTGAAAGATGCGCCACCCCTAACCACTGTGATCCTTTCCGACCGCGAGTGGAGGAACGAGACGAGCGAGCGTCGAGGGGAGGAGCTTTCCTCAACGAGATCAAGTTCCTGTGAAATTCCAGCCTGGACTTGGGCCAGTCTCTTTTGCTCGCTATGCTGCTCGGCGTGATCCGCGTTTCCGCGTCGGTTCTTCCTCTTCTTCCATTCCTGATTGTTCCGGCTTGATCTTCCTGGAGAGGCCCTGCATCTTCTTGAGCGTCTGCTCTTCTTCTTTCAGATTCTGCTGTAACAGCTTCACCGCCTTGGTGTGGCCCATGTCCTGCGCCAGACCAATCAGCGACTCATAAGCGCAGATCTCATAGCTTTCCACCTTCGACGCCGCGCCGATGCTCACGACATCGAGAATGTCTTCTGATGGGTCTTGCTCCTGCTTGAAGGTTTCCAACTCTTCCAGCAAGCCGCTCAGCCCTTTGCACTCCTCTTCTTCCGGTTCTTCCCCGAGCTGCTCAAAGATCTGCTCCACCCGCTGCACCTGTTTTTCTGTCTGTGCCTGGTGGGCGGAAAAGGCTTTTTGCAGTTGCGGATTGGAAGATCTTTCGGCCTGTTCTCCCAGCGCGTCCACCAGACGGCGTTCGGCGTTCAGAATGTCACCCAGTTCGTGCAAGAAAAGTTCGTGAGCTGTCTGCATGATTTTTCCCCCTCTGAGATTCTTCAGGTAAGATGCGATACGGCCAATCCATGCACGGCTTCTACGATCGCTTTTTGGAATCCGTCAGCAAGTTTCCCGACCGAGCGGCTGCTCAGATGCAGCGCACCTCCGGGGAAGCGGAGACTTACACCTACGCCGATTTGCGCCGCATGGCCGAATCCGTCGGGCGCTGGCTGAGCGACTCTGGGATGTCGTCCGGCGCGCGCTGTGCCATTATGGCGGCGAACAGTCCGCTCTGGGTGGCTGCTTATCTGGGAGTGATGGCTGCCGGAGACGCCGCCGTCCCGCTCGATACAGCGTTCAACGCCGCGCAGGTGAACAAGCTACTGCGCGATTGCGGCGCTACTCTCATCTTTACCGATAGCAAGCACCTGCCTCTGGTGGAAAAAGCCGTAGAGCAGCTTCTGGTGCGCATTGTGATGATTGACGGTTCCGGCGAAGGCCGCTACTCCAACCTGCCAGCCATGTTCGCGGCCGGTCCCGCTCAGTTTGCGCCTGTGCCCGTCAGCGACAGCGATCTCGCTGTTGTGATGTACACCTCCGGAACCACTTCCGATCCTAAAGGCGTGATGCTTACGCACGCCAACCTGCTGGCGGAAGCTGCGGCAGTCTTTGCCGTTCTCGACGTGAGCGAACGCGATGCCATCCTGGCCGTCTTGCCGCTCTTCCATGCTTTGGCGCAGATGGCCAACCTGCTGCTCCCCTTTGCTGCCGGCGCGCGCATCGTCTACTTGGAAGAGATGAACACCACGGAGTTGATGCGCGCCCTCAGCGAGCGTGGCATCACTCTATTCTGCTGTGTGCCGCAATTCTTTTACCTGATCCACGAGCGCGTGACGCAGGAGGTGCGCAAGCGTTCCTGGACAGCGCGCGCAGCCTTCCGAATGATGCTGAATCTCTCTGCTGCCGGACGTTTGCTGGGGCTGAATTTGGGAAAACTGTTTTTCGCGCGCGTCCACAAGCTGCTTGGGCCGGGCATGCGCTATCTGATCACCGGCGGCTCCGCTTTCGATCCGCGTATCGGACGCGAGATGGAGAAGCTTGGCTTCAACGTTCTGCAAGCCTACGGGCTCACCGAAACCAGCGGCGGCGCAACCTGCAATCGCCCAGGACTCAACGTGATGGGATCTGTGGGCCAGGCGTTGCCGGGTGTGCAGGTAAAGATCATTGATGCTCAGCCGGCAGAAGGTATGAAGTATGCTGTCGGAGAGATTGCCATCTCCGGCGGCATTGTCATGAAGGGCTACTACAACCGCCCGGACGCGACGGCTGAAGTCCTGCGCGATGGCTGGCTGCACAGTGGCGATCTCGGCTACCTCGACGAGCGCGGCGTGGTCTTCATTACCGGCCGCAAGAAAGAGATCATTGTTCTCAGCTCCGGCAAGAACATTTATCCGGAAGAGATTGAGGCCCACTACATGCACTCTCCTTTTATTAAGGAGATCTGCGTGATCGGTCTGGTGAGCCGGCCGGGCGAACCGTTCTCTGAGCGCCTGCACGCCGTGATTGTTCCTGACTTCGACGTGTTGCGGGAGAAAAAGATCGTCAACGCGCGCGAGGTCATCCGCTTCGATGTGGAGAACCTCTCCATGCAGATCCCCAGCACCAAACGAATTCTCAGCTTCGAGCTCTGGTCCGATCCTTTGCCCCGCACGACCACGCGCAAGCTGAAGCGCTTTGAGATTCAGAAGCGCGTGACCGCCGGTGAGCAGCCATCGGAAGAGAGCGCTGCAACCGCGAGCGCGGAACCCACCGCCGAAGAAGCTGTCTGGATGGCGAGAGCCGAAGTGCGCAACGCCATTGCGACCATCCGCGCCGCGATGAAGACTCCCAAGCCAGTGCTGCCTTCTTCGAACCTCGAGCTCGATCTTGGATTTGATTCGATGGAGCGCGTCGAGCTCGTGGTTGCGCTGGAGCGCGAGCTCAGCGCGGAGGCCGACGATTCCGTGATCTCCCAGGTTTACACCGTGCGCGAGCTGGTGGACACCATACTGCAAGCGCGAAGTGGCAGCGGCGGCAGTGCGCGTCCCGCGCTGCCCGGCTGGGACGCCATCCTCTCGGACGCCCCTGACGATCCCTCAGTGCTGGCGCCGCTGCACAGCAGTATCGTTTTCACTTTGATGTGGTTCGTTCTGGGGAAAATTGTGTCGGTCTTCCTGCGCATTTTTTTCGATCTGCGCGTCAGTGGCAAAGAAAAGCTGCCGGCCATCGGCCCATTCATTCTTTCTCCGAATCACCAGAGCTTTCTCGATGGACCCATTGTTGCCACGCAAATCCCCTGGCGGCTCTTCCGCAACATGTTCTATGTCGGCACCAGCGAGATCTTCGGCCAGGGCTTCTTCAAATTCCTCGGACGCACCTTTCGTCTGGTTCCGGTTGATCCGGATTCCAATCTTGTGAATGCCATGCGCGCCGGCGCTTACGGTTTGCGCGAAGGCGACAACCTGGTGCTTTATCCCGAAGGGGAGCGATCCATTGACGGTACTCCCAAGAAGTTCAAGAAGGGCGCGGCCATTCTCTCCGCCCACCTGAAAGTGCCGATTTATCCCGTGGCTCTGGAGGGCTTCTATGATGCCTGGCCGCGCGGCAAGAAGCTGCCGCGTCTGGCGAAGCTGCGCGTGCGCTTCGGCGATCCCATCGAACCGCCAGATTCCATCCGCGATCCGGAAAAGACCTACACTCAGATTACAGAGAAGCTGCGCAATCGCGTGGTCGCCATGTGGGTGGAACTGCGGGAGAAAGAACATGACCCGGAAGAAGTGGCAGCGGGTGATTGAGATCAACCGGGACCGCTAAAGAGAATCGCACTCCCAGTTGGTTGGTCGGGATTAAAACCAGCTTTCGCTGTGCCCTTACTTGTTCGTTTGCATGCGCCGTGGCCCGCGCAGTATTTCAAAGGCGATCACCAGAAGGGTCATGTATATCAGGATCAGTAATGAACCCAGCCACCAGAAGCGTGACCATATCTCAGCGAACACATACAAACTGCGCGCGGAAGCCGGTATCACGACTCCTCGATTCATCCATCCATTCGCAGCCGCAAACATTTCATGCTGCAGGACGAATGCGCCGGCAATCAGAATGCTCGACGAAGCCAGGATTAGTCCCACCGCGGATTTGAGGCGCATGGATTGATTCTACAGCCGAGCTGCGCAACGGAAGCTGACAGGCCTTCCGTGTCTTAGTCATGAATAGTCATGCTCCGCAACGGCTGAAAACCTGAGCGTGGCATTCGTCCTGCGGCATCACTCTAATGCGCTGGTGAGGGAGTCGCAGTGGCGCCCGGACGCACTCCCCCGAAATCAACCTTCGGAGCCTGGCGCGAACCTTCAGCGGCGGCGAAGTATGCGTCATTCCGGTGGAAGCCGGCGAAGTTGGCCCAAACGCTGTTGGGGAACTGGCCAATATAGGTGTTGTAGTCCTGCAACGTATCGTTGTAGCGCTTGCGTTCCACAGCAATTCGGTTTTCGGTTCCGGCCAATTCATCCTGAAGCCGCAGAAAATTTTCATTCGAGCGCAACTGCGGATAATTTTCCACTACCACCAGCAAACGTCCCAAGGCGCCATCCAATTGCTGGTTGGCAGCAATTTTGCCCTGCGGAGTGTTAGCGGAAAGCAGCGCGGAGCGGGCCCTTGCGATATCGCCAAACACGGTCTGCTCCTGGACGGCGAAGCCCTTTACGGTTTCCACCAGGTTGGGAATGAGGTCCGCGCGGCGCTGCAAAACGATATCTACCTGCGACCACGCAGATTTGACCGCTTCATTCTTCGCGACCATCTGGTTCTTGGCTCCGATATAGCTGCCAAAACACGCAAACACAATCACAGCGATCACTATCAGAACGATGACGGCTTTCATTGAATCTCCTCCGCAAAAATCGGGACGCTACGAATGTAAATTTGCCGGTAAGCGGATGATACCTGAATCATCATCTAAACACTCTTCCGCAAACTTCACAGCGCATCTACGGCTGCGATCACCTTCTCAATCCCGCTCAGATACGCGGGGAAAACCCGATCAACATCAAGTTCTTCCGCTTTGAGCTTGCGCTCTCTCACTTTCAGGAGCTGCTCGAAAGGCCCGGGATCGAATTCAGCTCTGCCCGCCAGTTGGTAAGCGACCTCGGCTTTGCTGTGGGGCGGAGTTGCTCCTACTGCGATCAGCGCGTGCCGGAACAGAGCCAGAAAATTTGAGACCGAATCCAACAGCAGATGGCGCACGCGGGGCGCGTCAGCAGCAACGCTCATGTAGTGCTGGCGAAGGAGCAGAAGCTTGGTCCGCAGTTCGTGTTCCAACTGGATGCGGTGCAGCGCCATCGAGACGTCAAGCTGCTGAAACGGATCTTCGCCGTGCAGGATCGTGTGGCGGTCTTTGATGTCCAGCATCTCGATAGGAAACACGTCGGCTGCGGCTTGCAACTCGGCGCGGGTAAAAAACAGCGGAGCCGGATACTTCAAATCAGTCCACCAATGCAACACCGGCGCGAGCGAGCGCATGGCCGCAGGCGAAAGTTCCCTCATCACGCACAAAACATTCAGATCGGAAAATTGAGGATGAAAGTCGCCCGCGACCGCCGATCCGTGCAGAACCACGGAGAGCAGATTGTCGCCAGCCGCTTCAGCCAGTCTCTGCACAAGTTCCCTGAGATGTTGAAATTGAGCCATGTTCGGATTTACCAGCTTCCGCTGGCGCCTCCTCCTCCGGAAATTCCACCGCCAAAACCACCAAAGCCGCCACCGCCTCCAAAGCCGCCTCCGCCACCCCAACCGCCGGAAGACCAGCCGCTTCCACCGCCAAAGCCGCCCATTCCACCCAGTCCGCTCCAGAAAATTCCCGAGCCCCGGCCACCGCGACCACCGGTGAACCCACCGCCTATTCCACGCACGATAGCGCTGATCACAGCTCCAACGATCAATAGAGCGAGAAAAACAAGAAGAACTATCAGAAACCAGGGGAGACTTCCGCCGTCAGAGTTCTCCGGTTGCGGCGTCGGAGCCTGCGGGCCGGTTAGTGACACGTGAGCATCATCGGCGATGGTCTGGGCTACGCGCTGAGTCATCAGCCATAGCGCCGGGCCGTATTGGCTTCGCTTCAGGTAAGGAACTACTTCTCGGCCAAAGCCGCCGACTTTTCCATCGGGAAGGATCGGCTCCAATCCATAGCCGACTTCCACACGATAACGGTGATCGCGAACCGCCAGCAGGATCAGGACCCCTCGATTATTTGATTTGGGTCCAATGCCCCATTGCTTGTAAAGATCAACTGCGTAGCTTTCAATGTCGGAACCATCGAGCGAGTTGATGGTTACAACCGCGATTTGTGCCCAGGTTTTCTGATTTATCTCCGTCGCCAGTTGCTCAATCGAGCTCTTCGAACCGGAATCAAGCACGCCGGCAAAATCATTCACGTAGCCGGAGGGTTTGAGCTTCTTGATCGGCTCGGCATGGAGCAGAAGCGCCAGCGCGAGCACACCACATCCGAGCAATACTCTGGCGCGTGTTTTGGGGAGCATCGCGGGGAATTATAAATGTGGTGAGAACCTGTGTTCCAACGGACAAATTCTTCTTGAAACTCAGAGTGGCGACATTGAGGTGTACTGATGAAATACGCTAACAAGCTTTAGCATCTGAGCTTCACTTCGGCGTTGGACTGGGACTCGCCTTCTTCCCGCCCAGCACCTGATTCAGAATATTGCCGAGCGGGTTTTGGCTCTGCGGCTGCGGAGTAGTCGCAGGAGTTGCCTGGCCGGCAGGAGCAGCAGGTTGTTTCTGTTGCTGCTGTTTCCCGCCGAGCGCGCCGAGGATCCCGCCGAGCGCGCCTTGTGGTGATTGCTGTTGACCGGTTGTACTTTGTCCTTTGTTACCGAGAATCTTTCCCAGGATTCCACTGGTAAGTGCGCCGGGATTGCTGGTGGTGGGCAGCAAGTTGTGCAGCTTCATCTGAGCGATCTGCTGCAGGTCCGGCGCGATCTGTGGATGCTGGAAATTTCCGGTGACGATCACCGGCATCACCAGCTCGCCGTTGCTGTTGGCCAACGCGGTATTCATAAAGCCGCCAACCTGCGTTCCGCCCACACGCTGGCTCAGAGCTTTATTGAGGACAGCGGTCAAGTGCATGTTCAGCGCCTGGCTGGCGAGATTTACTGTGCCGGTAGCGGCGAGCGTGCCGCCGTCAATCGCGGCTTTCAGATTGTTCGTTTGGGCGATTCCATCGTTGATGTCGAAATTTCCGGTGAGCTGCACGATGTTGGTGAAGCCCTGCGCCGCATTCGGAACGCCATTGCCGAGGAATTTTCCTACGCTGGCGAGCTCGTGCAGCAGATCAACATTCATCAGCTTGCCATTGCTCAGGTCCATGGCAACTTTGCCGTTCAGGCTGCGCGCGATGGCGTCGGCGCTGGTCGAGCTGAAGCTGGCGTTGACGTTGGCGCTCAGCAGGCCATAGAGCGTCTGCTTCAGCGACGACACCGACGACAGCAACTTGTTGGCATCAACTTTGGTGGTCTTCAGATTGGCAGAGTAGACGGGCTGCGCCGGACGCATATCCACCGTGACCGCGCCGGTTTCCTTGCCGCCGTAAAGATCGGCCGTCACCGGATTCATCTTGATCACACCGCGATTGAGCGCAACATTGGAGCGCACGTTATTGAGCAGAAGATCGTTGTATTGGATGCTGCCGACGCTGATGGTTCCCGCACCCGTCATCCTCGTGATGATGCTCGGCTGCGGCGCGGCTTGAGCTTCCGCGCGCGGAATCAGTCGCCAAAAGTCAGCGGCCGATTTTTTCGCCGGAGGAGCTTGTTGTTGTCCCATAAGCTGCTGCAGTTCGGCGATGTTGGCTTTGTCCGCATTCAAGGCAAACTGCACTTGTGGCGCGGCAAAATTCTTGAGCGTGAGATTGCCGGTTGCGTTAGTTTGCCCGACCGACGCGGCAAGGTTGCGTAATGTTGCGGAGTTCTGGCTGAAGCCGAGATCGGCATTCCGCACATGAACAGGCTGGGTGAGCGAAGGAGGCTTGAGGCTGGCATTCTGGATTTTTCCCGTGCCGTTGAATACCAGCGCGGACATATTCTTCACTGGACCGCGAGCATGAACATCGAGCGTGAGCAGGCCATCTCCGGTCATGCCTTCGACGGCGGAAATTCCGGCGGCTTTGGCCATGCTGAGCAGATCGGCGATTTGGGCATTCGGGGCGCGCAACGCAGCATCAATGGTGCTGTTGTTGCCGGTATAGTTCGCGAGCGTGAAGTTGACATTCACATTGGTCGAACCCGCGGTGGCAGTGAAGTTGTTGGAGCGGATGGCCTCGGGCGTCAAGGTGAGATCAATGCTCTGCGCCTTCACCGGTTGCGGGACTTCTTTGCCGCTGATTACAAGATTCTTCGCGGAGAGGTTCCCGTTGAGTGCAGGCTTGTTCTCCGCGCCCTTTGCCTGGATATTTGCGTTCACCTGGCCTTTGACGTCCACCTGCTTGCCAAATGCCACTCCAAAGGCTGAAGCGAGCCGCGCTGCATCTTGAATGGAGGCGTTTTCTGCTGTCAGTTTGAGATCAATTTGTGAAGGTGTGGCCTTGGTGTCGAGCGTACCGGAGAGCGTTACAGGAGTGGTTCCCAGATCAATGTCGCCTTTGCGAATCTGGATGACATCATTGGCCAGATCGTCCGTTACGTCATACTTCAGGGCGATGGGGTAGCCGACATCAACCGTTTTGATTCTCGCGTTGGTCACATGAACGTCGCCGGCCGAGCTGAGTTTGCCGCCGGAGTTCTTGACGCTGGCGTTGCCGGAAATTTGCGCTTCAATTCCACTCAGGGTCTGCGAGTTCAGGAACTTTTCCGCTGCCGAGATCGCCACTTGGTCGAGCTTGATGGAACCATCGAAGGGCGTGTTAATGATGTCGGCCTGCTTGATTGGGCCGCCTTTGCCTTCGAGCGAAACTGTCTGGCTTCCTGAGCCGGGCAGGTGCGCCGCCGCCTTGATGGAAAACTGCTGGTCTGGCGCGAAGTCGCTCACGTCCAAATCAATATGGTCATAGACCGCGCGCGACTGGTGCTTCTGTTGGTCCGTGATGGCCACCTGTCCATCGGTGATGGTGAGATTCGCAAGACTGAGCCCTCCGGCAGGTTGTTTGTTTTCCGGCGTGCTCTGCGGCTGCGGCTTTGCGGGCGCCGGAGTCGAAGCCGGAGCCGGCGACTTAACGGGAGCTGCGGGTGCATTCTCACCCAGCGTTGCGAAATTCCAAATACCCTGCGAGTTGCGCACCAATTCCACGTGCGGGCGCGCCAATTCCAGAGAATTCACTTCCACCTGTTTGTGTAGCAAGGGCCAGAACGCAACCTTCACAGAAAGCTTCTCTGCCGTGGCAAACGGTTTGCCGGTGTTGAACTGAGGGCTCTCGCTCACGACGGGATTTGTCACCTGAAATGATGGGGGGAGCAGGCTGAGAGACATCTCGCCCAGCGTCACGGATCTGCCGAGCCGCTTTTGCAGTTCCGCCTGAATCTGCGGGCGGTAGCGGTTGATATTGACGACGTGCGGAATAATCAGGGCCGCGGCCACGACAAGGACAATAATGACGAGGATTGCAATTCCAAGCTTTCGCATCACTTACTTAGATGATGTGAGCGAATATGGAGTGCTTCTGGAACTCTGGAAAGGGAGCTTACCTGTTGTGAAGTTCAGAAGTTTGACGACCGGCGCTTGTGCGATTGCGGCTTGCGGAAGCCCAAAGCGATATCGGCCAACTCCAGCAGGCGTGAACTCGGAGCGGCATTGCGGTCGCGCCAGACTCCGTAACGCGGTTCGCTTTTGAAGTTGGATCTTGGCGCCAGCCACAGATCGCTGCTGGCTGTGCTGGCTTCAGATGTCTTTTTTCTGGATGGCACGCAGGGCCTCACTTCTGGGGTGAATGCGTGAAGTTTACTGCTGTTTTCCAGCGGCAGAACCGCAATATTATTCCCTAACACTGCATTTAAGTGGTATGCCGCAGGTGAGCGCTTCGGCTGCTCCTACTGTGTTAAACTCAGCTTTTCACAGACATTTATCCCACCTGAGAAGAAGGTCGTTTTCACGTGCAAGGTTATAGCCGCAAGCAACTGAAAGAAGATCGCTTTGTAGAAAGCGCGCAGGGAGCGGCGGAATGGGCTTCCGCTCACCAGCGGATGCTCATCTGGAGCATCGCCAGCGCTATCGTGGTCGGATTACTCATCTATGGCTTTGTTACGTGGCGCAATCGCCAGATTGAGCAAGGCAACATGGCGCTAGGCGCGGCCATGAGGACCTTCAACGCACAGCTTCGTCCTGCGGGAGCGCCTGCCAGCGACAAGAATGCCGGATTCGCCGGTAACGTGGAGCGCGCCCAAGCGGCGGAGAAAGAGTTTCAATCGGCGGCGGATAAGTTCTCACTGACCAAGGCGGGAAAGATCGCTCGTTATATGGAGGGCGTTGCGGCCATGGAAGCGGGCGATAAAGACGCCGAGCAGAAATTGAAAGCTGCGGCCGATTCCAGCGACAAGGAAGTGGCTTCGCTGGCGAAAATGGCTCTGGCCAGTTACTACCGCAACAATAAACGCCAGTCCGACGCAGTACGCATTTACAAGGAAGTTGCCGAGCATCCTACTGACACCGTTTCCAAGCCTGAAGCTCAGCTCCAGCTCGCCGGACTGTATGAAACTACAGACCCGCAGCAGGCAACCGCTCTCTACCACGAGATCATGAAGGAAGATCCTGCGGGACCCGCAGCACAGGCCGCCACTGCCAGGCTTTCCGGGGGCCGGCAGCGCTAACATTACCAGCTTCTGGGCCGATTTTCGGCCGGAAACAGGCCCGCTTCTCCAAGGCGGCAAACCTTAAGGGACGGTTCGCATCTTTACTTTTTGGCGACGCAGAAGCTTTGTGGCCAACAAACAGGAGCATACATTATGAAGTCCTTTCTGGCAGGTTTAGGTATTGGCATTGGATTGGGTGTCCTTTTCGCCCCGATGAGCGGAGAAGAGACTCGGAACAACTTGCAGCAGCGTGCGGGCGATCTGGCAGGCTCAGCCCGCGATATTGTGGACCAGGGACGTGATCGGGTCCGTACCACGGTTTCCGCCATTCGCGGACAGGCTGAACGGTTTACCGGCGGTCAGGAGGCCACAGGCACGGAAACCTCGCGCAATCTCTAGCACGATCAGGATTGGCAGGCGGCTGATTTGACACTCTCTTCCAGCCGCCTTTATCCTATCTTTTGTCCCCAGCGTAACCCCTGCTTAGGTGTGTCTGGTCGGCTAGTCCACTTCCGGAGCTGTTTCTATGTTTATTAAAACAAAGGATCTTGAGCTCCGGAATTTGGAATTTGACGAAACCTTCAAGCCCGGTGAAATCGAACTGGGAGAAGATCTACAACTTACGCAGCCGCTCGCGGCTAAAGGCCGGGCGGAATTGATCCGGGAAAACCGCGGTGCGCGCGAAGTGGTGGAAGACATCCGGCTGGTGGGAGACTTTGCGGCCGAGGTTAAGTCTAAGTGCGCTCGCTGTCTGGAACCGGTGGAAAGCTCGGTAGCGGAGTCGTTTGATCTCATCTACCGGCCGCAAGGCATTGATGCCGTTGCGGCTGAAGCTTCCATCAATCGGGCGGAAACTGAGATTGGCTATTATCAGAATGGCGGCGTTCTGCTTGAGGATGTCCTCAAAGAGCAGGTACTGCTTGCGTTGCCGGTAAAGCTGATTTGCAGCGCCCAATGCAAGGGACTCTGTCCACAGTGTGGAACCAACCTTAACGGTGGAAGCTGTAATTGCGTTTCCGGAATTTCTGATCCACGCTGGCTGGCGCTTGAGGATTTACGCAAGAAGCTGGAACAATAAGAGAAAGGTAACAAGATGCCAAATCCGAAACGGCGGCATTCCAAGGCACGTACTTCGCGTCGCCGCGCCCACGACCGTCTGACCACGGTAAGTATTTCCGAGTGTCCCAACTGTCACGAGCGCAAGCTCCCACATCGCATCTGTCCCAAGTGCGGCTACTATAAAGGCCGCGAGACCGTGGAAGTGAAAGAGTCCAAATAGAGCGCACTCCGGTGGAAACCGTTATAGCTCTCGACGCCATGGGGTCAGACCGCGCCCCCAAGCCCGAAATAGAAGGGGCTCTGCTGGCGGCGCGCCACTACCCGGGCGTCCGCGTATTGCTCGTAGGACCGAAAGAGAGACTCCATCAGGAACTTGCGGGCCATCCTACGGCGGCACGCTCTGCTGTCGAAGTGGTGAATGCCACAGAAGTCATCACCATGCACGATAAACCCGTGCAGGCAGTGCGCGGCAAGAAGGATTCCAGCATTCACGTTGGCCTTCGCCTAGTGCGGGAGAAAAAAGCGGTTGGGTTCGTCACAGCCGGAAACACTGGCGCCGCCATGGCGGCAGCCAAGATGGTCCTTGGCACATTGCCGGGCGTTGATCGTCCTGCCCTGGCCAATGTTTTTCCTACTTCGGCGGGCAAGCACAAGCCTTCCATTCTGATTGACGTGGGCGCCAACGTTGATTCCAAGCCCCACAACCTGGCGCAGTTCGCCGTCATGGGAGACATTTATTTCCGCGCCATATTCGGCAATTCGCGTCCGACCGTTGGTTTGCTCTCCGTTGGCGAAGAAGAGAGCAAAGGCAATGATCTCACCAAGCACACGTTCGCTCTGCTGAAAGAGCTGCCGTTTAACTTTATCGGCAACGT
>JAICYU010000333.1 GCA_025934025.1 Terriglobales bacterium
AAGCAGCCAGGGTCCGAATGTTCCATAAAAAACCAGGAATAAATCAGCGTTCATCAGCGTTCATCTGCGGCAAAAGCGGTGTTAAGGTTTTCTTGTGAGTTTGTTTGCACCACTGCCGAACCAGCAAGGCAAGGGCGCGCGCCCGCTGGCCGACCGCATGCGTCCGCGAACTCTGGATGAGTTTATGGGGCAGGAGCACATCCTTGCGCCGGGCAAGCCCCTGCGCCTGCAGATCGAGCGCGACGATCCCGGCTCCATCATCTTCTGGGGACCTCCCGGTTCGGGCAAGACGACGCTGGCGCAGATCATCGCCCACGTTACCCAGGCGGAGTTCATTGAGTTCTCCGCCGTACTTTCGGGAATCAAAGAGATTAAACAGGTGATGGCCGATGCGGAGAAAGCTCGCGCCTACGGCACACGGACCATTCTCTTCATTGACGAAATTCATCGCTTCAATCGCGCGCAGCAGGACGCATTTCTTCCCCACGTGGAACGCGGCAATATCCGGTTGATCGGCGCAACCACCGAAAATCCCAGCTTTGAGATCAATGGCGCCCTGCTCTCGCGCTGCCGGGTGTACATCCTGAACCCGCTCACCGAAGAGCAGATCGTGACGCTCCTGCGCCGGGCGCTCGAGGATGAGGAGCGCGGTCTAGGACGTTTGCGCTCGCGCGCTGAAGTCGAAGTTCTACAGCAGATCGCGGCCTATTCTTCCGGAGATGCGCGCTCCGCGTACAACGTGCTCGAAGTTGCAGCCGCCACCGCCGGAGAGAACGGCGAAATCACAGAGCAGATCATCAAGGACACGCTGCAGAAGCGCGTGCTGCTCTACGACAAATCCGGCGAAGAGCATTACAACCTGATCTCGGCGCTGCACAAGTCAGTGCGCAACAGTGACGTGGACGCGTCGCTCTACTGGCTGGCGCGAATGCTCGAATCCGGCGAGGACCCTCTCTACATCGCGAGGCGCGTGGTGCGCATGGCCTCAGAAGATATCGGATTGGCGGCGCCGGAAGCGTTGAACCTTTGCCTCTCCGCCAAAGACGCAATTGATTTTCTTGGCATGCCGGAAGCCAACCTGGCGCTGGCCCAGGCAGTTGCCTATTTGGCGCTGGCGCCGAAGTCGAATGCGCTTTACACAGCTTATGGTTCAGTTCTCGAAGATGTGGAGAAGACCGCGGCCCAACCTGTCCCGCTGCACATCCGCAATGCCGCTACCGCGCTGATGAAGCAGGTTGGTTATGGCAAAGGCTACCAGTATGCGCACGATCTGGACTCAAAAGTCGCCGATATGGAGTGCCTGCCTGACAATCTTCGCGGCCGCCGCTATTACCATCCAACCGCGGAAGGCCGTGAAAAACTGTTTGCTCAGCGGCTGGAAGAAATCAGACGATCAAAGGAAGAGGCGGGGAAAGGAAATTCAGACCCAAAGCGCATAAGGCCGCAGGAAGAATGACGGCGGGCCTTTCAGCTCTTGATTTCAGCAGCGGAAGAGAGCAACGCGGGCCGCTCTCTTTCTGTGCGCTATGATGGTTCTGATTTCATCACTCAGGAGACGCCGCATTGTTTCGCAGGTTGTCATACTCGGTTGTTGCGTTCGGCATATTTCTGACTTTTTTCTGCTCTTGTTCAGCTCAAGCCCAAAGCGCGCGTAAGAGCCCTGCGCCTGCTGCTCCTTCTGCAAATGATCCCGGCCCCATGGCGCGTCAGGTGCGCTCCGAGTTTCTCTATGCCTGGAACGCCTACAAACAATATGCCTGGGGACATGACGAGCTTTTGCCTCTGACCCAGACGGGACACGATTGGTACGGCGTTTCGCTCCAGATGACCCCCGTGGACGCCCTCGACACCATGCTGATGATGGGTCTGAAAGACGAGGCAGACAAAACCCGCCAGCTCATCGAAAAGGACCTTTCATTCAATCAGGACATTTACGTCAGCAATTTTGAAATTACGATCCGCCTTCTCGGCGGACTGCTGAGCAGTTATCAGCTCACCGGCGACCAGCGTTTGCTCGACATGGCTCAAGACCTGGGGACGCGCCTGCTTCCCGCTTTCAACTCGCCTACGGGAATGCCATACAGGTTCGTGAACCTCAAGACTGGCAAGACTCGCGGAGCGGAGAGCAATCCGGCTGAGATCGGCACGTTGCTCATCGAGTTCGGCGCCCTCAGCCGGCTTACCGGGAAGCAGGTGTTCTATGACAAGGCAAAGCGGGCGTTAACGGAACTGTATTCGCGGCGATCCAAAATTGGCCTGGTGGGATCGAAGATCAACGTCGAGACGGGGCAATGGACCGATCCCACCAGCAGCATCAGCGGCGGCATTGATTCCTACTACGAATATTTGCTCAAGTCATGGCTGCTCTTCGGCGACAAAGATTGCCAGCGCATGTGGAAAGCCAGCCTCAAAGCCGTGAACAAGTACCTGGCCGATAACACTAAATCCGGGCTATGGTACCAGCAGGTGGACATGAATACCGGAAAGCAGCTCTCCACGCAATTTGGCGCGCTGGATGCTTTTTTTCCTGCCGTACTGGCACGGTATGGAGAAGAAGATCGCGCCAGGCGTCTGGAA
>JAICYU010000159.1 GCA_025934025.1 Terriglobales bacterium
CAAACCGGTGGAACGAATTCTGATTTTATTTTCGCTTATCTATTTCACCTATCCAGTCTCGGCAATTTTCGCCCATCCCAACTGGTTGCAAGCCCTGCACGATACGTTTGTGCCGCACGTGAGCCGACAGGCGGATTATCTGATTCTGGTGGTGGGGCTTGTCGGAACCACCATTACCCCCTGGATGCAGTTCTATCTTCAGGCCTCAATCGTGGAAAAAGGAATCGGCAAGCGGCAGTATGCCCTCTCGCGCTGGGACGTAAGTCTCGGCTGCATCATTACTGACGTGATTGCGTTTTTTATCGTGGTGGCTTGCGCTGCCACGCTTTATCCAGCCGGCATCCACGACATCCGCGATGCTTCTGAGGCTGCGATCGCGCTCAAACCGCTGGCGGGGCAATTCGCGGCGCTGCTGTTTGCCGTTGGACTGGTGAACGCTTCGCTGCTCTCGGCGGCAATTCTTCCCCTTGCTACGGCGTACAACATTTGCGAAGGGCTGGGCGTGGAATCGGGCGTGAACAAGAAGTTTTCTGAAGCGCCAACGTTTTATTGGATCTACACCCTGCTCATTCTGTTCGGAGCCGGCGCGGTGCTGATTCCCAGGCTTCCGCTCATCAAGGTGATTGTTTATTCCCAGGTGCTGAACGGCGTTCTGCTGCCGTTTGTTTTGATTTTCATGCTGAAGCTGGTGAACCGGCCCTATCTGATGGAGCAATACCGGAATTCGCGACTATCGAATGTGATCGTGGGCGCCACCAGCGCAATTATGATTCTGCTCTCGGTGGCATGGATGTGGACCCAAATTCGGGGCCAATAGACACCAACCGCTTGCCTGCCGCAAGCTGGTTCACCAGTTCAATATCCGCAGCGAGGAAATCATAGGCAGGAAGCTCCCCGCGCTCTGCCCAACGAACGTCGCGAAAGATGCGGTTCTGAATCTCTCTCTGGAACTGTTCGACAAGAAAGAACTGCAGCTCAACCGCTGCGCCCGATCCGTAACTGTGGCGGATGACGGCGACTCTTGGACCAATCTCGGCCAATATTCCCAGCTCTTCTTCGAGTTCGCGAACCAAGGCAGCTTCAGGCTCTTCTCCCGATTCGATCTTCCCGCCGGGAAACTCCCATTTAAGGGGGAATGGCTGGTGCCGCGTACGCTGGCAGATCAGGAATTTTCCTTCGACGAGAATCAGACCCGCGACTACTTTTTTCATAGGTGATGGAAGGTTCGTTTTTCAGTTCAAGCCTCTTTTGCCTGCCGCGCGTTTTCGGCCGAGACCAGCCGCTTCAGGCCGGGAGCTTCGCCGAACTTTTCAGGATGAATAGCGGAACAGAGGGCACGCAGTCCTTGCAGCAATGTGCTCGCCGGCGTATTGAGAAATTCATCGCGAATGCAAAACACTCGGCCGGCGCGCACCGCACTCGTATCGCTCCACCCGTGGCGGGCAGCAATTTTCTCCAGCGGTACGCGGTCTCCCGCTCCGCACCACGCAGCCACGATCACTTCCGGATCGCTCGCTGCAACTTCTCCTTCGCTTGTCTGCTTTCCTGGCTGGCCAAGGAATTGTCCACCGGCAGCGCAGACCAGCTCAGCCACCCATAATTGTGAATGGATCAGCGGCTTGCCCCATTCTTCGCAATAGACACGCGGCCGAGGCAAGGTTGAGGTGAGGCGCCGCACCCTCTTAATCTCCTCTTCCATGCGCGTTACCAGGGCCAGGCCGCGATGTTCCGCGCCCATGATTCGCGCGATGTGCAGAATGTCCTGCAATCCGTCCGCCAGCGATTTCGGAGCAAGGCAGAGGCAAGGAACGCCGGATTTCATGATCTCGGCCAATGATTCCATGCGATACGGAACGGAAGCCATCACCAGGTCCGGCTTGGCGCAGAGAATCTGCTCCGCTTTGGCCGACCATGAGTCCTCGATCACAGCGACACCTGAATCCTTCAGCTCCGGGCAAAGCTCAACACAGTATTTTGTGCATGCAGCCAGAGATCGCAACAAGCCGAGGTCGCGCAGCGTCACGGTGATGCTGGGTTGCAATGACGCTACTCGCCGGAGAATGCGGGTTTCTGGCATGATGTGATTATAGTTGGCGGCGGAATGTCTTACTCACCTCAGGTACTTGAGCATTTCGAACATCCTCGGAACGCGGGAGAACTCCCCGGCGCGGATGCCGAAGTCCTCCTGGAACATCCGGTCTGCGGAGACATCATGCGCCTGGCGATCAAAGTCGCCGATGGGCGCGTTGATCAAGTTCGCTACCAGACGCGCGGCTGCGTGGCTTCGATTGCGGCGGGCTCGTGCCTGACCGAGATGGTCGCTGGCCGGTCTCTAGCCGATGCCGAAAAAATTACCCGAGAAGACCTGCTCAACAACCTGGGCGGCTTGAACTCCGCTTCGATGCACGCATCGCATCTGGCGATGGATGCACTTGAGCAGATTCTGAAGAAGCTTCAATCTCGAAAGTAATTTGCTTCCGGCTCGCGCTTTGCCTGTAAAATACTTCCCAAGTTCGGCCCGCCGGGTACTAAGGATCAGCCATGCC
Source organism: Terriglobales bacterium (assembly GCA_025934025.1). Taxonomy (GTDB): domain Bacteria; phylum Acidobacteriota; class Terriglobia; order Terriglobales; family Acidobacteriaceae; genus Angelobacter. The sequence goes on from JAICYU010000159.1 coordinate 2,547, forward strand.
ACTTCTTTCTGTTTTACTTGCCTTCCTGGTTTCGTTTGGGCCGTCACCCACGCCCACGGGGCTGAAGATCGTTACGCGGCAGGTGACTGGCGGATTTACCGACGTTCGCACCGAGTACCTCACTCCCGACCGGCTCCGCAACGAGTGGCAGCCGCGAACGGGCGACGTTCAGGGGCCGCCCATGGCCAGCATTATTCAGCGCGGCGAACCCAATCGCGTGTACGTGCTCGATCTGCAAGCGCATGAGTACATGATGCTGCACAATGAATGGCGCGACATTTCCTCGGGAATGCAGCGCATGCAGCCGGTTTCTTCCGGTGGAACGCTCGACATCTCCATTGCCAACATTGACACCGGCGAGCGCAAGCAGTTGTTTGGCCACACAGCCCGGCACATTATCACCAGGGAAAAGCGCGCAGCCGGCCCCGGAGCTTGTTCGCTCGATTCCGCTAGCGAGACGGATGGCTGGTACATTGATTCGACGATCATGCCGGAATGGCGCCGCAGCAAATCTCCGGGGATTGTGGTTGCCTCTGTGATGTCGGCCGCAAACGACAACTGCAGGAACAAGACCGATGCCATTCAGGTACATCGTTCCGGAGTTGAAACCGGCTTCCCGGTTCAGGTTCGCACTACTCTGCACAGCGAGATCGTGCGGGGAGACGGCTCGCAGCAGGCGATCACCTCCACCTGGGGATCTGAGATCCTGGAGCTTAAAGAAGGTCCGCTCGATCCTGCCCTGTTTGAAGTGCCGGCCGATTTCCGTCGCGTGAATCAATTGCGTTCCTGGATTGCCTCAGCCGCGCCGCACCGCCAACTTTCCGGATGGGAGTGGTTCAAGCAGAAGATGGAAGACTGGCTGAAGTGAATGGAAGCGCAGATGGCGACATTCTGTGAAAACCTTCAGGGTAAGAACGTCCGATAAACTGATTGTCATCCTGAGCTGAGCGGGAGTGAGGAACGAGCGACCGCGAAGCCGAAGGATCCCGCCGGACTTCAGGTTGGCATTGATGCATCAGGGAATTTCAACGAGGATTCGGTTCTAGGGCGATTCCATTGAATCAATCCATTCCCAAATTGAGCTGAATCAATCCATTCCCAAATTGAGCCTGTTCGCAATTACGGTTCATCGCAGAAACTCCCTGAAGCAGTGCCCGGCAAGAATAAATTCATGGGGTCCTTCGACTCCCGCTCGCTCATTCCTCGTTCGCGGTCGCTCACGATGACAACGCTTGGGATTTTCGCGTTGGTGAATGAGTGGGCCGGACTGGGCCGGACTACTTCGTGTCCTTGGTGGTTTCCCGGCTTGCCATCGGCCAATAAATTTTCCATCCTCGTCCACGTGCGATCTGCTCAAGATCGGGATTAGGGTTCACTGCAAAGGCGTGCTCGGCTGTTTCCATCATGGCTAGATCATGCATGGAATTTCCAAAGCAAATATCAACATTCTTACCCAAGATTTCCTGCAACGCGGTAGCTTTTGCGGGGCCGCTGGGCACACGGACCAAGTCACGCGTAATCATTCCTTCTCTCGTGCGGGCGCAGGCCGCGAGAACCCGTTCACGGGGTATGTCGAAGCGTTTGGCCCCTTCCGCGACGACCCAGACGTTCGTAGAAGATACGGCCCACAGTTCGCAGCCTGACGCCCGCAAGCGCTGAGCGAGATCGAGCATCTCGGGAAAAATGCGATGCTCCACAACATCAGCAAAGAAATCTCGGGCTGCCGTTTCCAAATCCAGCTCCGAAAGATTGGCGTTGATGGTGACCATCTCTCCGCACATGATCTCTTCACCCACATTGCCGCGTTTGTAATCCGCATATCTTTCAAGCGCCCGTCGAGCCACTTCCGGCGGCAACATGTTGCGGCGAATCTGCCAATAGAAGAAGTCGGCGCCGGAATCGCCGCTCCACAGCGTGCCATCGCAATCGAATACCGCGACCGCCGGCTTGAGCGCCAGTACCGAGTTCACAAATTCCTGTGCGGGAGTTGAAAGGTTGCTGGTGGTCAAACCGTTGTTCCTGGACGCAGCTTCTCAAAATCTTCCTCGGTGTTCACGTTCAGCGCAACCAGCGGATCGTCTACTGCCAGATAGAGGATGTGATTCTGATGCGCATGCTCTACGTCTCGCGCAGTGCTTGCGGCAGGCGCGTTGAGGAATGCCGCAATCATCTCACGCCCGATAATAATGGGATGACCATGCTTTCCCGAGTTTTCCGGAACCACTGCCCATACCTGATCAGAGGAGCTTATGAACACGGACTTCAGTTGCGCGATAGTTTCCAGTTGCGGCGCTGGACGGTCTACCAGAGTCAAGATGGCGGCGTCACGGCCACGGTTAAGCACTTCCTCAAGGCCGCGCTGCAAAGAGCTGAACTGCCCGCCTTCAGGATGCGGGTTGAGCACGAGAAAAGCAGCGTTGGCATAGACCACGGGAGCAATCTCCGCTTGATTGTGCGGGCCGGCAATTACCAGCACCAGATCGGTCGTGCGCTGCAAGGCCTGAATTGCGGTTGAAAGGAACGTCCCGCCTTTCCACGGTAGCAGCGCTTTTTCCCGCCCCATGCGCGAGGATGCGCCGGCGGCCAGAATTACGCCCGCAAAAGAAGGTGAGAGGGCCATGAAGAGATGATACTAACTTTGCTTGAGAATCTCCGCAGCTTTCGTGCTTTTCATGTGCGGGAGTTGCGCCTGCGAGCCACGGCGTAAAGCGATGAGTTCCGCCACAATCGAGACGGCGATTTCCTCCGGCGTGATGGCGCCGATATCAAGTCCGACGGGAGCATAGACCCGCGCCAGTTTCTCCGCCGCGATTCCTTCTTTCTCCAGCTCTTTGTAAATCGCGATGGTCTTCCGCTGCGAGCCGATCATGCCGACATATTTCGCGGGAGTCTCGGCGGCCCAGCGCAGCACCCGCATGTCGTCACGGTGCCCGCGCGTGACAATCACGATGTACGAAGAATCGTTGGGCGTAAGCTGCGATATCACGCGCTCATATTCATCGGAATAGATGTCGCGGGCCTCGGGAAAGCGCTCACGGTTGGCGTAGGTTTCGCGATCGTCGGTGACCACGACGTCGAATCCGGCGAGCCGTGCAACTTTGTAGAGGTTCCAGGCCACGTGTCCGGCGCCGAAAATGTAGAGCGTGGCAGCGGGCAGGACCGGCTCAATATAAATTTCCAAAGTACCGCCGCAGACCAGCCCGGTATCGTACTTGGGATTGTTGTTCAGGTTGAAGGTGAGGCTTTGCGGCTTCTCGCTCTTCATCACCTCGCGCGCGGCTTCCCACACTTCAGCTTCAACGCAACCGCCGCCAATAGTGCCCGCGATTGATCCATCTTCCCGCACCAGCATTTTGGCGGAATGGAATGAGGGGATGGAGCCACGCACGTTGATAATGGTGGCCAGCGCCCCGCGACGTCCTTCGCGCCGCAGCCGGGTTATCTCCTCGTAGATGTCCACGGGCTCTATTCTAAGCTACTGGCGCAACACCGGCCGCTACCACAGATCTGCACGGATCACACGATCAGAGCCATGCAAGTCTGTTGTCCTTCTCATGTTCTGCTCCGATCAGTGTCATCAGTGACGATCAGTGGAAGCGGTTTCTTCGGCGTGTTACCCTCGCATGTTTACTTTGTTGCAAGGAGCGCGACTGATGAAAGCCATTCGCTTCCACGAGTTCGGCGGCCCTGAGGTGCTGAAGTTCGAAGATGTGCCTGATCCCAGGCCGCGCAAAGATCAGGTCCTGGTTCGGGTGAAGGCATCCGCGCTGAACCATCTGGATCTCTTCATCCGCAAAGGGCTGCCTGGAGTGAAGCTGCCGCACATCAATGGCAGCGACGTTTCCGGCAACATTATGGAAGTGGGCGAGTACATTACTGATCTCAAACCGGGGCAGCGCGTCCTTCTTGCTCCGATGAGCTTCTGCGGCATTTGTCCCGCGTGTACCGCCGGGCAGCAGAATTTTTGCCCGCACTTCAGCGTGCTTGGCTATTTGAACGATGGCGGCAATGCTGAGTTCATTGCCGTCCCACGCGTGAACGTTCTTCCGATTCCCGAAGAGTTGACCTACGACGAGGCCGCTTCTCTCCCGCTGGTTTCGCTGACTGCCTGGCACATGCTGGTAAGCCGCTGCGGCATCAAGCCCGGCGATATGGTTCTGGTGCTGGGCGGCGGATCGGGGATCGGCTCGATCGCCATTCAGATCTGCAAGCTGTTCGGCGCAACCTGCATTGCAACGGCCGGAGATGAAAACAAGCTTGAGCAATGCCGCGACTTGGGCGCCGAGTATACGATCAACCATTACCAGCAGAAGATTGCGGAGGAAGTAAAGAAGATCACGAACAAACAAATGTGTGACATTGTCTTCGAGCACGTTGGCCAAGCCACCTGGACCGAGAGCATGAAGTCGCTCAAGCCCGGAGGAAAGCTCGTGACCTGCGGTGCGACCACCGGCCCGGAAGCGAGCTTCGATATCCGGTTCCTGTTCGCGCGTCAGTTGTCATTCCTCGGCTCTTTCATGGGAACGATGGGCGATTTCCATGAGGTGATGAAACATATCTTTGCCGGAAAAATTAAGCCGGTGGTGGACCGCAGCTTCCCTTTGCGTGAGGCCGCCGCAGCGCACCAGCGCCTGGAAAAGAGCGAGCAGTTCGGGAAGGTGATTCTGAATCCATAGTGCCAAGTTCCTTTTTTAGCGATGTTGACTTGGGCGAAGAAAAAGGATATAGTCTTGCTTTGAATCGCACCCGGCTTGAGCCGGGGTTTCGCGTTTTTGGGCTGTGAGCACTCAGCCGATCGGCTGAGGGCCTAAACCGTTGAGGGCCCGTGCGTCATTGAGCGGGGTTGGCTGGAAACCTCACGGAGGGCGCCGGGAATTACATGGGAACCCTTGGGAACCTTTGGGAACCCTTGGGAACTTTTGGGAACCCTTGGGAACTTTTGGGAAC
>JAICYU010000083.1 GCA_025934025.1 Terriglobales bacterium
GGGGAGGAGGAAAAGCCAAAATCGCCTTGGCAAGAAAGCTGGTCAAGATCGTCTACGACACTCTAAAAAACCGGTGGGTCTTCCAAGATTTCCCCACCTTCACCCTGGCCGCCTAACCCGGCTACAACAAGATTTGAGTAGACATTATTCATGGGAGGGCACGAGGGAACAAGAAGGTATGGCCCAAACGAGAATTACCTTCGTCGTCCTCTGTGGTTTCAAGTCCTAAATCGAGCCGCCTTTGTCCGCCATCAGCATCTTTCTCAGCCTGCGATACAGTCCTTCAATGCTCTGATAGAGATCTGAAATGCCAAGGGTAAATTCCGTGATGCTGGTGGCATCAATATCGGCATTCACGTTGTGAGAGAGCTTGGTCAGCATCTGCATGCGCTCGGCTTCGAGCTGGGGCATGATGTCAAACGGGTCGCCGCCCTTGCTGCTGATGTCCACCCACTGTTGAAGAGTCCAAGCCGTCTGCCGCACATGCCCAACTGCATCATGAAACTGAGCAATCAATCTGGGATCCACCCGTTCCCTTACGAGATTTTGCTCGAGTTCGTTCAGCTCGTTGATAGTGCGCATGATCTTTTGTGACATCGCGCCGGCGTTTTGCCCGGTTGCAGGGCGGGGCGATGCTACAGAAGGGGCCGCAGCAGGTTTGTGACGTGCAGTCATGGAAGCAGTTGGAACAGGACGCGTTGGCGTAAGCAGTGGTGCGGCGATGGGGGCGGGCGTTTCCGGAATGATGACTCGCTTTTCTTCCGGCCGCATCTCTTGTCGGCCGGTGAGCGCGCCAATCAGGAGTTCGAGCTTCTGCTGGTCTTCTGTGGCAAGATGCTGAAACTCGACCCCCATTCCTACCGCGTGATTGGAAGCTTTGATGGTTGCGCGACCCCGAATTGTAGCATCGCGCACGCGCAGCATGAATAGGACCTCGCTGCCGGTTGGCAGGGTGGACACCGTTTCCACGTAACAGCCTTCCATGCTGATGTCGCCCAGATTGCCGAAGATGGCGGGAGCACTCTCATTGCGGCGCAACTCGACACCGCCGCTGCAGTGGTAGCGGTTGTGCTTTCTCCTGCCGGGTACTTCGTGCATGGAACTCCTGACACCTGCCCCGTCGCCGAAAATACGGGGTGAACTCAAGCGATTCTAACCTGATTCGCAGCAGGCGCGAAAAACATGTACTTCAGTAACCAACACTGGTTTAGTAGAATCACTGCTCACCGGAGAACCCATCCAGGATGCTTTTCAAAACCCAAAGCGCCGCCGTTTATGGAATTGACGCAAACATCATTGAGGTCGAGGTTGACGTAAGCCCAACCCGGCAAGACAAGGATAACTTTCAGACCGTGGGCTTGCCCGACGCCGCTGTGCGCGAAAGCCAGCAGCGCATTCGGGCCGCCTTGCGCAATTGCGGCTTCGATGTTCCACCGACCACCATTACCATCAACCTTGCGCCAGCCGACATCAAGAAAGAAGGTTCCGGGTTCGACCTGCCGATGGCCATGGGAATCCTCGGCGCCTACGGCGGGCTGGTAATGAAAGAGCTTCCCGAGTATGTAATGGTCGGCGAACTCTCGCTTGATGGCGGGATTCGCGGAGTCCGCGGCGCTCTCCCGATCGCCGTGGCAGCCCGTGCGAAGAAGATCGCCAATCTCATTGTGCCGGAGGTCAACGCGCGCGAAGCGGCGGTGGTGGGCGGCGTCAACGTTTATCCGGTGAAGTCGCTGATTGACGTGGTGAACCTTCTCAACAGCGGGAACGGCATCTTGCCTCTGGTGGTGAACACGCAGGCGATGCTGAGCGATGATTCCGAGTTGAACGGTCGTCCCGACTTCAAGGAAGTTCGCGGACAGTTCACCGCCAAGCGCGCTCTGGAAATTTCATGTGCCGGCGGCCACAACATTCTAATGATCGGGCCGCCGGGTTCGGGCAAAACCATGCTGGCCAAGCGCATTCCCGGCATCCTTCCGTCGCTTACGTTTGAAGAGGCGCTCGAAACCACAAAAATCCATAGTGTTGCTGGAGTCCTGGACGCGGCGGCAGGGCTGGTGAGCGCGCGTCCATTTCGCTCGCCGCATCACACCATTTCCGATGCCGGCCTGATTGGTGGCGGGATCATACCGCGACCGGGAGAAGTCTCTTTGGCCCACAACGGCGTGCTGTTTCTCGACGAGTTGCCGGAATTTCCACGCAACGTGTTGGAAGTAATGCGGCAGCCGCTGGAAGACGGACAGGTCTCGATTGCACGCGCTTCCATGTCACTGACGTTTCCATCGCGCTTTATGCTGGCGGCTGCGATGAATCCGTGCCCGTGCGGCTATCATGGATCGGCGCAGCGCGAGTGCCTTTGCACGGAAGCCATGATCCAGCGCTACGTGTCAAAAATTTCCGGACCGCTCCTGGACCGCATTGACATTCATATTGACGTCCCTGCGGTGAACTATAAGGAACTGCGCGGCTCCGATAGCAAGAGTGAAAGTTCCGCCCAGATCCGCGAGCGAGTGCTGCGCGCGCGGGAAATCCAGCTCAATCGCTTTGCCGCCGCGGGCGAGCGGATTTATTCCAACGCCCAGATGGGCACGCGGCAGATCCGCTCCTATTGCGAACTGGGCACTGACAGCGAGCGCATGCTGGAGCGCGCGATGCAGCAGCAGGGACTCAGCGCGCGGGCGCACGATCGCATTCTGAAGGTCGCGCGCACAATCGCCGATCTCGAAGGCAATCCTCAAATTGAAGGTAAGCATATTGCCGAAGCCATCCAGTACAGGACGCTGGATAGAACGTTCTGGGCGTAGGGCAAGTACGATCGCAGTTTTTTAATTCACCAACATTCCGAACGCTCTGTCATTTCGTGGAAAATGCCGACTAAAGAAGATGCGCTTGCGCTGCTACGGACTGCCGTAGGGTCAGCGAATGCGGAATTCCGCCCTGGGCAATGGGAAGCTATTTCGGGTTTGCTCCAGCGGCAAAAGCTTCTGGTTGTGCAGAGAACTGGCTGGGGCAAGAGCATTATCTACTTCTTAGCAGCTAAACTCCTGCGGCAACGCGGTTCCGGTTTTGTACTCCTGATTTCTCCATTGCTTTCGCTCATGCGCAACCAGATTGACGCTGCGCGGCGGATCCAGGTTCGGGCGGAAACGATCAATTCCACGAATGACGCAGATTGGGCACGCATTCAGAAATCCCTCGAAAGAGGGGCAGTGGACTTGCTGCTGGTTTCCCCGGAACGCCTGGGAAATGAACATTTTGTTAGCCGTGTCCTCCTTCCTGCCGCATCACGGATCGGCCTGATGGTGGTTGATGAAGCGCATTGCATCTCAGACTGGGGCCACGATTTCCGGCCTGATTACCGTCGCATTACCAGGATCTTGCGCGCGCTTCCTCCCAATATTCCAGTGCTGGCCACCACCGCGACGGCCAACGATCGCGTGGTGGAAGACATAGAAAGCCAGTTAGGCCCGAACCTGCAAACCATTCGCGGCCCGTTAGCCCGCGAGTCGCTCGTCCTGCAAAACTTGCATCTTCCATCGAAGGCGGAGCGACTGGCTTGGCTTGCAAGTCATTTGCCGCAATTGCCGGGAAGCGGCGTGATCTATACGCTCACGATCCGCGATGCTGAAAATGTTGCGTCGTGGCTGCGTTCGTGTGCACTGAATGTAGCCGCATACCACTCAGAGTTGGAGAGTGAAGAGCGCGAGCGACTGGAGAGCAGCCTGCTCCACAATGAAGTGAAGGCGCTTGTTGCCACCGTGGCTCTGGGGATGGGTTTTGACAAGCCTGATCTCGGCTTTGTGGTGCATTTCCAGCGGCCTTCGTCCGTGGTCGCCTATTATCAGCAGGTGGGCCGCGCTGGCAGAGCGATTGCTTTGGCCCATGGCGTTCTCCTCAGCGGCGCTGAAGATGACGAGATCGCTGAATACTTCATCGCCAATGCCTTCCCCAGCAAAGAGCAAGTGGAGCAGTTCCTGGCTGTTCTGCGGGAAGGCCCTATGACGATTGGGAACTTGCAGGACCGCTTGAATATCAGGATGGGCAAATTGGCAGAGATCATTAGATTTCTAACGTTGGAATCTCCGGCCCCGATTCGCAAACTCGATAAGTCCTATGTTCGCAACCCTGTGCAATGGAGAATGCCGGTTGAACGAATCACACGCCTGACACAGCTTCGCCGCAACGAGCAGCAGCGCATGCAAGAGTATCTTTCAACCACGACCTGCCTGATGCAGTTTCTTGCTCGCGAGCTGAGTGATCCCGATGCTGCCCCTTGCGGCAGGTGCGCGAACTGCGGCGGTGATGGTATGGGTTCTGAATTTTCCCGTGAGCTGGAGCGACTGGCCTTAGGGTTTTTGAACAGGCTGGATCTTCCAATTGAGCCACGCAAGATGTGGCCGGGAGGCTTGATGTTCGAAGGAGTGAAAGGGAAGATTGCGCCAGAGTCCCGCAACCAGCGCGGACGAGCGTTGTGCCGCTGGGGCGACCCAGGGTTCGGCGAACTCGTACGGGAAGGTAAACAACGAACTAATGCTTTCGCTGATTCGCTTGTTCGAGGCGCGGCAGAATTGATTACTCAGCGCTGGAACCCGCAGCCGAGGCCTCAGTGGCTGACTTGTGTACCCTCTCGCCGCAAGCCGGCTCTCGTTTCTAAGTTTGCGCAGGAACTTGCCAACCGGCTCGGAATCCCATTCGTCCGGTGCTTGAGAAAGATCCGCCATACAGAACCTCAGAAAACGCGAGAAAATACATTCCAGCAGGTGCGAAACCTGGAAAGCGCATTTGAGATCGATTCTGCCCTGGTGAGGCCCTCACCCGTGCTGCTGGTGGATGATATGGTGGACTCGAAATGGACGTTTACGGTGCTGGGGTTCAAGCTGCTCCAGGCAGGGAGCGGTCCGGTCTTTCCCTTCGCCCTGGCAGATAGCTCAATTCGCGATGGAGATTAGGCCAAATATGACTGTTACGGAAGATACTCAGGCGACGCTCCTTCTCTGTGCGCGTCTGTCTCAGCAGGAAGAGAATGGTGCAAAGACGTTGCAAGCGCGCGAATACGCCGTGTTGGCAAAGTGGCTGAAGGAGCATGAGTTGAAACCGGGCGATCTTCTCCATGCGCCCGGACGCGCCCGCCTCGCCGGCATGGAAAGCAATGGGATTGCGTTGGAGAGGCTGGAGTCCCTCCTTGATCGCGGCGCAGCTCTGGGCTTGTTGCTCGAACAATGGGAAGGCCGCGGCCTTTGGGTGGTCAGCGTCGGTGATCCGGAATACCCTTCCCGGTATGTGAGCTACATGGAGAACGATGCTCCTCCACTGTTATATGGCATTGGATCGCAGCGGGCATTGCGCGGCAGCGGGCTCGCTATAGTCGGGTCGCGCGATGCCAGTGAAGAAGACCTTGCGTTTGCGCGAGACTTGGGCGCGCGATGCGCCAGACAGGGAGTTCCGGTGGTTTCAGGCGCGGCAAAAGGCATAGATTCGGAAGCAATGATGGCGGGATTGGAAGAGGGCGGTCACGCCGTGGGAGTCCTTGCTGAAGGTCTTGGACGCGCCTCCGTCGCGCCGCAATATCGCGACGCAATCATCAGCGGGCGGCTGACTCTGATTTCAGCGTATGAACCCGACTCCCACTGGTTCGCTTTCAAAGCCATGGGAAGAAACAAGATGATTTATGCCCTGGCCGATGCTGCCGTGGTGGTTTCTTCTTCGGACCAGTCAGGCGGCACGTGGGCGGGAGCGACTGAGGCCCTCAAGCGTGGCCGCGTGCCAGTATATGTGAAGTCAACCGGGGCTGCTTCAAAAGGAAATGAGAAGTTAATGAGAGCGGGCGCCCAGCCGCTCTTGCCCAGTGACTGGGAAGATCTTCCACGGCTGGTTTCGAATCCCGCGCCAACTGCCGGCCTGTTCCAGCAGTAGTAGTCACCAGGAACCACCAGCATGTGCTTCATGCAACAATATTTCGAGGAAACAGAAGTATGCCCACCATGAAAGCCGCCATCGTCTCGAAGCCCGGAGCTGAGTTTGAGGTAGTCGAACGTGAAATTCCCAAGCCTGGCGCTGGACAAGTAAGAATTCGGGCGCAGGCCTGCGGAATTTGCTTCAGCGATCACTATGTAAGAGACGGCGTTTGGCCCGGCATCCAGTACCCGCGAGCGCCCGGACATGAAGTGGCCGGAGTTGTTGATGAAGTGGGCCCGGGCATCACCACCTGGAAAAAGGGCGATCGAGTGGGAGTGGGCTGGCATGGCGGACACGACTTCACTTGTCCTGCATGCCGTCGCGGCGATTTTCTCAATTGCCCCAATGGAGTGATCACCGGCATCAGCGTGGATGGCGGCTATCAAGAGTACATGGTGGCTCGCCAGGAAGCGCTTGCTGCAATTCCCGAGGAGATTGATGCTGCTGATGCTGCGCCGTTGCTATGCGCCGGCATCACGACCTTTAATGCTCTGCGTCACAGCGGCGCGCGGCCAGGAGATACAGTGGCCATTCAGGGCATCGGCGGACTGGGGCATTTGGGCATTCAGTTTGCCAACAAATCGGGATATCGCGTGGTGGCGATCAGCCGGGGCAAGCAGAATGAGACGCTGGCGCGCAAGCTGGGCGCGCACGTTTACATTGACGCGTCGGCCAGCAAAGCAGCAGAAGAGCTTCAAAAGTTGGGTGGTGCATGCGTCATTCTCGCTACTGCTCCGGCGGCGAAGCCTATGACCGAACTGGTGGACGGCCTGGGCCCGAATGGAAGGATGATCGTCGCGGGTGCGACTCCTGATGCAATTCAGGTTTCTCCGATCCAGTTGATTCGCGGGCGGAGAGGCATTCAAGGATGGGCGTCAGGAACGGCAACGGATTCTGAAGATACTCTACGCTTTGCCCAGCTTACCGGCGTGCGTCCGATGATCGAGAAGTTTCCACTGGAGAAAGCCAACGACGCCTACGCGCGGATGCTGAGCGGCAAAGCGGAGTTTCGTGTAGTGCTGACCATGTGAGCATCAGGTACTCAAAATCCGAGATCTTTGATCGCGTTTCCTGATGCAATGGGTTCTACCTGCTCCATCCCGCACTGATGCGGGTCTTTATCGGGACGCCACCGGAGAAATTTCGTCCCGTGACGGAATCGTCCTCCGGAGAAATGGTCATACTGGAATTCGCCTACCAGCTTGTGCTTGAGCGGAAACCATTCGGTATTGCGGTCGTCGCGCGTCCAGCGGCTTGGGCCTCCCGGAGCCTTGCCGGTAAAACCGGCTTCATCTGAACTCCTCTTCGCAATCAAAGGCGAGAGGATGGATTTCAATTTCCGGCGCTCTTCTGTGCTAAAGCTGGAACTGAAGCCGACGTGATCCAGCTCGCCATGGTTGTTATAGAGCCCGAGCAGAAGCGATCCAACTTCTCCTCCTTTCTGTGCCCAGCGGAAGCCGCCGACTACGCAATCCGCGGTGCGAATGCGTTTGATCTTGACCATTCCCGTGCGCTCACCTGAGGTGTATTCGCAGTCTAGCCGTTTCGCGACTACACCGTCCAGTCCGCGGGCTGCGCCCTGTTGCATCCACTGCTGCGCTCTGGCGAGGTCGGAGGTAGCGGGCGAAAGCTGGACACCTTCCGTGAAATTCGCAGCAGCAAACTCTTGAAGTCCCATGCGTCGGGCGGAAAGGGGTTCCGAAGTAATCCGTTTTCCGCGGGCATCTATCAGGAGATCGAAGACCAGGTAAGTTGCCGGCGTCTGCTGCGCCAGCTTCCTGATCCGGCTTTCCGCCGGGTGAATGCGCTGAAGCAGGGCATTAAAGTCCAAGCCGGAACCGTCGCGGATCACGAGCTCTCCATCCAGGACCAATTTGCGCGCAGGAAGCTTGTGGACGGCTTCGACCACTTCAGGAAAGTAACGGCCTAGCGGCTGCCCGGCTTTGGATTGCAAAATGATCTGATCGCCCGAGCGAAATGTAAGACAGCGAAATCCATCCCATTTGGGCTCGTAGAGCCAGCCTGAGCCGGCAGGAATCTCTCTTACAGCTTTGGCTTCGGCCGGTGGATAGGGTGGCTGGATGGGAAGATCAATCTCAGGAAACGAATGTCCGAGAGCATCGGCGGGGACCGAGCCAGAATCAACTTTTGACTTCCGCTTGCGCGCGAGAGGCATGAAGAATCAGATGCGTAGGTACGAATTGCCAAAAATGCCAAAATTGCCGAAGATCGCCGGAATTGAAATCAACTGCGGACAATGACTCTCGTTTGAGCTTGGCTCGCACTCCTCGATTGTTGAGGAGTCGGATCAATTTTGGCAATTCCGGCAATATTGGCAGTTTTCTTGCTGGGTTCTCCCTGTTTTACCGATTGTTCTGGGCGGGGAACCGTCTTATAATCCCTGTACTCTGGCTGTTTCTCTGGCAATCGGGTTGGTAAGAAGGTGGGTTGGTACCGCAGGTCACTGGGGTAACTAGCCAAGGCCGCGGGAAACTGGTATTTAGAGTCCAACGCGATGAAAAAGCACCTGTTTACCATCCTGATCAGCGCCCCGGCGATGGTACTTGCGAGTCGCCCAGTTCGCGCCCAGAACATGGTGTTGAGCCATGATGCCTATGGTCACGCCGTTTTCAGCGAAGCGAACGACCTGCGACCCCAGTCGTCCACCCATGCGCAATCTCAGCCTGCAACATCGCGTCACGGCGGCCTGGTTTATTGGAGCAGCAAGGACCACCGCTGGAAACCTGTTCCTTCAGCATCCTCATCAACTATGAGAGCAGCTCAAAAAGCGGCGCGGGAAGTGGACGCCCAGGTTGGCCCGCGGGCCGGCAGGGAGTTGATGAACGCGCAGCCGATTGAGCCGGGAAACGCGCAACCGGAAGCCGCATCCAGCCAGAACCTGGACGCGGTGATTGAAGCTGCCGCCCAGCGCCACGGTGTGGACCCCAACCTGGTCCGCGCAGTGGTGAAGACGGAGTCGAATTTCAATCCGCATGCTGTTTCCCGTACAGGCGCCATGGGACTGATGCAACTAATGCCGAGCACTGCCCGATCGCTGAACGTGAGCAACGCATTCGATCCCAACCAGAACGTTGATGCCGGGGTCCGCCATTTGAAGAGCCTGCTGGAAAACTACAATGGCAATGTGGAGCTTTCGCTGGCGGCATACAACGCGGGCAGTGGTGCAGTTGCGAGGAGCAGGGGAATCCCGCCCTATCGGGAGACGCGCGATTACGTCAAAAAGATCACAGAGATGTATTGGAACAGCGCGCGAAAACCGAAAGTGCAGGAAACCAAGGACGCCGAGGGACACCGCAATTTCAGCAACAACGATTAGCGGTGTTTCGGGTCTAATGTAAGGTGCTGTGACCGAGCAGTTTTGCAGATGACAATTGAAACCAGGCTCTTGAAACGGTCCACCCTCGCCGCAGGACTGACGTGTGCCTTCCTGCTGTCGCTCCTGGTTTCACCTGCTGCCGCAAGGACTGTCAAACAGAAGAAGCAGGCAGCACGCTCGCAATTCGAAGTCGCCGAACGCCTGCGCGACGCTCTCCTCGGCACGCCAGAATCAGATCGCGATCGAAACGGTTACCTCAAAGTCATCGAAGCCTATCGCAAGGTCTATTACACCGCTCCATCCTGGGCCAAGGCAGATGCGGCAGTGCTCGCCGTGGCGGAACTCTTGGATGATCAGGGTCGCGTGCTCCATGACGAAAAGAGCTACAAAGATGCCATCGGGCAATTGGCTTTTCTCCGCCGTGAATATCCGGGCAGCACGCATCGTGTTGAGGCGCTGTTTACCATCGCGCAAATCTATCGTGATGACCTGAAGGACAACGAACAGGCCAAAGCAACCTTTGAAGATTTCCTGAAACGGTATCCAGGGAGCACACTGGCCTCGAAAGCGCGAAAAGAAGTAGCGGAATTAGGCAATATCGAAGCCGGAGACCCATTCCGGCGAAAGTCCCGGCACAAGCAGGAATCAGGGCCTGAGCCTAAAGTGGCTTGGGCGGAGAGTGCGTCGTCAAAGCCAAAGACACAAGCACCCAGCAGACGTTCTGAAAACACCGTTGCAGCAGAGAAAGAAGATGCTGGTGATGATCGAACTGCTGGAGAAGAGGAGCAGACTGAGGGCAAGTCTAGTGATGCTCAACGACAGCCCAGTCCTGAGCAGAATGCCTCGCTTTCCAACAGTATCGCCCAGCCGTTGGGACACCTGCCACGGTTGACCAGCGTGCGTCATTGGTCCACTCCAGATTACGTCCGCGTGGTGATTGATCTGGAGCAGGAAGTGAAGTATCGGGCGGGGCGCGTGCCGCATCCGGACCGCATCTTTTTCGATATCTATGGCGTGAAGCTGGCTTCTGACCTGGTGGGCAAGAGTTTCGATGTTGAGGCAGGTTTCCTGCATCGCATTCGCGTAGCGCAATTCAAGGCCAACATGGCCCGTGTCGTGCTCGACGTGGACGATGTCGCGGAGTACTCGGCATTCCTGCTGCCCAATCCCTATCGCTTGATTATTGACATTCATGGCAAGGCTCCGGCCGGCCAGCAGCCCCAGATCGCAGCAAACCAGGACACGACATCACAGCCATCGCGGGCACACGACTCCAGCGAGAACGACGTCACAGTCCGGCATGTGACTCCGCGTGCGTCTTCCCGTCCAAGTGAGACCGCCGCAAGCGCATTGCAGCATGCCGCCGATGCGCAAGCCGGACCCGCCAAGTCATTGCCCGCAACTACAACTGAGGTGGCGAAAGCTACGCCCGAAAAAGTTGTTGCCAACGACGGTGCGGCCGACTCGGACGATACTTCTGACGCCGACAAGGCTGCTTCCAGGCCGACCACCGGTCCTACTTACGAGGCAGTCGCGCCCAGGCAGTCGAGCCGCATAAAGAAGAGAAAAGCTTCAGCATTCAGCGAGGATTCAGAGCCGGCCAGCACCGCGCGCGTAGCCGCTCCCACCGCCAACGGCGAACGCTCATTGATTCGCGCGCTGGGATTGAAGATTGGCAAGATTGTGGTGGATGCGGGCCACGGCGGCCATGATACAGGCACTGTCGGCCCCAATGGATTGCAGGAAAAAGATCTGGTGCTTGACGTGGCCCTGAGATTGGGCAAGTTGCTGGAGAAGCAACTGGGCGCAGAGGTGGTTTATACCCGCGACGATGATACGTTCATTCCGCTCGAAACACGAACCGCCATCGCAAACAAAGAGCAGGCGGACCTGTTCATCTCGGTGCATGCAAATTCCAGCAGCGATGCCTCTGCCAGAGGGGTCGAAACGTATTACCTGAACTTCACTTCATCGCGCGATGCACTCGAGACCGCAGCGCGCGAGAACGCCGTTTCAGAGAAGTCCATTCACGAACTGCAGGACCTGGTGAAGAAGATTGCACTCAAAGAGAAGATCCAGGAATCACGTGAGTTCGCGGCCGACGTACAGAAGTCGCTGTACAAAGGACTGAATGCGAGAAATCCTGGTCTGAAGAACCGTGGAGTGAAGAAAGCGCCGTTTATCGTGCTGATTGGCGCCAATATGCCCTCTATCCTTGCCGAAATCTCGTTCGTCAGCAATCCCAGCGACGAACGCAAGCTCAAGACCAGCGCTTACCGGCAGCGCATCGCGGAATCCCTCTATAGAGGCATTGCGACCTACATCAGTGGCCTGAGCGGAATCAAAGTGGCCTCGCGGCTGGAGCGGCAGGAGAGCGCGGCCACCATGGCCGCCAAGTAAACACTCTGCGCTGTTCCGTTGAAGAGCTTTCTAGAAGTACGAGATCTGTTCTACGCCGATCCAGCGCTTTACCTCGTCCGCTACCGAAAACTCTGTCTGCGGATTCGCGTTAAACCGCTGTTCTAATTCAAAGGCATGTTTCTCCAGCGGATTTTCGGCGTAGCCGCCGGCCTTGAGAAACCCGCTCGTGTAACGCGAAGCAAAACCCTTCGTCCCAAGCTGCGCGTACTGCACAGCGTGTACCAGTTCGTGAAAAAGCAGCCTGGGACTGAACTCCTCATGTGAGACCACCACGTCAATGAAAGTGACGGCAGAGGTATCGGCAAAGCTCGGCAAGTTTTTGATCCCCATGATACGGGCCATGGTGTAGAAGGGAGGATCCTGGATGCGGGTTCCGTGCAACACCGTCCAGCGCACGGCGTCGAGAATCTCGGCCGGGAAGAACGGTTCCATAAGGGCGCGCTGCTCCGTGGTGAGCGGTGCAGCTTTGGGTAGGTACTTATCCCGGCTGTTCTCAATATAGCTCTCCACCATGCTGGCCACCTGCGTGATAATTCCTGGCGTAAGTGTGGAGATATCCATGAAGAGATTTGGTAATTGAATAAATTGGTAAGTTGGTAATTGAGCGATGAGGGAAATGGGTGTTGCGGCACAATGCCGGACAAGTTACCCACTTCCCAAATTACCCAATTACCAATTTCTTACGCGACTCCGATTTCCGCCGCGATGCGCTCGGTCACAAACGCTTCGATCACATCGCCTTTCTTTACGTCGTTAAAGTTCTGGATGTTGATCCCGCATTCCATTCCGGTGCGCACCTCGCTGGCGTCGTCCTTGAAGCGCTTGAGCGAGCCGATTTTGCCCTTGTAAACCTGCACTCCGTCACGCACCAGGCGCACTTCGGAGTCGCGCTTGAGGATTCCGTCAAGGACGTAGCAACCGGCGACGACGCCGACCTTGGGCACGCGGAATGTCTCGCGGATTTCCGCGCGGCCCTGGTAATTTTCTTTGATTACCGGTTCCAGCAGGCCGGCCATGGCTTTGCGGATCTCATCCTGCAACTCGTAAATGATCGAGTGCAGACGGATATCCACTTTTTCCATCTCGGCCAATTCCTGGGCCTTGCGTTCCGGACGCACATTGAAGCCGATGATGACAGCATTCGATGCCGATGCCAAGAGCACGTCGTTCTCAGTAATCGCACCCACGCCGCTGCGGAGAATTTTGATTTTCACCTTATCCGTAGAAAGACGGCCGAGGGTATCGGAGAGCACTTCCGCCGAGCCGCCCACGTCGGCTTTCATGATGATCGCCAGCTCTTTTACTCCGGCTGTCTTGATCTGCTCGGAGAGAGCTTCGAGTGAAATCTTCGATGAGCGCGCCAGGGCTGCTTCGCGCGCCTTCTGCTCGCGGTATTCCGCGATTTGGCGTGCCTTC
This sequence comes from Terriglobales bacterium, assembly GCA_025934025.1. Taxonomy (GTDB): domain Bacteria; phylum Acidobacteriota; class Terriglobia; order Terriglobales; family Acidobacteriaceae; genus Angelobacter. The sequence continues at coordinate 13,127 of JAICYU010000083.1, forward strand.
TCGCGGTCCGCAACCAGAAGCTGATCGCCGGCTTCCGGCAGGCCTTCCAATCCCAGCACTTCCACTGGTGTGGAAGGCGGAGCCTCTTCCACCAGGTTGCCGCGATCATCAAACATCGCGCGTACCTTGCCGAAGGTGCTGCCGACGATAAAGTTGTCGCCCACATGGAGTGTGCCGTTCTGAACCAGCACGGTTGCAACAGAGCCGCGGCCGCGATCAATCTTCGCTTCCACCACGGTACCGCTGCCCGGACGCTCAGGATTGGCTTTTAGCTCACCCAGATCGGCCACCAAGCAGATCATTTCCATCAGCAGGTTGAGATTCGTGCGCTTCTTGGCTGAAACGTCAACAAAGACGGTGCTCCCGCCCCAGTCTTCCGGCATCAGGCCGCGATCGGCAAGTTGCTTCTTGACGCGATCGGGCATGGCTTCAGGTTTGTCAATCTTGTTCACCGCAACAATGATTGGCACCTTCGCTGCCTGGGCGTGGTCCATTGCTTCCAATGTCTGAGGCATCACGCCGTCATCAGCCGCGACGACGAGAACAACAATGTCGGTAACCTTCGCTCCACGCGCACGCATGCGGGTAAA
>JAICYU010000014.1 GCA_025934025.1 Terriglobales bacterium
GGATGAGCACCCTGACCGGCTGAAAGCGCCACTTATACGTAAAGAAGGCGCCGGCTTTGTTCCTGCATCGTGGAACGATGCTATGGACAAAGTCGCCTCCGAGATCACCCGCATCCAGAACACCTACGGCAATGACGCTTTTGCTCTGCTCGGCGGTGCGTCGCTCACCAACGAAAAAGCATATCTCATGGGCAAGTTTGCCCGCGTCGCGGTGAAGACTGCGAACATTGATTACAACGGCCGCCTCTGCATGGTTTCCGCCGGCGCGGCTTCGAAAAAGATCTTTGGACTGGATCGCTCCGCCAATCCCTGGAACGACATTCCGCTGGCCAAAGCCATCCTTGTTGCCGGATCGAACGTCGCCGAGTGCTCGCCCATCACAACGCAGTACCTGTGGCAGGCGCGGGAGAACGGCGGCAAACTCATCGTGCTCGATCCTCGCATGACTCCCATCGCGCGCAACGCCGATCTCTACATTCCGGTGCGCTCCGGCGGCGACATCGGCGTCTTTAACGGCATGTTGCGCATCATGATTGAGCGCGGATGGATTGATCGTGAGTTCATCGCCCGGCACACCACCGGATGGGAAGAAGTAGAAAAGGTCGTCGCCAAGTACACGCCGGAATACGCGGCTAAAATCGCCGGTGTTCCCGCCAGCATGATCGTTCGCGCGGCGGAGATCTGGGGACCTGCTTCCACCAGCTTTCTTCTCCACGCGCGCGGAATCGAGCACCACTCCAAAGGCGTGGAAAACTGCATGGCTGCTATCAACCTGGTAGTTGCCAGCGGACGCATTGGGCGCGAAGGCTGCGGGTACGCCATGATTACGGGCCAGGGCAATGGACAGGGAGGCCGCGAACAAGGGCAAAAAGCCGAGCAGCTTCCCGGTTCGCGCGACATCGAGAACCCGGAGCACCGCCGCTACATCGCCGAGGTTTGGGGCGTGCCGGAAGAAAGCATTCCGCACAAAGGGCTCACCATGGTTCCCATCTTTGAAGCCATTCACGCCGGCAAGATCAAGGGACTGCTGGGTATCTCCTGCAATCCCATGGTCTCGCTGCCCAACAACGGTTACATCCGGGAAGCCTATGAGAAGCTGGAGTTCAGCTGCCAAATTGACTTCTTCATGTCGGAAACCGCCCAGTATTGCGACGTGGTGCTCGCCGGTTCGCTGATGGAAGAAGATGAAGGCACCACGACCAACGTGGAAGGCCGCGTGATTCATCACAAGAAAGCCGTGGATCCTCCAGCCGATGCGCGGGTGGACTGGCAGATCATCTGCGATCTTGCCGCCCGCCTGGGCGTGGCAGAGAAGTTTGCTTTTCGCTCCGCTAAGGAGATTTTTGACGAGCTTCGCCTGGCTTCAAGAGGCGGATTGTCAGACTATTACGGCATCACGTGGGAGCGCATTGACCGCGAGCACGGAGTCTTCTGGCCGTGCCCTTCCGCCGAACATCCCGGCACTCCGCGTTTGTATGAGAATGCGAAGTTCGCGCATCCCGATGGCAAAGCGCATTTTCAGCCTGTGGAATGGCGACCGGCGGCAGAGGAGCCAGACAGCCACTATCCCATTATCCTCACCACCGGCCGCGTCGTCTCGCAATATCTTTCTGGAACTCAAACCCGCCGCATTGGCGGGCTGGTGGACCAGTATCCGCAACCGCTATGCGAGATTCATCCCATTCTCGCGGCCCAACTCGAAATCGCGGAAGGCGACTTCGTGAAAGTGGAAAGCCGCCGCGGGGCCGTCACGGTGCGCGCCAGCGTGGTCAAGACCATCCGCCCTGATACGGTTTTCGTTCCTTATCACTGGCCGCTCGATCGGGCTGCCAATAACATGACGGTCCGCGCCATTGATCCCGTTTCCAATATTCCTGAGTTTAAGATTTGCGCTGTACGCCTGCGCAAGGTCCCGCAGCCGCACGATGCCATTGCCGAACTTGCCGTCCAGGCCGGAGGAGTACGATGAGCGCCACCGCTGAAATGGAGTTCTTTATTGACTATTCGCGGTGCATCGGCTGCCGCGCCTGCGTGCAGGCCTGCGAAGAGTGTGATACTCATCGCGGGGTCTCCCTGATCCACCTGGAGACCATCATGCGCGAAGACAGCGTGCAAACTGCGCCGCAAGTCTGCATGCACTGCGAAGATCCTATCTGCGCGCAGGTCTGCCCCGCGGATGCCATCAAGAAAACAGCCGATGGAGTTGTCCAGAGCTCGCTGAAGCCGCGCTGTATTGGCTGCTCTAACTGCGTTCTGGCCTGCCCCTTCGGCGTTCCAAAATATCGCGCCGAAATCAACCAGATGATGAAGTGCGACATGTGCTATGACCGCACCAGCATCGGCAAACGCCCCATGTGCGCCACCGTCTGCCCCTCTGGTGCGCTCACCTTCACTACGCGCGAGAACATCGAGCGGACGCGTCAAGGCCTGGCCATCCGCGACTGGGAGTTCGGAGGCGAGAAGGTGCGCACTAAAGTCAACGTGCTGGTTCCCCGCCAAGTGGAACGGATTGATGTAAACGTGGAGCAGATCGGAATCCGCCATACCGAAGAGTACGACGTTGCCCGGCTGCTCGCAGGAGATTAACGATGCCTGACGATCACGCGACACCTTGCCTCAATTGCAAGAAGAGGAACGCGCGCTGGCGCGAAGATTTTCCCGTGGAGTGGGAAAATGACGAGTACATCACCCGCCGCGAGATGGTGAAGTTTCTTGCCCTGGGGTCGCTTACCATCGCCGGAGCCAACTTTATTCTGGCCGGCATTCCACACGTTCTCCAGTCGGGGCCGCTGCCCAAAACAAAGATCGGCACAGCTTCGTCGGTCGCGGCCGGCAGTTCGCAACTGTTCCGGTATCCAACGAACGACGATCCCTGCATCCTCATCCGCCAGACCAGCGGCGAACTGGTGGCCTACTCGCAGGTTTGCACGCATCTTTCCTGCGCCGTGATCCACGACCAGAAGGAGAACACGCTCTTCTGCCCTTGCCATCACGGCTACTTCACTGTGGCTGAAGGACGTCCCTACGCAGGCCCGCCGACGCGCCCGCTGCCACGCATCAGACTGGAACAAGAAGGGGACGAAATCTTTGCTGTTGGAGTTGAGGTCTGATGAGCACGCGCCAGTCACAAGGGACCACGCTCTTCACCGCGCTGCTCGCTCTCATCGGGATCAGTGTGGTGGTGCAGCTCTGGCTGCTGGCCGCCACCGTTGATGCTCTTCTGCGGCATGAAGCCGGAACGCCTCTTTACGCCGCCATAGCCTCGGGAGGTTTGTTCGTCATCAACGGCCTGCTGGTGCTCTACGTGTTCGGCTTCGATAAGAAGATCAAGCAGCGCTAGGCCGGTTCATCTCATGTGCGGGCGGCTGGCGGAAGGTCAAGAGCAGGTTGGCGGCGAACACCGTCACAGCAGCAAGCTCGCAAATCGCCGACACCGGCAGTATGTGCCATGCAGGAGGCCAGTATCCTTCATAAGCCGGCACTTCACTACCCACGCGCAGGGCGCATCCTGCGGTCAACAACGCTAGCGAGCACAGCATGAGCCGCGGGCTGTAGAGCACGCGCATTCCTGCAAACGCCGGTAGCACTCGTTGTCCAATGGCAAAGACCATGGTGGCGATGAACCCAACGGTAAGCGCATGGCGGGAAGCGCCCGTCCACCCGTTCATTCGATCAAGATAGGCAGCGCAGATGGCCAGTGCGCCGGCGATCACCAGCCACGCATAGGCAGTCCTTACAAACCAGGGAAATGAAACGTGGATTCCGGTGGTTTTTGCCGGGCGCTCCGGGCGCGCGAAGAGACGAAGCGCCACAGCCGACTGAACCGCCCCGATAGCAAACAGCCACGGAGCCACGTGCGCAAATCCGGCGAGAGCAAAAGCAGATCCGGCAACGACGAAGCCGATGGAACCGCGAAGGAGAAGGTCCGAGGGCTCTCTCAATCCCAGGAACACGGGCAGCCAGCGCGCGCTGAATCCCCAGACAGTGGGAACGATGAACGCGTAAGCGAGCAGAGCAAGCAGACGCCACTCCAGCGCTGCGGGAAAGACCGGTTGCGCGCCGTACAAACTCACGTAAACCGCTGCTCCCAGATTGATCAGCAGACCAACCAAAAACCCGACCGTGCCAGTCATCACCGAGAGCAGCCAAACCGGCAGGCGCTTGTCTTGTTCTTTGCTTGGCGTTGACGCGGGTTGCTTGCGGCCGCCGGGCCGATGCCGCCGCACCGAGTGAAAGAAGATGACAAATGCAGCGAGCTCCAGCGCGGCCGAGACCGACAAATGCAAACGCCAATGCCATGGGCATACACCCGCCAACCAGCGCAGAAGGACGCCGCTACTCCACAACGCCCAGGCAGTCCAACCTCGCGCCACCGCAAAGCTGCTGCCCGTCATTTTGGGAATGGAGTAAAAGCCGATTCCCAGAATGAACGTTCCTATCCAGCCGAAGATCTGGGCATGTCCGTGCGCCTGAATCCATGCCGGTGAGACCGCCGCTCCTTTGTGCCCGCTGATCGAGATCAGGTTCCAAACGCCGAGAAAAGTCCCCGGCAGCAGCATGAAAAACAATCCTGAAATCACGAATCCCAGCAGCAGCCGCTGCGCGCGGCGTTCCCGCGCCTGAAGGAGGGCGGCCGGAGGATGCAGCACCCGCAGTTTCGGCACTGTCTCCACGGTGCTCATCCTCTGGCGCCGGCAGCGGCTGCTTCCCTGCTCTGCTCCTCCATCCGGACGGCGCGCGGGAAAAGAATATTGTTTTCCAGATGAACGTGCTGGTGCATGTCGGCTTCAAATTCCGCCAATGCGGCATACAGCGTGCGATAGCTGAAGCAGGCGTTTTCCGGCGGTGCATATCCGGCCGAGGCTTCGCGCATCCTCTTAAGCGCATCGCCTGAAGACTCATGCTCCAATTCCATCATGTGTATGGGCTTGGCAATGGCGCCGAACATCGGCCGCCTTGGCGCTTTGCCCTGCTGCACGGCCTGTTCCATCTCCACGACATATGGAAACAAGACGTTCTCTTCTTTCATCATGTGGGAGGTCATCTCCGCCGCCAACTCCTGGAAGTTCTGCTGGATCACCATCAGCTCCGGATGGCCCGTTCCGTGAACCGCAACCACCTTCTTCAGCAACTGCCGCAGTCGCGGGATTTCCTGCTTCACATACCCGTGGTGGCGCGTGATGATGTGGTCAATCAGCGCCGTAAGACCTGAGGCTTCCACTTGCGGAGCGCCTGAGGACCGCTGTTTCTGGTCGGATTCTCCTTCTTCCAATCGCTGCAAAACAGTGGCAATTGGCAGACCGGCGCGCGCGCAGGCGTCGCTGAGAGGACGGTTACCGCCGCAGCAGTAGTCAATCCCGAGCTGCTCAAACAGGCGGGTTGCGTTAGGAATGGTTGTCGCGAACTCTCGTACAGTAGCTGTGGGTCCCAGATTCATGGCTCTTCTCCGGCTGATTTGTCGTATTCCGACTTGCTGAGAAGAGTTTAGGAAACGAACGCGCCCGCGGCCATGACTTAAGTCACAGCACGAATTATTCTGTTTCTTCCAGTTCTGCCTTAAGACGGTTCAGGTCAAGGATCAGCACGGTCTTGCCTTCCATGCGGATCAGGTCCTCGGCCTGCAGACGGCTGAGATTGCGCGACACCAGCTCACGCACGGTCCCGATCTGAGAAGCAAGTTCCTGGTTGCTGGGCGGGAGTTGCACCTCCACTCCGTTACCGGTCTTCTTTCCGTGTTCGGCAAAGCGCAGCAGCGTGGAAATCAGCCGGCCACGAACCGTGGTAAATGACAGCTCTTCAATGATCCCTACCAGACGCCGCAAGCGCGCACCCACAATCTTGAGGACTTTGAGCGGCACCTGAGGATGGATGAGGCAGAGCGAGTAAAAATCCTGCTTGCTGATAAACAGGATTCCTGTGTTCTCCATCGCAGAAGTGGAAGCAGGATAGTTTCCGCCGTCAAAGACGGGGAGTTCGGCGACCGAACTGCCCGGCCCTTCAATCGCAAGCACCTGCTCGCGACCGCTGGCAGAGCTCTTGAAGATGCGTATCCGGCCGCTCTCGATCACAAATAACCCGGCACAGGGATCGCCTTCACTGAAAATAATGTCGCCCTGAGCGTAGGTCCGGCGCACCGCCCTTTCACTCAAGAACTGAAGCTCTGTCGGGGAAAGGTCGGCAAGAATCGGTACGCGGCGGAGCGTCTCCAGTGGTTTTTCATGGGCCATAGCGGGCCATTGTAACCGCTCCTGTTATCCTTCCGCTCATGAACCTGTCGGTTTGCATCATCACCTTCAACGAAGAGGCAAATATCGTTCGCACGCTCAACAGCGTCAAAGCCATCGCGCAGGAGATCATCGTGGTGGATTCAGGCAGCACCGATGCAACGACCTCGCTGTCACAAGGGTACGGCGCTAAGGTCTTTGTTGAGCCGTGGAAGGGATTTGCCTTGCAGAAGAACTCGGCGCTGGCGAAAGCTACGAGTGATTGGATTCTCTCGCTTGATGCAGACGAAGAGGTCAGCCCGGAGTTGGCGCAGAACATTGCCGCGCTTCTGCGTTCCCCCTCGTCTCCTCCGTTTGACGGATACATGATGAACCGGCGCAACATCTATTTTGGCAAATGGCTGAAGCGGTGCGGCTACTATCCTGATCCCAAACTACGGCTGATCAAGCGCGGCGCGGCCGAATTTGAGCTGCGCCCGGTGCATGAAGACATGAAGATGGGCAGGAAGGGCCATCTCAAAGGCGACCTTCTCCATCATGCTTACAGGAACTTCGCTGATTTTATCGAGCACCAGAACCGCTATTCATCCCTTGGGGCGGAGATGGTAGTGCAAAAACACAAAGTTGGATTCAGCTTCATCAACATCGTGCTGCGGCCGCTGGTGCGCTTTGTTTACAACTATTTTTTTCGGCTGGGGTTTCTCGACGGCCGCGAAGGCCTGCTCGTTCTCGCTAATCACGCCATGTACGTAAGCTGGAAGTACGCCAAGGCCTGGGAGCTCTCAAAGAACATGGAATCAGAGGTCACGCGCTCTGCGTGAGCTTCACGCTGCGTGTGCGGCCGGCGACGAGCATCAGCACGCCTCCGGCAACCATGGTCAGCAGCGCGGCAAACTGCGCATTGCTCATTCCGAAAATGATCCGCGGGTTGATGCGGATGAACTCCACCAGGAAGCGTTCCGCGCCAAACAGCATCAGGAACTCGCCGGTAATCAGGCCGGGTGGAAGTCCCTCGCGCACGGCTTTGGCGCCGCGCCGCCACACATACCAGAAGATCAGCGCGCATGCGATGAACTCGTAAATTGGCGTGGGGTGAACAGCGCAGTTCTCCGGCCATCCTGATCTCAGGCAAATGCCGTCAGGGCCGGTGGTCGGGACGAGTCCGTGCGGAAACGCCATGCCCCAGGGCAAGCTGGTCGGGATGCCGTAATCGCCGTCGCCCGAAATGAGGCAGCCAAGCCTGCCCACCGCGTAGCCGATGGCGGCAGCCGGCGTCGCAACGTCCAGCATTGTAAGAGGATGCACGCGGTAGTGGCGCGCCAGCACCAGCAAAGTCGCGATGCCGGCGACGAAACCTCCAAACCAGGCAAAGCCGCCGCGAAACCATCCAATCAACATGCTGAAGCTCTGTACCGTCTGCGCATTGAGCCGGTCGGCGGGCGTGTCAACCACATGCCAGAGCTTCGCCCCGAGGATTCCGGCGATGGCCACGTAAGCCACCACGGAATAAGGATCAATGTTGAGCTTGCCGCGCTGGACTGCACGGGCAAGCGCGACGTAAGCGGCCACAAAAGCCAGGCACATCAACAGCCCGAAGGTCGGAAGCTCGCGGCTGCCAATATGAATAAAAGGAAGCAGAATCTTTCCCCAGAAATTAAGATGATCTGCTGCCAGTATAAACGGAGCGGAGCTGCTTAACGCGGTTCGCTTGAATGCGTGATCGGCACATCCTGCTGTTCGGCGCTGGCGCGGACGGCAAAACCTGCGGGAACGATGACCATGCGCGGCAGTTCTCCATCCTTGCGACGGAAGCGGCGAAGATCGGCCATCCTGCGGAGGCCGAGGTGCTCGGCTGCTGCCTGATGAGCCGGAATGTCGCTCACGTCGAAGAGGTCCGCCGGACGAAACGTACGGTGCGCTGCCATCAGCAGGTCATGCTCGCTGCGCAGGTCTTCTGTGAGCGTGGGATCGAGCACGAAGCACCAGAAGACATCCCACTCGCGCACCTTGCCATCCACTGTGTACTTGTTGATTACGCGATTGTGGTTGTACTCAGGATGGCTCTGCGAACGGTACTGCTCGCCGGGAAAAACCAGATAGAGGTTCAGGCGCGTATCCAGCGGCTTGCCTTGTTTCAGGCGCTCACCCACGCTCCACGGTCCGAAAGCAGCAGTGTGGTGCGTGCCGGTTCTTTCCGGAGTAAACACCAGACCGTCGCCATCGTGATAAACGAGAAACGGCTTCACCGGAGGCGCAGTGGAACCAGCCAGCGACAGCGCCGCCAGCAATAACACGACGCCGGAGCAAGTCCGGATTGGATTCACGGGCACTGCGGCCATTATCTGATTACCTTCGTGCCGGGCCAAGCCCTTTTTCGCGTTTTGGCAATGCTAAAGTGAGTAGAACGTGCGTAATATCCTCCAACATCGCGGTCTGCGCCTGATCTTTCTTGCCAACATTGTTTCCATGGTGGGCAGCGGAATGAACTCCGCCGGCGTGACCTGGTTCATCCTTCAGAAAACACATTCGGAAATGGCGCTGGGAACGCTGCTGATGCTCCAGACGATTCCCGCGCTCATGATGCTTCCCTTCACCGGGGTCGTGATTGATCGCAAAGACCGCCGCCGGCTGGTGATGCTGCTGGACGCGGCACGCGCCCTCATCATTCTTACTGTCGCGGTGCTCGCGCTGAACGGCATGGCCCGGCTGTGGGAAATCTATCTGATGTCAGTGCTGGTGGCTGCCGGCTTTTGGATGTTCTGGCCGACAATCAATGCGCTTATCCAGGAGCTGACGCCGGAGTCGCAGTTCGCTCATTCCAACAGCTTTCTGCTGGCAGGCTTCCAGGGCGGATGGCTGATCGCAGGCGCGATTGTGGGATTTGTCTATAACCATATCGGGCTCGGCGGCGTGCTGCTGATTGACTTTGCGACTTATGTCGTCTCGTTCTCCTGCTATCTCTTCGTACGCAAAGGCAAGCACGTTGTAATGCCTCATCAGGAAACGCAAGAAGCGGCGCATGCGAATGGAAGCGAAGTGAGACGCTACTTCCACGAGTTGCTGGAAGGCGTGGCTTACATCCGGCAGCGTCCGCATCTGCTTCTGGTGGGCGGAGCGTGGGCGCTGTTCATTGGCGGCATGTTCACGCAGGGCATCATCACCGCGCCGTTCAGCGACAGAATCCTTCACGCCGGCGCTGTGGGATACGGCTGGCTCAACTGCGGATGGGCAGTCGGCGCGTGTGCGAGCGCGTTGTGCGTGCCGCGTCTGCTGCGCGGAACCGGAACGCGCCGTGCAATCGGGATCGCGATGACCGGCCTGGGAATTTGCCTTATCGCGCTGCCGCACGTCGGCGCGCATCTGCCGCACAAAGTTCTTCTCAGTTCCCGCGCCATCGCGGTAGGGCTGATTGCTTCGGCGGCGATTTACTGCCTCATGGGCTCATGCCGCGCACTCGGCGGCGTGGCCATCACCAGCAGCATGATGGAGATGGTCCCCAAGCACTTTATGGGACGCGTGCAGAACACCTTCTACTTCGGCGCGACATGTCTACAACTCTGCTTCTCGTTCATCGTCGGCGCGGTGGCGCACCGCCGCAGCCTGGCGGAAGGTTTCGCGATTGTGGGCGCGCTCTATCTCCTCGCCGCGATCACAGGAACCTGGCCTGCGGCTCATCCAGCTAAGCTCCAGCACGCACCGCAAACCGCCGCAGCAGAGACGTAACTCCGCGCACTCCTTCCACACGCCGCGTTATAGTGGAAGGAGATGGCCGATTTCCGCAAACCGATTCTCGAAGGCAAGGGCGGCACCGACTACGAACGCTATCTTCGCACTGACGACCTGCTGTCTCTGCAAACGCCGACCGACCAGCTCTCCCATCCCGATGAGTTGACGTTTCAGGTCATACATCAATCTTCTGAGCTGCTGATGAAGGGCGCGAGCTGGGAGTTGGAGCGCGCGCGAACCGCTCTCAGCGAAGGAGATTACGCCAACTGTGCCCGGTTGTTTCGGCGCGGCAACATGATGCTGGAGCACCCGCTCTCTCTGCTCAAGGTGCTGGAAACGATCACGCCCTACGACTACCACGTGATCCGCGCCGGCTTGGGACACGGCAGCGGGCTGGACTCTCCCGGCTTCCTCTCGCTTCTGCACATTGCTCCGCGCATCGGAGATGCGTTCCAGGAGCGGCTCAAGGCTGAAGGCCTGACTGTGGACGATGTCTATCGCAGACATCAGCACTATTTTGGTTTACATGATGTTGCTGAACGCATGTTGGACTTCGACGAGCTGATCCAGGGCTTCCGCTTTCATCATCTGAAGCTGGCGCAACGGATTATCGGCGGCGGAGTGCTCGGAACAATGGGAACACCCGTCGAGGTGCTGCAACAGCGTATGCAGCACCTGGCGTTCCGCGAGCTGTGGGAGCTGCGGAACCGGATCACGGAGAAGTTCAGTCCGAAGGAAACCGTGGATGACACCCGTTAAAGCTTGACTACGCTCACGCCGCCTTCCTGCTATCTTCCTCCGCGCCATGCTCCTGTTTTTTCTGCTTCTGCCGCTTCTTGTGGCGATGCCAAAAGTAAAACCCGAGCGCTCCCACGGCCACCATAATCGCAATATCGGCTTTCTTGAAAAAGCCCAACAGAGTGCTGAACTGCGAGGCAAAAGCGTAGCCGAGCAGCGCGATGGCCGTGACCCAGGCCGCGGCGCCGAGAAAGTTGAAAAGTAGGAAGGTCCACCAGTTCATCCGCAGTGTTCCCGCCAGGGGACCTGCAATCATCCGCAGCCCCCAAATGAAGCGGGCAAAGAAGATGGTGCGCGCGCCTTTGCGCTTGAGCAGGTCTTCTCCGGCAGAGATATCATTTTTATTGATGTGGAAAATCCGGCCCCATTTTTCGAGCAGAGCGCGGCCGCCTTTTCTCCCGATCAAGTAACCGATGTTGTCGCCGGCCACCGCAGCCGCGATTCCCGTCACGATGATCCAGACAAGCTGCAGTTCGTGATTTTTGTAGGCGAGAAAGCTGGCGAAAACCAGAATGGTTTCTCCCGGCAGAGGGACGCCCGCGTCTTCTGCCACCAGGCCGAGCACGATTGCCCAATATCCCCATGCAATCAGGAAATGGCGAACGGTTTCAACAATCCAATGCATTCCGCCCTTTCAAGCTGATGGAGGTCATCTAATGTCTGATGCGAAATAACAGGGCTTTCAGGAGCTCCTCGTTGTGGCCGGTTTGCAGTTTCCTCAATGCGGGAGCATAATGGCGGGCCGAACGGCTGAGTTAATCCTTTCTGGAGCCTCCCAAAATGAACCTCCTCTCTCGTTTCGGCTGTTTCTCCCTTTTGCTTTTTTGCGGAGCGCAACTTTTCGCGCAAAACAACTCACACAATCCGACCTGGTGGAACAAGTACCAATACCTGCTGAACCATCCGGCAGACAACGGCGCAGGGCCAGGTACTTCACTCAACGCCGGCGCCAATGTGGACGTCTCCAATGAATGTGGTCCGCAGAGCGAGACCTTCATCGCCATCAATCATGCGAATACGAAGAACCTGGCTGCGGGATCAAATGAGATCTTCCGCGATCCCATGCGCGGCTACTTTTCTACCAATAACGGCTCAAGCTGGGGCGCGGTAGACCTGCCCCTGCCGGACGCAATCGGCACGAATGGAATCCGCTTTGGTTCTGATCCTTCCGTCGCGTTCGACACCCAGGGAAATCTCTTCTACGGCTACATCGTGGTGTTTTTCAGCAACGGGAACGGCATTAATGGAACTGAGATGGCGGTGGCGAAGTCCACCAATGATGGAAAGACGTATCCTTCCGTTACGTTCTTCTCCTTCTCCAGCGGCTCCAACCATTTCAATGACAAGCCGATGATCACTACCGACACCAACGCGAACAGCCCCTTCCGCGACAACGTTTATCTCGCCTGGGACGCAGCCAGCGGCGGGTCGGCCAGCGGTGGCGGGATTCGTGTGGCAACGTCATCGGATCATGGAGCTACCTTCCAGTCGGTCCGGGTTGACGATCCCGGCGGACCAGGACGTGGCATCGGCGCCTCTCCGTTTACTGGCCCCGACGGCACGGTGTACGTAGCGTGGAATGACTTTGCCAATAATGTCATCGCGTTCGCAAGATCGAGCGACGGCGGCGCCACCTGGGTACGTCCGGCGATTGTTTCCACGAAAACAGCAGTGTTCGATGTCGGCGTTCCAGCGGAGTCCTTCCGCAGAGCCTTGGTCTATCCTTCGTGCGATGCGGACCGTTCCTCCGGCCCTCACCGCGGACGCATTTACTGCTCCTGGATGGACCTGACCTCCGCCGGAACTACCGATGTTTTCTCGGCGTTCTCTGATGACCAAGGCAACACCTGGTCCCCGAAGATCGCCGTCACTGACGCGCTTTCGTTTCCCGTAGACCGCTTCAATCACTGGATGGCGGTTGATTCCGCTACCGGCGATGTGAACGTCTCTTTCTACGACACGCGCAATGACACTACGGGGTCGCGATTCATGACCGACACCTTTTTCAGCCAATCGCAGAACGGCGGCACAAGCTGGCTTTCACCCAATCTGAGAGTGAGCAGCGACAGTTCCAACGAGCACGACTGCAATGGCGTGTTTCCCTGCGACGCCATTGATTACGGTAACCAGCAAGGAGACTATGAGGGCCTGGCATCCTTCAATGGCATCTCCCATCCCGTCTGGACAGACAGCCGGGAGCAGCAAGCGCTTGCCCCGGGATGCAGGACCGGCCTGGCCATGGAAGAGGTGTTCACCGCGACTGTAAAGTAAGCATCAGTTCTTGAATCTGAGGGGTGGCATGGACTTGCGGCTCCGATTTCTTGTAGCATCGCGCGCATGAGGAGAAAAAAAACTCGGAAGCGCGTCGCCCCGGCCAAGCCACCCAATGTTCCGAAAAGCGTGGAGCATTACCTTGCGCGAGTTCCGGAACCTGCCCGCAGCACGATGGAAGAGATTCGCCGCGCGATCCGCGCGGTGGTGCCGCCGGAAACCGCGGAGATCATCAGCTATCGCATGCCCGCGTTTAAGCACGGAAGAGTGCTGGTGTGGTATGGCGCGTTCGCTGACCATTGCAGCCTCTTCCCTACTGCAGCGGTTCTCCAGGAGTTCAAGGAGCAGCTTAAGGATTTCGCCACTTCCAAAGGCACCATTCAGTTTCCGAGCGGACAGCCGGTTCCATCTGCGCTGATCAAAGAGATGGTGAAATCGCGCATCGTAAGGAGCAAGCCGAAAAAGCCCAGCCGGCAAGTGCAATAAAGCCCGCGGTGCTATTTTTTTACGGGGAGCTTCTCTTCATCAGACATCGTTGTAAGCGAATCTTCGAGCGCCTCCACCCGGAAACCGGCCTGTTCAAGCGTCTCCATGCGCCTGCTGATCTGGTGTTGGATCTCAAGAATTTCTTCTGCGCCGGCCTCCAGCAGATCGCGCAAGGCCATCCACCACAGCAGCTTTTCAAACTGCTCCTGGTTTACGAAGGTCGCGCCTTCGTGCTGGTGTACTCCGATGACCCATGCCACATCAGGATCGGGAATCCAGCTATAAGGCGCGCTGCTGCGGGAAGCGTGAGCAAAAGAAGCGCGGATGCGCGCTGCCGCCCGCCACGTCTCTTCTCCTTCGAGTCCGCATGAGGCAAACGAATCCGCCATCGTGCTCCGCAAACGCAAATCATCGAACACCTGTACGGCGGAAACATCGGTATGAGCCGGCTTGAGCAGCGCTCCCATGGCTTCCAGTGCGCTCCACGAAAGAATGGCGCTCCAAGCGGCCTCGGGATTTTCCGCTGCAACAGGGATCACGGCGCCAGAACTGGCCGGCCAGCGATACGAGTTTTGCAATTCCAGCGCCGCGTCAACTCTGGCAACGAACTGGCGGTGCGCCGCCTGTACGGGACGAACTCCGCCTCCGGGCATTGACGCGCTCAAGTAAGAATCGAACTGCTCCAACAGTTGGTAGCCGCGTCCGGTTACCAGTTGCTTTGCCGCTATCGCCTGCTCCTTACGTGGAGCAGCATCTTTCACGGCGGCGCAAGCTGCCATTGCTTCGGACGCTTCCTTGCTGATCAATTGACTAAGAGCACCGCAGACAGGACGAAGCCGTAGATTGCGCAATTCATCTTCCAGGCTGGAAACGCCTCCGCCGGACAGCATGTCGCAAAGCTGTCCCCACGGATGAGCCGCGTCCTCGCGCAGGTCGCGCCAATCCAGAAACACATGGCACTGGTAAGCATGGAGTTCAAGGTTGATTCCCTTCTCCGCCAGGTCATGCGCGCGATGAAGAAACTCAAGCCCGGTGATGGCATCGCGACAGGCGGCGTACATTTGGCCGTCATGCGAAAAGCCGAACGACTCACCCAGTGTGCGCTGCCGCAGATGGCGTCCGCCGCTGAAAGTCTTTTCCGCATAGGCCGATGACACGCGCACCCACCCGCGCGTGCTGGAATAGCGGTTGTTAAAGACCACCAGTGCGCGATCATCACCGCTGCGGTTGGAGTAGGCAAAGACGTCTTCGTTCACTGAGCCGTGGTCAGTGAAGAAATCGTAGAGCAGAAAATCTTTTACTTCGGCAAAGACGTGGCGCCGGTGCAGCAGAGGCGAAATCTGGCGCTCATGGCGTGCCACCAGCCATGAGTCGGGCTGCTCATCATGGTAGGCGCGGCGGTACTCCATCCCATAGCGCTCGGTATAGCCTTCGATCTGTCCGTGGCCGAACATCGGCAGGCCTGGGAGCGTGGCCATCACGGTGCAGACGCCGAAGTATTTGTCACCTCTGCCGAACTGGTCCACCGCCGTGCGCTCATCAGGATTGTTCATGAAGTTCACGTAACGCTTGAGGATTTCGGGGTCGAAGTTGAGCGTGTTCTTGATTACGCTGCGGTAGTTCGCGTTCTCCTCGTCGCGCAGCATGTTCATAAATGCGCTGTTGTACACGCGATGCATGCCCAGCGTGCGCACAAAATAGCCTTCCATCAGCCAGAAAGCTTCGGCCAGAAGCAGCGTGTTGGGCGCTTCCGCCGCGACTCGATCCACCACCTCACGCCAGAACTCAATCGGCATGGCAGCATCGAACTGCTGCTTGGTGAGTCCGTGCTCCGCGCGTGAAGGTATCGCGCCTCCGGTCCCAGGCTCAGGAAACCACAGCCGCTGATAATGACGTTTGGCGAGAGTCATGGCCGCATCGAAGCGGATGATGGGAAACATGCGGGCCACGTGCAGAATCGTCTGGATCACCGCCTCACGCACTTCCGCCTTCAGGTAGTTGAGTTGCGCGGTGTCATTCCACGGAAAGCTGGTGCCGTCGTTGCCGTGATAGATGTAGCAGATGTCGCCGCTCCAGCGATCGCGCCGCTGAAACACGACCGCCGCATCAGTGCGGTTGAAGTAGTGGTCTTCAATCTTTACTTCTACGCGCCCGTCGCCGGCCACGTCAGGGCCGTTGAAGGAATATGCCGGAAAGGGCGCGTACGGGAGCGAGATGAACCACTCCGGATGTTCGATCATCCAGCGTGAATCAATGCCCATGTGATTGGGAACCATGTCGCTGGCCAGGCGGATTCCCCGCGTCCAGGCGCGGTCGCGCAAACTGCGATAGGACTCTTCGCCGCCGAGATCGCTGGCGATGGCATAGTCCTGCAGAGAATATGCCGAAGCTGCCGCTTCTGGATTGCCGCACATCTGCTTGATGCGTTGCGACGCCTTGCTGCGTTCCCATACACCAATGAGCCAGAGCCCGTTGAAACCGCGCCGCGCCAGCAGATCAAGTTCTTCATCTGGTACCTGGTCCAGCCGCCGGACCTCGCGCTTGTAACTTTTTGCCAGTTGATCCAGCCAGACGTACACGCTCTTGGCCATCATCACCGTGCGCGGCATCCAGTCCAGATCGGGACTGAAGCGTTCATACTCCTGCTCCGTGCGAGCGAAATGCGGTATGGCAGCGGCGCTGGAGTCACCATGCTGCTGTGCTCCGCCGAAGTGTTTCGCTGGCGGATTGAAGCGCATCCAGACGGCCATTTGCTCTTCCTTGAGCACGTCCATGGCGGTGAGCATCTTGCGGAAGAGATCACCCAGGTGCGATGTCCAGTTGTCGCGAATAAAAGCAAGCTGGCCTTCAAGCGAATCGGGCGACGCCAGCGCGGGAGCTCGCAGCAGATCAATCAACGTTCTATTCCCCGGACCGAAGCCGGGAAGGCTGGAAAAAAACTGCGGCATCTCTCCGGTGAGCTGCGGATACGCCGCACCACGGGAAAGCGGCGCATCGTCGAACAGCTCTTTGAAATCCTGAAATGCGGGATTCCCATTTGCCATCCAGAGCAGCAGCATTTCTTCGAGAGCGATCTCCCGGTTCGGAATTCCGTCACTATTCCCGGCAAGCCATTGTGCCGAGTGCACGCGTTGGCGATAGACATCAAGCGGAGGAAAGTGCTCGACAAATGTCAGCAGGGTGCGCTCCAGAGTGCTCTCGCCCAGGCGCGAGGCGGCCCAGCGCAGCGCATCTTTCATCACTCCCGAATTGGCGCGACGATACTGCGCCGCTATGGCATGCAGGGCTTCGTCAATCAGGCCCATCGCGTTCAAGGCGCCGGGCGGCACAGTTTTTTCCGGATGCCGCTCCACATCTCTGGCCCGGTTCATGCGATGGGCAAACTCCCGGCTCGCGGCCAGGTTAGCGAAAACCACATTGCCGGTCAGCGAGAAAAGCGAGTCGTCGAATCCATAACGGTCACGCGCGGCGCGCGAGACATGAAACTCGAACACGGGGTTCCTTTCTTATACCCAGAAACTATCTTAACTCGTGCGCAGATGCGGACTGCGGTCTCGTTGGAATGGATCACTCGCCGGATTCTTGAGTTGTACGCCAGCCCACGACTTGCCTGGAGAGGCTTGTTGTCCTCTCAAAATGAGCCAGCGGACGATGCCGGCAGCAAGAAAACTTTGTAATTTTGGCCGGAAACTGTGTTACAACCGTGCAGCTACTCTGGTCTGGAGGACGCCCATGCAAAAAGGCCTCTTGGTTGTGCTTTCCGGATTCCTGGCGTTCAGCCCGGTTCTTCTGGCGCAAGCTGTTGCCGAGCATGACGTCCATTCCGATGAGCGGCAGCTTGAGCAATATCAATGGCGGCTGCAACAGGACCAGAGCCGTCTCAACTTCGACCGGCGCAACCGAGCGCCGCGAGCTCAACTCCGCCAGGACCGCGTGCGTGTGCAAAACGATAAGGCAGCCATTCGCCTGCTTCGCCGCGATCTCAGCGCCCGCCATCACCACCGCCGAACTCTCTAGTACACCAGCGGTTTTGTGTCTGCGCACACCGCGAATACCCGGCCTGAATGCTCGCCCCCGAAAAGCTCTTAATCTCTCTTTACAAATCGTCATTTGTCTTAATCGGAAATGAACCTTTCTAACCGTGATAATTGAAACTTTGGGATAGCCATTCTCCATCCAAGTCTAGTAGCAAGGCTGCTAGCGGTACATTTGCCGGAACATCGCTTACCATAGATATAGTGTCGCTTCCCGGGCTCCGGGCGGCCAGAACTCGAGCGGAGACAACACCAACGAATGCGTTTGATCATTGCCAACCTATCAGTACTTTCTTTGCTGATTCTCGTGGGCTGCGGCCAGAAGCAGCAAACCACCGTCTCCGCCAACGAAGGCCCTCCGGTAACTATCGCCGTCGCAGCCCAGCAGGCCGTCCCGATTGAGATTGACGCCATCGGAAACGCACAGCCCTATCGCGCCGTCCAGGTGAAATCCATGGTGGACGGCCAGATTGACCGCGTGGAACTCCAGCAAGGGCAGGACGTCCGCGCCGGCCAGGTTCTTTTTGTGTTGGACAAGCGGCCGTTCCAAGCTGCTCTGGACCAGGCGCTGGGCAAGCTGGCGCAAGATGAAGCGACTGCGGCCAACAACAAGGCATTGGCTGCTCGCGCCAATTCCCTGCTCAAGCAAGGCGTTCTCGCGCTTCAGGACGTCCAGACCAGCGATGCTCAAGCGCAGGCCAGCGCCGCCGCCGTACAGGCAGACAAAGCAGCCGTCGAAACCGCGCGAGTTAACCTTGGATACACCGATATCAAAGCGCCCATCAACGCGCGCGCCGGCGCGATCCTGGTGAATCTGGGAAACCTGGTGAAAGCCAACGATACCAATCCGCTAACTACGCTCAACGAAATCGAGCCCATTTACGTCTCCTTCAATATTCCCGAGTCTGATCTGACGACGCTACGTGCTAAAGGCGACACTCATTTCAAGGTCAGCGCTTTTCCTCCTAACGCGCCCAAGCCGGAAATTGGAACCCTTACTTTCATTGACAACGCCGTGGACGCAACCACCGGCAGCATCAAGCTGATGGCCACATTTCCCAACCACAAACGCATGCTCTGGCCGGGCGAATACTTGAACGTGCGCCTTGTGCTTGGTACCGACCCTCACGCAGTTGTTGTTCCTTCAACCGCCGTGCAGACCGGACAGCAAGGCAAATATGTTTATGTTGTCCAGCCGGATGGGACCGCGGTGATCAAGCCGGTGAACTCGCCCCGCAACTACGGCCAGCTCGCCGTGATTCAGAGCGGCATCGCTGCCGGTGATCGCGTGATCGTGGATGGCCAGGTTCGCGTGGTCCCCAACAACAAAGTGAGCATTACGCGCACCATTCCTGCTTCCCAGGCATCTGGAAATAGTGCGCAGGCAAAGCAATCCACCGAAGCTGCTGGAGAGCCGCAATGACCGGACTATTCATCCGCCGCCCCATCATGACCACGTTGGTCATGGCGGCGATTGTCATCTTCGGCATCTTTGCTTACCGCGTGCTGCCGGTCAGCGATCTGCCCAATGTGGACTTTCCTACTATCCAGGTGAACGCGTCGCTTCCCGGCGCCAGCCCGGAGACGATGGCATCTTCCGTCGCGACGCCGCTGGAAAAGCAGTTCACCACCATCGCCGGCATCAGCCAGATGACTTCCACGAGCCAACTGGGCTCCACCAGCATCACCATCCAGTTCGATCTCTCGCGCAATCTCGATGGCGCTGCCGTTGACGTGCAATCCGCCATCGCCGCGGCCGGCGGACAGCTTCCGCCCAACCTGCCCACGCCGCCCACGTTCAAGAAGGTAAACCCGGCCGATTCACCCATTCTTTACATCGCGCTCAGCTCCACCACGTTGCCCATCTACTCTGTGGACGAGGCCGCCGAAACCACCATCGGCCAGCAGCTCTCCATGATTCAGGGCGTGGCGCAGGTGCAGGTGTTCGGCGCTGCCAAGTACGCGGTCCGCGTTGATGCCGATCCCAACAAGCTCGCTTCCATGCAGATCGGAATCAACGATCTTGCCAATGCCATCCAGAGCGGCAACACCAATCTTCCCGTCGGAAGTATTTACGCGCCTGACAAGACCTACACTCTGCAATCGAACGGGCAGCTTACCAACGCTGACCAGTTCCGCCCGCTGATCGTCGCCTATCGCAATGGCGCTCCAGTTCATCTCGACCAGGTCGCCAACGTCTCTGACGGCGTGCAGGACGAATACTCCAAAAGCTGGTTCAACAGCCAGCGCGCGATCGTTCTTGCCGTTCAGAAGCAGCCCGGCACCAACACCATCGAGATCGTGAACGCGATCAACAACTTGATGCCGCGCCTGAAGGGGCAGATCCCAACGGCGATTACGGTGCAAACGCTCTACGATCGCTCGGTATCGATTCGCCAGAGCGTTGACGACGTAAAGTTCACGCTGCTCTTGACCATCGCGCTCGTCGTGATGGTCATTTTCCTGTTCCTGCGCAACATTTCCGCCACCATCATTCCCAGCCTTGCGCTGCCCATGTCCATCATCGGGACGTTCATGGTGATGTATGTGCTCGGCTACACGGTGGACAATCTCTCGCTCATGTCGCTCACGTTGTCCGTGGGCTTTGTTGTCGACGATGCCATCGTGATGCTGGAGAACATCGTCCGTCACATGGAAATGGGCAAGAAGCCGATGCAGGCCGCATTCGATGGCGCCAGCGAAATCGGTTTCACCGTTCTTTCCATGACGCTTTCTCTCACGGCCGTGTTCATCCCGATTCTCTTTATGGGCGGGATCGTCGGCCGGTTGCTGCACGAGTTTGCTGTGGTAATTATGGCGGCCATTCTCGTTTCCGGCTTGGTCTCGCTCACGCTCACGCCCATGCTGAGCAGCCGCTTTCTGCGTGCGCCTTCTGAAACCAAGCATGGCAGGCTCTACATCGCTTCCGAGCGAGTTTTCGATGGCATGCTCCACTTCTATGATTGGACGCTCAAGGGCGCGCTCAAGTGGAAGTTCGTCACCCTGATGCTGAGCTTCGGCGTCATCGCTCTCACCGTTTTTCTGTTCATGATCTCCAAAACCGGCTTCATTCCTAACGAAGATGAAGGGCTGGTGTTCGGATTCATTCAGGCGCCCGAGGGCATCGGCTTTGACGAAATGGGCCAGAAGGTCCAGCAGATCGCCGCCATCGTCGAAAACGATCCTGCCGTGCTCTACACCATGGCGTCGTACGGCACTCCCGTTAACCAGGGTCGCGTCTTCTTTCACCTGAAGGAAGTGAAAGACCGCCCAAATCACATCAGCGCCAATGATCTTATCGCCGAGCTGCGGCCCAAGCTGGCTCAGGTGCAGGGCGTGATGGTCTTCATGCAGGTGCCGCCCACTATCAATGTTGGAGGCCACCTCACCAACGCTCAATATCAGTACACACTCCAGTCTCCCGATACCGCCGAGCTCTACGCCGACGCGCCCAAGATGCAGGCCGAACTGCGCAAGCTCCCGATGCTGCGCGACGTCAACACCGATTTGCAGGTCCATAATCCGCAACTCACCTTGAAGGTGGATCGCAATAAGGCTTACACGCTCGGCCTGACGGCGCAGCAGGTTTCTGACGCTCTCTACTCCGCTTTCAGCCAGCGCCAGGTCAGCACCATCTACACGCCCAACAACGAGTATTACGTTATCCTTGAGCTGTCGCCGGAATACCGCAACAACCCGCAAACGCTCTCCACGCTTTACGTGCGGGCTGACGATGGCAAGCTCATCCCGCTCTCGACCGTCGCCAACGTTGTGCCCAGCATGGGACCGCTCACCGTCAACCACCTCGGCCAACTGCCGGCCGTCACGCTAAGCTTCAACCTGAAAGATGGCGTTGCCCTCGGCGATGCGACCAAAGCCGTCGAGCAAGTTGCGGAAAAAACCTTGCCCGCAACCGTCCAGCGCAGCTTCCAGGGGACCGCCCAGGCTTTCCAGCAATCGTTCGCCGGACTCGGCTTCCTTCTGCTTGCCGCCATCGCGGTCATCTACATCGTGCTGGGAATTTTGTACGAGAGCTTCATCCATCCCCTCACCATCCTTTCCGGCTTGCCTTCGGCAGCGGTGGGCGCGCTGGCCACTCTTCTGGTGTTCCATGAAGAGCTCAACCTGTATTCGTTTGTCGGGATCATCATGCTGATCGGCATTGTGAAGAAAAATGCCATCATGATGATTGACTTCGCGCTGGAGAACGAACGCACCCGCGGCGAGAGTCCTGAAGAATCCATCTACCAGGGCGCGTTGGTGCGCTTCCGCCCCATCATGATGACCACCATGGCGGCCCTCATGGGGACTCTGCCCATTGCAATTGGCTTCGGTGCCGGGGCGGGCGCTCGTCGGGGTCTGGGACTGGCCGTGGTCGGCGGCCTCATCTTCTCCCAGATGGTCACGCTCTACATCACGCCCGTCTATTACGTTTACCTCGACCGCGTGCAGAGCCACATCAACGATTACTGGACGCGCCTCACCGGCCGCGGCGCCAAGGCCAAAACTCTCCACGTGACGGAAAAGGCCGAACTGGTGGAACGATAGTTTCGTGCCGCCGATCTGCGGCAAACAGTGAAATCAAATGTAATCAGCGATCAGACTTTTCGTCTTTTGCCGTCTTTCCTCTGCGCCCTCTGCGTCCTCTGCGGTGAACCTCCCTCGTGATATTCTTTCCGGTCTCTTTTTCCTTACACCTCATCATGACGAAAACCGCTGCCTCATTCCTCCGCGGCATCATCATTGCAGTTCTGCTTGCTTCGCTCTCTGGGCACGCGCAAAGACCCAAGCCGGCGCCGCCGTCTCCGCAAAAGCCTGCGCCCGCTGAAGCGACTATCCCGCAGCCTCGGCACGAGATGACCGCGCCGGATGTTGAAGCTTTTCTTGATGGTTTCCTTCCTATGCAATTGGCGCGAGAGAACATCGCTGGAGCCGTGGTGCTGGTGGTGAAAGACGGTCACGTGCTCGCCGCCAAAGGTTATGGCTATAGCGACGTGGAGAAGAAAACTCCGGTCAGCGTGGACGCTACGCTGTTTCGCCCTGGCTCCATCTCCAAGCTCTTTACCTGGACCGCTGTAATGCAGTTGGTGGAGCAGGGCAAGCTCGATCTGGATAAAGACATCAACGCATAT
The DNA here is from genome assembly GCA_025934025.1 of Terriglobales bacterium. GTDB lineage: Bacteria > Acidobacteriota > Terriglobia > Terriglobales > Acidobacteriaceae > Angelobacter. The sequence goes on from JAICYU010000014.1 coordinate 22,672, forward strand.
CTCGACTTCAAAATTCCCGCCACGTTTCCGCAGCCGATCACGTTGCGCCATCTGATGACGCACACACCGGGATTTGAAGAGCAGATCAAAGACCTGATCAACGCGGAAGGCGCGCCCATTGCCACGCTGCGCGAGCATCTGGTGCGACACATGCCTGCGCGCATCTTTCCGCCGGGCACAACTCCTGCTTACTCCAACTACGGCGCAGCGCTGGCCGGCTACATTGTGCAGCGAGTCTCAGGCAAGCCGTTCAATGAGTATGTGGAAGAAAACATCTTCAAGCCGCTGGGCATGGAGCACTCGACTTTCAGGCAGCCGCTGCCCGCTGAACTGAAGCCGCTGATGTCCAACGGCTACGATCTCGGCAGCGGCAAGCCGAAGCCGTTCGAGATCATTGAAGAAGCTCCGGCGGGCGCTCTTTCCGCTACGGCTGACGATCTCGCGCACTTCATGATCGCGCATCTTCAGGACGGAACCTACCAGAACGTTCAGATTCTCCGCCCGGAAACCGCGCGCCTGATGCACTCGCGGCAGTTCGGGCTGGTCCCCGCGTTGGATGGCATGTGCCTGGGCTTCTATGAAGAGTCGCGCAACGGGCATCGCATCATCGGGCATGGCGGAGATACCATCTACTTTCACAGCGATCTCCATCTGGTGCCGGACTCGAACTTGGGATTCTTCGTCTCCTACAACAGCGCCGGCAAAGGCGACATCAGCCCTCGCACCGCTCTCTGGAACCACTTTCTGGACCGCTACTTTCCTTATGAGCCGCCCGCCGCGCAAGCGCCCGCCACCGCCGCGCAGGACGCAAGCAGCGTCGCCGGGCATTACATCTCCAGCCGCCGCTCAGAAACCAACCTGCTAAGAGTTGCCAACATGCTTGACCAGGTGGTGGTGACGCAGCAGTCGGAAGGCAAAATCAAAGTGGAGCCGCTCAAGGACTTCAACGGCGAGCTGAAAAACTGGCAGGAGATTGGTCCTCTTCTTTATCGCGCCGTAAACGGGCAGGACTTGCTGGCCTTCCGCCGCGACGATCACGGCCGGCTGCAGCTTGTTCCCAGCTTCCCGGCTGTGGTGTACCAGCGCGCCACTCTGGCCGACAACGGCCTGTTCAACCAAACCATTATCGTCTGCTCGCTGGCCATTATGGGGCTCACGCTGGTTCTCTGGCCGGTGGGCGCGTTCGTGCGAAGACACTATCATCATCGGCTGGAAATTGAGCCGGGAACGCAGCAGGGGCGGCTGTGGATTCGCCTGGTCTGCGCGCTGGACCTTATCTTTGTGGCCGCGCTGGCGCTCGTGCTCTCGTCGGACAGCCCGGGGGTGCTGAGCGAGAAGACGGACCTGCGCATCCATATGATTCAGGTGGTCGGCGCGCTCGGCGGACTGGGGACAATACTGGTGATCATCGCCTGCCTGCGCTCCTGGCGCGACCGCAATGCCTGGTGGTTCGCCAAAATCTGGAACTTCGTGGTGGTGCTGGCCTGCCTCGGCTTCCTGTGGTTCACGCTTTACTGGAACGTGCTGAACTTCAATTTGAATTACTGAAAACCCGGTTGGAACGCGGGCACTCCTGCCCGCGAAGAGGTTTTCGGCATTGTCGCGGGCAGGAGTGCCCGCGTTCCAACATAAATGGCTCCGTGGCAAGACTCGGTTCCTGCATCCAACCAGTTTCTGGCGTGGCTGTTTATTCCTGATTGCGTGGGCTGAACGAGTCCAACCTGAACAGCCATCATGGCCATCCAAAGATCAGGCAGAGCTACTGCTTTTGAGGTTCCCCAGAACATGCGCCTGCGAATCATAACGGTGCTTCTCTTCGCATTCTCCTGCGTTACGGTGCAGACGAATGCGCAGCAACTGCGCCTACCCTTACCCAAGAAGAGCAGATATACGCCGGTGCAGAAGCTGAATCGCGACGGCGTGACCGCGCTGGAAAAGCACCAGATTGACAAAGCCAAGCGGCTTTTCTATCGCGCTTACCTCATTGATCCGAATGATCCGTTCACGCTCAATAACCTGGGCTACGTGGCCGAAGTGGAAGGCGACATTGATCGCGCGCAGCGTTATTACGATCAGGCGCGGGCCAACACTTCTGACGCGGTGGTGGACAAATCCACCGAGCCGGCATTGCAGGGCAAGACAGTGGCCAAAATTGCCGGCAACACGGCGGAAGGCGCGATGAAAGTGAATGAGCTGAACAGCGAGGCGCTTCGCCTGCTGAATCAGGACCGCGCGCCGGAAGCCGACTTGATGCTGCAAGACGCGCTCAAGATCGAGCCGAACAATCCGTTCACCCTGAACAATATGGGATTTGCCAAGGAGAAGGAAGGCGAGTTGGAAGATGCCATTCGCTCGTATACGCAGTCTGCGGCCACGGGTTCGCGCGAGCCGGTGGTGGTGACCTATAACAAGGAGTGGCGTGGACGCCCGATCAGCGAAGTAGCGGCTGAGAACGCAGGCAAAGCGCGCAAAGAGTTCGCCCGGGCGAGCAATGTGCAAGACCAGGTGGCCCGGCTGAACCTGCGCGGCGTTTCAGCGATGAATCGCAACGATCATAAGACCGCGCGTAACGACTTTGAGAAGGCCTACAAGCTCGATCCGCGAAATGCGTTCACCATTAACAATATGGGATTTTTGTCTGAGCTTGAAGGCGACAAGGAGACGGCGCAGTCCTACTATGAGCAGGCGGAGGGCGCACGGCGATCGAACGCGCGTGTGGCGGTTTCAACCCGCCCTGAAGTAGAAGGACGCGCAGTGGGCCAGGTAGCCGGACAAAGCACCGCGCTGGTGGAAGCGAATATGGCGTCCGTAGCGGAATCGCGCCGCCGTGCCGGTACACCGCCCGCGCTGCACACGCGTGACAATCGCGTCGTGATTGACAAGGCCAAGCCGAAGTCGAGCACCACGCCTCAGGCAAACCCGCCGCAGCAGCAGGACCAGCAGGAAGAGCAGGCATCGCCGCAATCGGACCAGCCGCAGAAACCTCCGGAGCTGAAGAAGCGGCCGCCGGAGTGATTAAATTCACCGCTAAGAGCGCAAAGGACGCAAAATGGAAATTGCCCTTGAAAAGCGGTTACGTACTGTGCGGTGAATCAAGCTCTCTAGATTACCGGCCCCGTTCCCTTCCCTACATTCGGCGCCGACCGCAGGGCCTGTTCCACAAATTCTTTCGCGGCGCGCGCAGCGGCTTCCATGTTCTTGCCTAGCGCAAGATTGCAAGCCAACGAGGTTGAGAAGGCGCATCCGGTTCCATGAGTGGAGCGAGTCTTGATGTGCCTGCCGCGCAACCACAATGTGCGCTTTCCGAAGCTCAGCAGGTCCACCGGCGGATTGAGATGTCCGCCGGTGATGATCACGGCGCGCGCGCCCATCGCGTGGAGGGCTTCTGCGGCTGACTGCATGTCCTCCCTGGTCCGCACGGAGAAACCGGCGAGCGTCGCGGCTTCGTCGAGGTTCGGCGTGATGACCGTCGCCAGCCGTAGCAGGTTGCGGCGGACGAAGCCGAGCCCGGGTTTTGAAATCAGTTCTGCGCCCGAAGACGAGCGCACGATCGGATCGAGCACAATGGGAACGCGCAGGTTGCGCTCAAGAAATGCGCTTACCACGCGCGCGGCTTCGAGCGAACCCAGCATTCCAATCTTGACGGCAGCAATGCTGAAGTCAGACGCCAGTTCTGTCAGCGTCTGGGTGATCGTTCGCGCTGCAACTGGCTGGACGCGACGCACTCCGCGCGTGGACTGCACCGTAAGCGCCGTGATGCAGGAGATCCCATAGCAGCCGTGGACTGCGATGGTCTTGATATCGGCGGTGATTCCCGCTCCGGACGAAGGATCATAGCCTGCGATGGAGAGGACAACCGGCGGCGATTTCGGTTTGCGTGGCAACGATGTATTGTAAAGCGCATGCAAGTGATCTTTGGCATTCACGCGGTCGAGGAGGCGCTGGCGGCGCGTGGCCGTGGTTTTGAATATGTTGGCGTCGCTCCGGGTCGCGGCGACAAGCGCATTCAGCACATCGTTGAGCTCTGCCGCGCGGCGGGGGTCGCGGTGAGAACCGTTCCTCGCGACCAGCTCACGCGGCTGGCGAAGACTGCCAGCCATCAGGGAGTTGTGGCGGTCACAGCGGAAAAGCAGTACGGCAGCGTGGACGATCTGCTGGAGCATCGCCGTGGGCAGCATGCGTTCATCGTTGTTATCGATGGCGTGGAAGACCCGCACAACCTGGGCGCGATCATCCGCACGGCCGAAGGCGCCGGCGCGGACGGAATCATTATTCCTGAGCGGCGCGCTGTCGGCGTAACAGCGACAGTGGTGAAGGCCTCGGCAGGCGCATCGGAATATCTGCCGATTGCGAAGGTCACGAACATCAGCCGCACGATTGAAGACTTGAAGGCGCGCAACATCTGGACCGTGGGGCTGGACGAGCGCGGCGACAAGCGCTACGACCAGATTGATTACAAGATAGATTGCGCTGTGGTGCTGGGCGCCGAGGGCCACGGGCTGCACGAGCAGATCAGGAAGAAATGCGATTTTCTGGTTTCAATTCCCATGGCCGGCAAAGTGCCGTCGCTGAACGTCTCGGTGGCCGGCGCGATTGTGATGTACGAAGTCGCGCGGCAGCGGAGAGGGTAAGCGGGCACGGCTGATCTCACGTTGGCAGTCCGATTCTGCGCAGGAGTTCCTGAAATCGGGGGTCATCGCGCATGTCATCCAGCATGGGTTCAACAGCAAGCCAGGTGAGGCCGTCGGCGCGCTCGGCCAGGGCCTTCTCCAGCCACATGAGAGCGCGGGTCCGGTCCCCCAGTCCGGCGTAAAGCATGCCAAAGTAAGTGGGAGGAATATATCGTGTTGCGAGTGTATTCTGGAACGCTTTGGAAATTTTTCTTGTCTGCTCTTTGTCGCCGATCACCGCATAGGCAAGCCCCAAGGCAGCATCAACCAGCGGAATCTCTCCCGGAGCGGAACTGGCGGCCTTGAAGTGCATGATCGCCTTCTCGGTCTGGCCCAGACGGATGCAGGACCGGCCCTGAATGTAACGCAGCATGAAATGACCGGAATCGAGTTGCAGTCCCTTTTCTCCTTCGGCCAGCGCGCGCTCGAACTCGCGGCCAAAATAGTAAGCCTGCGCGCGCGTGGCATGGACTGCAACTAGCCGGCGCGGATCGGTTTCCTGCGCGATCTGCATGGTGCGATTAATCTCCGCCAGAGCTTCCGTCTGCCGGCGTAAGGCCCGCAGCAACCACGAGTACCACAGGTGCGTGGCGGCGTGGCTGGGATTCAACTCGAGCGATCGGCGGTACTCGACTTCCGCCTGGCTCCAGTTCCAGTGGTAGTGATGCTGGACCAGCGCCAGCGCGGTGTGCGCTTCGGCCAACGAGGGATCCAACTCCAGCGCTTTGCGCGCGGCGGCTTCTGCTTTGGGCATCGCTTCGCGGGGCGGCTTTAGATCGAACGGCGCAATTGCCAGCAGCGCAGTGGCGCTGGCCAGCGCGGCATGTGAAGGTGCATGCGAGGGATCCAGGGTCACCGCGCGCTCAAATTCTTCAGCGCTTTTCTCGATCGCGGCAGGCGACATCTGGTGCAGATAGTAACGGCCTTTGAGGTATGCGTCATAGGCTGCGGGCTCCACGCGTGCTTTGCCCTGCTGCAACTCGCGCAGACGGTCTTTCTCTTTGAGATTGAGCGCCAGTCCGATCTCATGAGCAATGGCCTGTGCGATTTCCGCTTGCACTCCGAGCACGTCCTCCAGATCGCGCTCGTAAGTGTTGGCCCAGAGCTGCGTATGGTCCTGAATTTCGTTGAGCTGGGCGGTGATGCGCACACGGTTGCCGGCGCGTCGAATCCTGCCTTGAAGAACGTAGTCCACGCCAAGGCGAGTTTTCATCTGGGCAAGCGAGGCCGTGCTTTCGTCGTACTCCGCCGCAGTCTGGCGGGCTAAAACGCTCAGCCCCGCGGACTGGAGACGCGTGGCTTCAGTAATCATTTCCTCGGTCAAGCCGTCAGTGAAATAGGGGTCATCGCTGCCGCTGAGATCGCGAAAGGGCAAGATAGCGAGCTTGGTCTTTTCCGCTTGCTGCGCCGTAAGAGAATGCCGGCGCCCATCGAACCATCGAGCGAGTTCCCCTACGTACGCATAGACCGAGCCAATTTTGTCATGCTGGTGGCGATGGACAGGCAGGCCTTCGCGCCGCTCCCAACGCTGAACCGTACGCACGTCGCGTTTCAGGTAGGAAGCGATCTCCTTCCAGGAGTCGAGCCGTTGCTCAGGGTTTCTGGGAGTGTCGGTTGGCATGGATTAGTGGGCGTTGAGTCAGATCAGGAGAATGATACCGCACGACATTGAGCGGCATGCACCCGCTGCCGTGGCTTGCGATTCGCTTCCGCAGGTTCAGCTATCGCGAGAGCAGACGGAATGGGACAGCCGTCTTCAAGTGTTACTCGTATCGCAGTGCGATCATTGGATCCACCTTGGAGGCGCGCCAGGCCGGGATATAGCAAGCCAGAAGCGACACCAGAAGCATGACAGCAACCACGACTCCGAAGGTGAAACCATCTGTCGGCTTGATGCCAAACAGGACGCTGCTGAGCGACGACAGGAAGCGGCCCGCGATCAGCGCCAGCACAACGCCGGCAGCTATGCCGATGGCAGTGAGTTGAAAGCCGGACTTGAGGACCATGGCGATCACTTTGCCGCGGCTCGCGCCCAGAGTAATGCGCACGCCGATCTCATGCGTGCGTTGGGCGACGGCGTATGACACGACGCCGTAAAGACCGATGGCGGTAAGCAATAGCGCGAGGCCGGCGAACGCTTCAAGCAGCATGGCCTGGAAGCGCGGCGTGACCAGCGTGGCGGCGAGGTATTCGTCCATGGTCTTGATGTCATAGATCGGCAAGTCGGGATCCATGGAAGAGACCACGCTTCGAACCGCCGAAGCAATGCTGTGCGGTTCCACGCTGGTGCGCAGGCAAACGGTCATGGAACCGAAGTTCAACTGAGTATCGGGAATGTAGTATTCAGGGCGGTCTTCAACGTCGAGGCGGCGGCTCTTCACATTTCCAACAACGCCGATAATCTCGCGCGGCTGCGGCTTGCCGTGATTGCTGGCGCCGGGCGTGATGTGCTTGCCCAGCACATTCTCGTTGGGAAAAAACTTCTCCGCGAAAGCCTGGTTCACGATGACCACCCCGGGAGCTTTGCCGTCGTCGCGTTCCGTGAAATCACGTCCACTGAGCAGAGGAATGTTCAGAGTATGAAAGTAGTCTGGCGTGGTGACCTTAATGTCGGCCGAGGGTTCGTCAGCTTTTGGCACGGGACGGCCTTCAATCGTAAAGGTGATGATGGCCCCGCTACCGCTGAGAGGAAGCGGCGTGACGGCTCCGACGGAGCTCACTCCGGGCAAGTTTTCTAAACGGTGCTGAAGCTGGGTGTAAAACTCGATCTGCTGCTGCTCGTTGTACTTTTTGTCCGGCAGGTCGAAGGTGAGCGTGAGCACGTCGTGGGAATTCATTCCGGGATCAACGGAAAGAATTCGATGGAAGCTGCGCAACAGAAGTCCGGCGACGACAAGCAATGCCAGGCCGAGCGTGGTTTCCGCCACCACCAGCACGCCGCGCAGCCGCTGGTGCGAAGCGCTGGACGTGGTCCCACGGCCTTCCTTCATGAACTCGGTAAGATTCGGGCTTGACGCGCGCAAGGCCGGAACCAGGCCAAAGAGGATGCTGGTGAGCAGCGCGATCCCGGCGGTAAAAGCCAGCACCGTGCCGTCAAGGCCTGCGCTCTCGATGCGCCGCATGTGAGCGGCGTTGAGACTGATGAACATTCTGACTGCCCAGAACGCCAGAGGAATGCCGAGCAGCGCGCCGGCGAGTCCGAGAACCAGACTTTCCGTGAGCATCTGCCGGACCACGCGGATGCGGCGAGCGCCTAGAGCCGCGCGCACCGCGATTTCACGATTGCGCTTGCTGGCACGCACCAGCAGAAGGTTGGCGACGTTGAGGCAGGCGATGAAGAGAACCACCGCCACCGAAACCAGCAGGATCATGAGCTGCGTGCGATTGTTGCCGACGAGGTGCTCGAGTTCGGTAGTTACGGTGGCCGAAGGGAATTTCTTATTGCTGTCTGGATATTGCGCAGCGAGATTGCGCGTGATCAGGTTCAACTCGTCGCGCGCGCTTTCGAGCGCTACGCCAGGCTTCAGCCGCGCTACGCCTTGCAAAAAGTGAGCGCCACGTTCGCCGGTCATCGGCGTGTCTTTAGGATCCGTTGTCTCCGCATCTGTAGCGGAACTGCGCCAGAGCTGCGGCGCATCGCCTTCCATGGGAAAGACATACCCGGCCGGCATTACGCCGATCACGGTGTAACTCTGCTTGTCCATGGCGATGGCGCGACCGATAATGCCGCGGTCGCCATGAAACGCCGATTCCCACAGTTGATGACTCAACACGACTACGCGCGTGCCCGGCTTTTCTTCTTCGCGAGTAAAGTCGCGCCCCAGAAAAGGCTGCTGGCCGACGGTGGTGAAGAAGCCGCCAGTAGCCGTCACGCCGAAGACGTGCAGCGGTTGCGGGAGACCAGTAAGCGTAAAGCTATCGCCGTGATACGCCGCCATCCCGCTAAAAGATTTTGCGGTCGCGCGCCAATCAAGAAAATCAGGATAGGAAATGGCGAACGGACGGCTCACGTCCTTCTGATTGGAAAAGGCAGAGGTCATGAACAACAGGCGGTCGGGCTCGGGAAATGGCAGCGGCTTGAGCAGCACCGCGTTCACGATGCTGAAGATCGCGGTGTTCGCGCCGATGCCGAGAGCCAGTGTGAAAACAGCAATGATGGTGAAGCCCGGCGCCTTGCGCAGAGTACGAAGACCGAAGCGGATGTCTTGGAAAAAAGTGTGCATGCCTTCACCTCTTGCGGTGGCCGGACAGGAAACCCTCACCGCTGATGAACGCTGATACGAAACGAACCTGTGCCTCTGAACCTAAATGCCAAGGGCCAAGAGCTAAGGGCTAAACAGCTAGGAGCTGCGCTTCTACGCCATCTCTGCCTGGCGCGCTGCTTCAGTCTCCTCGACCACTTTGCCGTCGAAGAGATGGATGGTGCGCTCGGCGTGCTTGGCGAAGCGGGCATCGTGCGTGACCATGCAGATGGTGGCGCCTTCGCGGTGCAACTGCTGCAAGAGTTCCATCACGGCTTCACCGTTGCGCGAGTCCAGGTTTCCGGTAGGCTCGTCTGCCAGCAGGATGCTTGGCGATCCGCCCAGAGCGCGCGCGACGGCAACACGCTGCTGCTGACCGCCGGAGAGTTGAGAAGGATAGTGCCGCATGCGGTGCGCCATGCCGACTTTCTCGAGCGATTCCTGCACGCGCTTCTTGCGTTCCGGAGAGGACATGGAACGATAGGTGAGCGGCAGCTCGACATTTTCATAGACTGTGAGATCGCCGATCAGGTTGAAGCTCTGGAAGATGAAGCCAATTTCCTGGTTGCGAATGCGCGCGCGATCGGAGAAGTCGAGGCCCTGCACCGCCCGCCCGTTGAGGACGTAAGAGCCGTCGGTGGGCGAGTCGAGCAGACCGATGATGGAGAGCAAAGTTGATTTGCCGCATCCCGAAGGACCGGCGATGGAGACGTACTCGCCACGCTTGATGTCGAGGTGGATGCCGGAAAGAGCGTGCGTTTCGACTTCGTCGGTGTAGAAAATTTTGGTCACGTTCTCCAGGTTGATCAGCGTCTGTCCATTCGTCACGTTATTGCTCTCCTTGATATCGTTTTTTAACTTTTTATCGCTCCAGGCGAATGCGGTCCTGGTTGTCCCAGCGCGACATGTCGGAAAGAATCACCTTGTCTCCTTCCTTCAAGCCGCGCAAAACTTCAATGGTGTTGACGGAACTGCGGCCCAGCTCAACGGGAACGCGCGTAGCTCCCTTTTCGTCGGGATCAATCTTGAACATCCCGACGGTCTGCTTCTCCTGGCCAAACGCGGGCCGACCAACGTAAAGCACGTTGTCCAGTTTCTCCAGCGTAATCGTTCCGTCCACGCTTAAGTCCGGTCGCGCACCTTTGGGCGGAGGCTCGGTGAGCTTCACGTCCACCGTGACGGTGCCGTTCTGCACCGCCGGGTCAATGCGGCTGACCTGCCCAGCGACAATCCCGTTGTGGGTATCAATCTCAGCCTGCTGGCCGATCACGATGTCTTTCGCCTGCGTCTCAGGAATTTTCAGCTCGGCTTTCAGGTGATCCGGCTGCACCACTTTGGCGAGAATCGTTCCCTGAGGGGCGCGCTGGCCGACCTGTACCGGCAGTTCCTGTAAGACACCGCTGATTCCGGCCCGGACCTTGAGCGCATCAAGCTGGCGATGCTTCAAGTCCGCCATGGCGCGCTTCTGGTCAATGTTGGCTTTCTGAACTTCGAGCTGCGTTTCCACGGCTTTGCTGGTCTCAGCAATCCGGTCTTGTTCGATCTGGTGCCGCGTAGCCAACTCGCGCGACTTGGCGAGCGAGGTCTTCAATGCTGAATCGGAGAGCACGCCAATCTTTACCAGCTCTTTATTGGCATCGGAGTCGCGCTTGGCGTTATCGTAGTCGGCTTCCACGGTGGCGGCTTCCGCTTTCAGGTTCAGCAGGTCGCTGTCAATCTTCGCTTTGGTGTTGTGGTATTCGGCTTCGGCGGATTTCAGCTCCAGGTCGGCAGCGATAGCTTCCTGCTGCACCTGAGGATTCGAAAGCTCCATGATGATGGTATCGGGTTTCACCGGCGTGCCGGGCAACACCAGGACTCTCTCAACTCTCACATCGGTCTCCGCCGGGATCAATCTCACGTCCTCTGGTATGGGAACCAGCGATCCAAGCCCTCGAACTTGCCTCATCATTGAGCCGCGTTTCACGGTGTCTGGCCAGATGGTTCCCCACTCCACGCTTGGGGCCGCCGGCTTCAGTTTTGATACGCCAAGGGTGATTCCCAATACCGCCAGCACTGCGGCCACGGTGATGACGATCTGGTTCCTGCGCTTTTTCTTCTTAAACGATGCGTCGCGAACGATATCCATTGCAACTAAGTAGTTTGCACCCGCCTTGCCAAAACCTTACCTAACCTAACCTACTGATTTGCCAAGGAAAACCGTTGTGAAGCACCCTTTACCTGTGGCCGGTTTGTCCATTCCCGAAACCCCTGTGTTCGAAACCGGACAGTAGTAATTCAGCCCGCATCCGCTTAGACTTCGCAATCTGCCGCTGGTTATCCCTGATTTTTGCTTTTCCGATCTTCACCAGCGGCACTCATAAATACGGTCCAACCTGAGCAAAAGTTCCCGCTGATGAATACCGAATTTCTGCGGGAAGGTTACAGAACCGGCTCTCTTCCGCCGTTTTATCTCTGCCTGGCGCCGACGGCGAAATCCGTAAGCTGATAGCTGAGCAGGTCCCCGATCCTGGAAATGCTGATGTCGGCTTTAGGGAACTCCGCCAGTATTTTGGGGTCCTTGGCATAGTGCCCCTGCTGCGGAAAAACGGTTGTGACCTTCGGGCCCCAGATCTTTTTCACCGCAGCCAGAATGCGCAGCTTGTCATCAATCAGCACGTAATGATCTGCCGGAAAGCGCTGGGCTACATCGTCAAGCTCCTGTTCTTTGTGAATGTAGATCAGCACCTTCCCGTCCACCGACTCATAGATCCCGGAGCGTTCCACCTTGAGCGGCTGGAAAACAACATCGCCATCCGATAGAATAACCGCTTCGCCCCACTGCTTCACGTGCTCAATCACGTCCAGCGAGTCCGGATACAGCCGCGTCGCAAACGGATAGTTAATGATGAAATGCGAGACGGTCAGCAGTCCCGGGTCGCGCGGGTACTCCACCCGATAGCGTTGCAGTGCGCCAAGGTAATCCGCGTA
>JAICYU010000278.1 GCA_025934025.1 Terriglobales bacterium
ATTCTCAGGTCGTGGGAATCAGCCCAGACTCGATTTATTCTCACCTCGCGTGGCAGGAGAAAAGTATCGGATGGCTTGACTATCCTTTGGCCAGCGATTATTGGCCGCACGGAGGCACAGCACAGAAATTCGGCATCCAGAGATTAGGAGAGCCCCTGCCTGGCATCAATGATCGTTCCGTCTTCATCGTGGACAAGGCCGGCAAGATCGCTTTTGCCAAAGTTTACGAACTCGGCCAGGAACCCGATTACGAAGAGCTGCTAAGTGAGTTGAAGAAGCTTAAATAAGAAATTTTTCACAGATCGCGGACAGAGCGGATGGCCAACTGACATCTGCTCTGTTCTTTTTTTGTCCTTCATAAGGAGCTACTCTGGATTGCATTTTCTCTTCAGGGATGCTAAAAAGCGCGTCATGTTGCGATATTTCCTGGTCTCATTAACCGTAGCTTTCGCCTCCCTGGGCGCGGCCCAGACAAAGACCTCCCCGCCACCGGACACCAAAGGGGAAGCCGTCTTGGTAGAGCAGTACCTCACCCGCGTCCACTTTGAAAATGATGGCACTGGATTCCGCGAAGTTACCTTTGCCGCTCGCATCCAGAGCGAAGCCGGAATCCAGCGTTACGGGCAGCTTGTCTTCGGCTACAACTCGGCGACAGAGAAGCTGGACGTGAATTACGTGCGTGTGCGCAAGCCCAGCGGTGAGGTGATTGAAACTCCTTCGGCGAACGCACAGGATTTTGCCCCTGAAGTGCTGGAATCGGCGCCCATGTACAGCGACTATCGCGAACGCCACATCACGGTCTCTGGAATTAGGCCCGGCGATCTGCTGGAATATCAAACCACCACTAAAATTTTCACTCCTCTCGCCGTTGGAGAATTTTGGTTTGAATACGATTTTCCCTATCACATGGCTGTTCGCCAGGCTCGTCTGGAAATTGATATTCCCAAAACTCGTGAAATCAAGCTGAAAAGCCCCAGCCACAAATATGCCATGGCCGAAACTGGCGATCGCCGGACTTACACATGGGCGGTGGAAAACATAACACCAGACCGCAAAGAGAAGGACGACAGCGACGACCAGATTGATGACGATAGCTCTGAATTTCCTGATGTCCAGTTGACCACCTTCAAAGACTGGCAGGCGGTGGCGCACTGGTATGCAAAGCTTCAGGGCGACAGAGTGGTAATTGATGAGCCGTTGAAAAAGAAGGCTGCCGAGCTGACACGCGGCGCAACTACGCAACTGGAGAAGGCACAACGGCTTTACGACTTTGTCGCCCGAGACATCCGCTATGTCAGCCTTTCATTCGGTGTAGGCCGTTACCAGCCGCAGGCGGCCAATGAGGTTTTGCAGGGAAGCTATGGAGACTGCAAAGACAAACACACGCTATTGGCGGCCCTGCTGCAGGCCGCTGGGATCCAAAGCTATCCCGTTCTCATCCATCATGGGCGCAAGCTTGATGAGGATGTGCCATCGCCAGCCCAGTTCGATCATGTAATCACCGCGGCGCGGATTGACAAAAACCTTGTCTGGCTTGATACCACAGCGGAAGTGGCGCCGTTTGGATTGATCATCTACCCGCTGCGCGACAAAAAAGCAGTGCTCGCTGCTTCCGATGCAAATGGTGGGCTGGTGACAACGCCGGACACGGCTCCTGTCAAAAACACGCTCAGCTATAACATCCAGGCAAAGGTCGCTGAGAACGGCGCTCTCGATTCCGTCGTTGAGCTCACCGCAAATGGAGACAGCGCAGTCCTGTTCCGGATATTCTTTCGCGGCGTGGCCCAGGCGGACTGGCCAAAAATCGCCAAACGCCTCGCGTTGTTGCAGGGTTTTCGTGGCGATGTCTCAGATGTGAATGTTCAGGCGCTTGAGCAGCCGGCGAAAAACTTTGTTCTGCGCTACAAAATCCACCAGGACGCGTATTTCAACGTGCCGAGTTCAAGTGTTGGATATTATGCGTTCCCACCGCTCGGCTTTTCCGAACTCGAAAAGAAAAAAAGGGCTCTGACTCTCTCAGACTCGGCCCCGCCCTGGAAGAGCACAGCAAGGCGCACATTGAATTTCCTGCCAATTTCAATCTGCGGCTTCCGCCAGAGGTCAGGATCACCCGCGACTACGGCGAGTACTCGCTCTCATACCATTTGGCCAACAATGTTCTCGACGCGGAACGTACTTTAATCATGAAAGTGAGCAAGCTTCCGGTTTCGCGGCGCAATGACGTTGAGTCTCTGCGCAATGTAGCGCGCAGCTACACCGAGCAGAGCGTAACCTGTGATGCGCGGCCAGCGTCAAAATCCGCAGTGGCAGCCGCACCCCTTGCGATCACCGGCACTCCGCAGGAGTTGCGCAAGGCGGCAGCCAAGGCGCTGCAGCAAAGAGACTTCAATACAGCGGCAGCCCTGCTGAAGCAGGTGGTTGAAAAGCAGCCGGACAGCTCTGAAGCATGGGATGATCTGGGGCGCGCCTATGCCGCTCTCAACAACCACACTGAAGCCATTGCCGCCTACCGCAAGCAGGTTGAGGTAAATCCTTTTCACAAGCGGGCGTACGATGATCTCGCTTTCGAGTTGGAGCGCGCCGGCAAACTCGATGATGCCCTGGCGGCATATAGCAAGCAACTGGAAAACGTTCCGGTGGACGATACAGCTCGCAAGGGACACGCACTGTTGCTGGCGCAGCTTGGGCGTAAAGAAGCACTGCCGGAACTTGAAAACGCAGCTTCGAGCACACCAGACGATGCAGAAATTGAGCTGGCACTCGCGCGCGCTTATGCTGGCGCCGGAAACAAGGATAAGTCCGCCTCCATCCTGACCAGCGTGATTGGCAGCGCCGCGCCTCCAGCCAACGGAGATTTGTTCGCAGCCGCGCTTGGCGAAAACATCAATCCGGATGAGACCCTGCGAAACGCCAAAAAGATCGTGGACGCCATCGGCGAGCAGTTTGATTCCGGCGCTTACGACCAGAATTCGTCAGAAGCTGCCACCGCCATGTATTTCCTCGCGCTCGGCTGGGCCCGGATTGGATGGGCCAAAGAGGTAAAAGGCGAGCGGCTGGAGGCTATGCGCTATCTCGATTCCGCATGGAAATTGAGCCAATCCGGCGCTGTTGCCAATCGCCTGGCACGGATCTATGAGAAAGGCGCCGATACAGCGAGAGCGACTCAACTGCTGCAATGGGCCGTGGCAGCAGGCGGAGCCGACGTGGAAGATTCCAAAGCTCGGTTGGCCAAGCTCAATGCAGGCCACAAGGGCGCTGGCTCCGCACCTGGACCGGTTTTATTGGAGCAACTCTCTACTGTGAAATTGCCGGGGCTGTCGCGCAAAAGTGGCAGGGCTGACTTCCTTCTGGTCTTTGATGGTTCAGACAAGCCGGAACGAGCTGAATTTCAGGAAGGCGATGCAGAACTTATTTCTGCTGAACAGGCGGTCATGGACGCAACATATCCGGTAGCATTCCCGGATTATTCATCGGTAAAGATTGTTCGGACTGCATCGGTTTCATGCAGTGCGAGCGGCTGCACTGCAACACTGAAACCGCTGGATCTCACTCGCATCAGTCCCCTGTTGCAGGTAGCGGCGAACTAGCAATTCTGCTGTTCGCCGCAGCTTTACCCATCAAGACGCCTTTTTCTTGTGCGTCCGTGTTTTGGTCGTCTTCGGCGCGGCCACAGGCCCAACTTTTTTCTCCATATCATCAATCGCCTGGCCCAGCATGGCCTTGTTCTGTTCCATGTCCTGGACCTCATTAATCTCCGTGTAAGGACTCGGTGGCCCGCCATGGCCCACAACGAATATGGTTGGAGTGTGCTGCAGACCGGCGCGCGACCCCAGGTCTCGATCAGCCATGATCAGC
>JAICYU010000215.1 GCA_025934025.1 Terriglobales bacterium
ATCTGCGCGTCCCATCCCCATTCTTTAAACTTGCTCAGCATCCATTCCGCGTTCTGCTTGTCCCACGGCGAGCCCACGTGGTGCGGATGCGCGCTCAGCAGGCGCATGTACTCGCGCATGTTGTCAGGATTGGGAATCGCCTTAAACTTGACTTCCCAATCACGCTCGGTTTGCGCCGAGCTGCTAAAGAAGCCCTGCAAAGGAAGAGGAGGCGCGGTTTTTTCCCCGACTTTTTGTTGCTGGGGAGGAATGGCGCCCAGAGTGAAAACAATCGTGCACAATAAGAACGCGGCAGCAATAAATTTCATCAAACGGTTCTCCATGGGAAAGCGGGCCATTATAAATGCACGGAGTTGATTTGCTCGGCTTTGCCGCCGGAACGCTGACCACGGTCTCCTTTATTCCGCAGGTTCACAAAGCCTGGCGCACCCGAAGCTGCACCGATCTTTCGCTTGGCATGCTGCTGGCCTTCGGCGTGGGAATTTTCCTGTGGCTGATCTACGGCCTGGTGCTCTGGGAAGCGCCCATCATCGCCGCGAATGCGGTCACGCTGGCGCTAATCTTGGTATTGCTATGGATGAAGCTGAAGTACCGCACGGGAAGGATAAAAGAAACAGGTAAAGTCGTTCAGGGCCCAAATGATCCGTCATCCCGACGGTCGTAAGCGAGCGCGCGCAGTCTTCAGCGCGCGAGCAGACCGGAGGGACCTTGTGTTTTGAGCGATGATTTCGATTGATTCAAGCGCAAGGTCCCTCGCTCCTATTCGGACGCTGAAGAAAGCGCGCCCTCATTGACGGAGGCTCGGGATGACGACGTTAGACGGGCTGCACAGTTATCGAGCGCGATTCAAAGCGCGCACTGGGTTCTCAACGTCTAGGGAGTTGCTAAACTAAAACGTGAGTACGTCTGAGATCATCCTGCTGTTTTGCGCAGCCCTGCTGGGCGGCGCCGTAAACTCTGTCGCCGGAGGCGGAGGCTTCATTGCCTTTCCGGCGCTGCTCTTTACCGGCATGCCTTCCATTAACGCGAATGCCACAAACACGATCGCATTGTGGCCGGGAACTGTAGCTTCAACAGGCGCTTATCGCAAGGCGCTGAACGCAAAGCTGCTCAAGCAGATTCTCCCGCTCATCATCATCACTTTTCTCGGAAGCATTGTAGGAGCGAGATTGCTGCTGAAGACGCGCCAATCCACCTTCGACCATTTGGTTCCCTGGCTACTTCTGGGCGCGACGGTGCTGTTCAGCTTCGGCGGAAGGGTGACGTCGTGGGTCACGCGCCATCACAGCGAAGGCGGACTCTCGACGCGGCGCGTCATCGGAGTCACTGTGCTTCAGGCCTGCGCGGCAGTCTACATCGGATATTTTGGCGCGGGAGTCGGAATTGTGATGCTGGCGTTGCTGGCCATCATGGGAATGGAGAACATCCATTCCATGAATGGACTGAAAACTCTGCTGGCAACGTGCGGTAATGCCGTGGCCGTGGTGATCTTCATCATTGCTCGCGCGGTGTTCTGGCCGCAGGCGCTGCTGATGGTCTGCGGGTCGGTGCTGGGTGGGTATGCCGGCGCGTGGTACGCGCAGAAGATGGATCCGAAGAAAGTTCGGTATATCGTGATCGCGATCGGCTACAGCATGGCGGCGTATTTCTTCTGGCGAGTTTATGTTTACGGCAGGATCTAACGCTGCGGCAATTTGACCCATTCCAGCTTATCACGCTAAAATTACAGGGTTTGCCAGATATGTGGTTCCTGCCTGTGTGAGCAAGGGTCGAGCAAACCTGAAGAGATCAGCAATCCTCAAGTTTATCTAAGTCCTTTCTGCCGTGTGATTTGGAAGGGCGCTGGAGAGAGTTATGTACGCGGTGATTCGCGCCGGAGGCAAGCAGTATCGCGTTGCGCCCGGAGATGTAGTCAAAATTGAAAAACTACCTGCCAATGAAGGCGACACGGTGGAATTTAACGACGTGCTGGCGGTCAGCGGCCAGGAAGGCCAGATTGGTCCCGGCGCAGGCGTAGTAGTCAGCGGCCAGATCATGGAGAGCGGCCGCGCCGACAAGATTCTGGTGTTCCACTTCAAGCGCAAGAAGCAATACAAGAAGATCTACGGGCATCGCCAGCCGTTCAGCGCTGTCAGGATCACTGAGATCGCTTACGACGGACAGAAGTTCTCTGCGCCGGAACTGCCGGCCAAGAAAGCCAAGCCCGCTCGCCCTTCGGAAGCCGAAGAGCAGGGTGAAGCGCCCGCAGTGAAGGCCAAAGCAGCCACGGCGAAAAAGAAAAAGGCCGCCAAGAAACCGGCTCCGAAGAAGAGCGCGGCCAAGAAGACCAGCAAAGGCAAGAAGAAGTAGTATCTCGTTCCGCCAGGCTGGTTCGCAAAAAGGATTCATCCATAGGCGGCAACAAGTGTCAGGGCATGACTTCAGACTTAACGGCACAAAGTGTCAGGGCATGACTTCAGTCGTGCCGACTTGAGTTTAAAACGACTGGGCTTTAGCCCCTGAGGAATTTATGGCACATAAAAAAGGATTAGGCAGTTCCAGAAACGGGCGCGACTCCAACGCCCAGCGCCTGGGAGTAAAGGCGTTCGGCGGACAGGTTGTCCCTGGCGGCAGCATCATCGTGCGGCAGCGCGGCACGCGCATCAAACCGGGCGCAAACGTGGGCCGCGGCAAAGACGATACGCTGTTCGCCAAGGTCAGCGGCAAAATCAAATTCGTGGACAAAGGCACCGGCGGACGTTACGTCCTGATTGAGCCACAGGAATTGGCCGAAGCCTAAGCTCCGCTGCCCACGAAACTCACAGATCAGCCCCGCCGCCGGCGGGGCTATCATTTTGGAAGGTAAAAGGAGTGCGCGATGGCGACTACGAACACCGGGCCCGGCAAAGAGCGACTGGTGCGCAACATCTCTGACACGGCGCTTTGGGTCGCATGTTTTCGGGCGCGTGAAACCGAACGTCCGGATGCGCTGTTCCGCGATCCTTATGCGCGCAAGCTGGCAGGAGAGCGCGGCGAGCAGATCGCTACGACGACATCGAAGGCCCATCCTGACTGGCCGTACGCAGCCCGAACGGTCCGCTTCGACCAGATCATCCGCGAGCAGATCCAGCAGGGTACCGATTTAATCATCAATCTTGCCGCCGGCCTCGATACGCGTCCTTACCGCATGGAACTGCCGCCGTCGTTGCAGTGGGTGGAGGTAGATCTCCCGGATATCCTCGACTACAAAGAAGAGATCCTACGCGGTGAGCAGCCGCGGTGCCGATTCGAACGCATCCGCCTCGACCTCTCCGATGTTCCCGCACGACAGAAACTTTTTCAGGAGCTTGGCGGTCGTGGAACGAATGCTCTGGTCATCACGGAAGGGCTGCTCGCATATCTGGAGCGCGACCAGGTTCTCGCTCTGGGACGCGATCTGACCGCGCAGCACGGTTTCCGCAACTGGGCGATTGATCTGTGCTCGCCCGGACTTCTCAAGATGCTGCAGAAGAACCTGACCGTGCTCAGCGATGCAGGCTCGCCACTAAAGTTCGGTCCCGAGGAAGGCCCCGATTTCTTCCGTCCTGCCGGCTGGAAACCCGTGGAGGTCTATTCGATGTTGAAGACGGCAGCCAAGCTGAATCGGGTCCCGCTGATGCTCAAATTGTTTTCTTTCCTGCCGGAATCCAACGGCCGCCAGGGCTCGCGCCCATGGGGCGCGGTGTGCCGGCTGGCCAGAGTTTGAACATTGAAACTTGAGAATGGAGGATTTATGGCGAACCACGTAAAACCCAAGCCGGATGGTTATCACAACATAACGCCCTATCTGGTCGTGAAGGGAGCCGCAGCCGCCATTGACTTTTACAAGAAAGTCTTTGGCGCATCCGAGATTATGCGCATGCCGCAGCCGGATGGGCGAATCGGGCACGCGGAACTGAAGATCGGCGATTCCATTGTGATGCTGGCCGACGAATACCCCGAGATGAACATCATCGGGCCTGGCACTCTGGGCAATTCGACGGTCGGGCTGCTGCTTTATGTTGACGATTCCGACAAGACGTTCAACTTAGCAGTGAGTTCGGGCGCTAGGGTGGAGAAGCCGCTTGCCGATCAGTTCTATGGCGACCACAGCGGTACCGTGATTGACCCATTCGGCCACAAATGGACCATCGCAACGCACAAAGAAGATGTCACGCCGGAGGAGATGGAGCGCCGGATGGCTGCCATGAGCAGCAAGTAATTTACACAGCAAGCACGAACAGTACAATCAATAGATAGATCATGTTTATTGATGAAGCGGTGATTCGCGTAAAAGCCGGCGATGGCGGCAACGGCTGCATGGCCTTTCGACGGGAGAAGTTTGTTCCGCGCGGAGGCCCTTCCGGCGGTGATGGCGGGCGCGGCGGGGACGTCATTATGGAATCGAGCGAGCGCCACAACACGCTCGTTCACTTTCGTTTTAATCCCGAATACAAAGCCGAGCGCGGACGTCATGGTGAAGGCTCCAACTGCACAGGGCGCGATGGCGAAAGCGTGATTCTGAAAGTTCCCGTCGGAACAATCGCTTACGACAAAGACACAGGCGAGAAGGTGTTTGATTTTTCCGCGCCCGACCAGCGCATCGTTATCGCCCATGGCGGACGCGGTGGTCGCGGCAATCAACATTTTGCCACCAGCACGCACCAAGCCCCGCGCGAGCACGAGCCGGGCAAGCCGGGAGAAGAACACACGCTGCGCCTGGAACTGAAGCTGCTCGCCGACGTGGGGCTGGTGGGATATCCGAACGTCGGGAAGTCAACGCTGATCTCGCGCATCTCCGCCGCGCGGCCGAAGATCGCTGATTATCCTTTCACCACGCTTCAGCCGAACCTGGGCGTCGTCACGATTGGCGAGGCGCCGCATGAAGAAAGCTATGTCGTCGCCGACATTCCCGGTCTGATTGAAGGCGCTCACACCGGCACGGGACTGGGAACGCAGTTTTTGCGCCACATCGAACGTACCCGCCTGCTGGCTCACCTGATTGATGTTTCCGATGCGAGCGGCCGTCCGGATCCGGTACAGGACTTCAACGTGATCACGTCCGAACTGGCCAGCTTTGGCGCTGGGCTGGAAACCAAGCCCCTGGTTCTAATCGCATCGAAAGTGGACGTAGCCAATGAAGACAAGTTGGCCAAGCTGCGCAAGCACGCCAAGAGACTGAAACTCGATCTCTACGAAATTTCGGCCGTGACCGGACAAGGAATACCTGAGCTCAAGTATGCGCTGGGCCGG
>JAICYU010000232.1 GCA_025934025.1 Terriglobales bacterium
TAATGTGCCGTCAGAAAGCTCGCGCGCACGCAGGGGACGTTTCAGGCCCGGCATCCGCAGCAGAACGGAGAACATTCCGCCTTCCTGATCGTGCTCAATCTCGAGCGCCGCGCCGGGAAACGCTTGCGCAATTGCTTCGTGCAGTTCCTGCTCCTGGCCAACCTCGATGATGGTCTGCAGGGCCGCTGCCAAATCTGACCCGTCATGACTCAGCACTGGAGTGCGAACTCCCACTTGCGGATGGCGCAACGGAGACTCATGGTCAGTGCGGAAGTGGTGGTAAAAGCGCCACTGGCTCATCTCCGAGCGCAGCGCCGAAAGCTCGGGATAGAGATGGGGCTCGCGCAACTGCGACAGGACCGACTCGGTCGGCAGCAGCTCGCCGGAATAATCCGTCAGGCGTTCTTCGCTGTCCAGAATCCATGCGCCTTTGGAATTTCGCTGGAAGAAGGTCACCTTCAGGCCGCGCGGCTCCTCCATCCAAACATGTTCTTCCTTTACCTCAGGGTCGCTCTCGAATGCCGACCGGCTTTCGCGCGAGTGCTGTGGAAGTCCACAGACCAGCTCATAGTTGAAGGTGTCAGTCTGCACGCCAAGGCTCATCCGGACCGGCTCGGAACGGGCCGAAGTCAGCGAGCGCGACCGCCGCGGTCCCGCCCACAAGACGGATGACATGCCGCCTTCGTCTGCGATGACGCGGGCGAACCCGCCTGCCGCGGCTTTGGCCAGGAGAAATACAGAGTTGTAGAGATTGCTCTTGCCCGAGGCGTTGGGCCCGGTGAGCACATTGATCTGGCGCAGGCGCAAGTGTACGTCCCGCACTGAACGGTAGCCTGTTACATGAACTTCTCTGATGGACACGGGAAGATACTAACCCGAAATAGCTGAGAAGCGCATCCTTAATTGCGAGTTAAACAGGCTCGGCGACCGTGGAATGAGTTGCAACGCGTCTATTGCGTCCATCGCGTCTATTCAGTCCATTTTTGTCCGTGCAACTCAACTTTGGTCGCGCCAGCCTTCACACCATTTACTGCGGCGGCGCCTCCTTGGCCGGGTCGTCTTTTGCTGGATCCACAGGCTGAGCCGGCAGCGGGGGCGGCGTAAGCAGCGCCGGTCCATTCGTGAAATCAAAGAACTCGGTCATGTCATCGGCAGCGCCATCACGTGCAGTGAGCGGCTGCAATCCAAACCGCGTTTCAATCAGCTTGATAATCGAAGTCAGCTCGCGGTTGGTGTGGGAAACGAAATGAGGCTTGACCCACGGGGACACTACCATGATCGGCACCCGGAAGCCGCTCAGAGTGAAATCGCCCGGCAAATCAGTCGGCTTTAGGGCCGGTGGTGTTGCGTCAGGTGTAATCACCGTGAACGGCGGCACATGATCGTAGAGTCCTCCCCCTTCGTCGAACGCGAGGATGAAAACTGAATCGTGCCACGCCGGACTGGCCATTACAGCGTCAATGATGCTTTTAACGTAAGCTGCGCCCTTTTGGATGTTGTTGTCGGGATGTTCATCCAATCCGCTGGCGCCCGAGCCCGCTTCGACAAACACCACTGAAGCCAGGTCCTGGTCCGCCGTTGGGCTGGCCAGAACATTCAACAGGTTCTGGATCTTGGAAGTCTTGGACTGAATCGCAGGATTGCTCCAATCCTGAAAATTAAAAAGGAAGATTCCGTCATTGTAGTAATAGGCCCATTTCACTCCGGCATTCTGCATGCTGGAGAAAATGGTCGGGCAGGTCCAGGGAGCGTGTCCTCCTGGGTCGGGACGGATTCTGCCCTGTGAAGTCGCGCAGAACAGGTATTGCCGATTGGGGAAAGTGTTGGACAAGAGCGAGGAATGGAATGCGTCGCTGGTAGCAAATTGAGTTGCCAACTCGTAGTAGTAGGGCAGGTCAGTTTGGTCGTAGAAGCCGAGAGCTCTCAGGCCTTGTGCGTCAAACGGGTGGGCAACGGAATTGCCTGTAAGGGCGAAGCGGTCCATTTTGAATGAGCCGTCCTTCTGCTGATCAATATCAAAATGGCTCTCATTCCAGCTTGGGGTGAGATTGTCCGTACGCGTCGTGGGTTCATGGAAGAGATGGCCCGTGCCGCCGCCAATCAGCGGCAGCAGAATATTGGGATCGTAGCCCGCATTGATCTGATACCCGGGGACCTCTTTGCCGGCGTAGGCCTGTAGCTGCCCAAAGTAGCTGTCAAAGCTGCGGTTCTCCTGGAGCATGAAAATAATGTGCTTGATGGTCTGGAGACCCGAACTGGTGCTGACAGTCACCGTGGCCGCAGCGGTTGTGGTATGGCCGCCCGCGTCCGCTGCGGTGATGGTGTAGGTAGTGGTTTGAGTGGGAGAAACCACGACACTGGTTTGGCCCGTAACCGTGCCGATTCCGTTGTCAATGCTGAGTGCAGTCGCCCCGCGAGCATTCCATGTGAGCGTGGATTGCTGTCCGGGCGTAATGTTGGCGGGCTTCGCCGTGATAGTCACCGAAAGCGGAGCATTCACCGTAGCCTGCGCGGTTGCCGTGGTGGTTCCGTTGGTTGCAGTAATCGTGTAGGTGGTGGTCGCAGCCGGATTTACGGTGATGCTGCCGGAAGGAGCAGTCACCGCATTGATACCCTGATCAATGCTGAGGTTGGTCGCATTCGCGCTGTTCCAGCTTAATGTCGCGCTCTGCCCTGCTCCGATCGTCCCCGGAGAAGCATTCAAGCTGACCGTCATGATGTTGGCGGTCGCGGCAGTCTGGGCAGTAACGCCGCCTGCGCCGGTTGCCACGGCCGTGTAAGTTGTGGTGGCGGTCGGAAAAATTGGAGCAGAGCCGGAGAGATCGAGAGACGTGGTGTCCTCGGGAAGAATTGACGGCTTGATGGTCACCGAAGTCGCATTCGTGCTCTGCCAGGTGATGGTCGCAGTCTGTCCGGAAGCAACTACCTGGGGCGAGATGCTGAGCGAAATGGTCGGCTGCGAACCGGCCGGCACCACGGTCACGGTGACCGCAGAAGACACAGTGTGGCCGCCGGAGTCAGTTGCAGTTGCCGTATAGGTTGTGGTCTGGGTTGGGGAAGCCTGGGCCGATCCGCTCATGGGATACGCTTGCCCTGCAGGCAGCACCGAAGGCGAGATGGAAACCGAGCTGGCGTTGGTCGCTTGCCAACTGATCGTAGTGCTCTGCCCTTGATTGATGGTTGTGGGCTGCGCGTCAAACGCGATCGTCGCCTGCGGCGTCCCGCCGCCAGGGGGAGGGGTCTGCGTTGCGGAACTTCCGCACCCGGTGAATCCGATTAAAGTTGCGATGATGGCAAAAATTGAAACGAGGGAGGAGAGATGCGACTTCTGGGTTCCCAACATAGGTCCTTGTGCTCACTTCTGGGGACACCGGCTGAGATGTTGATTTCAGCAGCACAGGTTGTAAGCTGCTGCGGGATGGAGAAAAAAATCACCTTAGGCTGGAACGCGGGCAGGAGTGCCCGCGACAAAGCGGAAAACCTCTTCGCGGGCAGGAGTGCCCGCGTTCCAACGCAAATACACGGCTACAGGCTTTTACACTGTTACAAGGCAATTTGTGAAACACGCTCTCGCTATTTATGGTTCTCTCTTGTGTACGCGTGCCACCGGCATCCTGAATCAGAATCTACTTGATCGTCCCCGCGCCGGCGGTAGCGCACTGCCCATCGTGCTCGCTGGTGTCGCCGGAGACTCCGATGGCTCCGATGATCTTGCCCTGGCTGATCAATGGCACGCCCCCCTCAACCGGAACAGCGCCTTCCAAACCCAGCACGCGCAGACCGGGGCCGCCGGAAGCAAGCGCATCCTGGAAGGCTTTTGAGGGACGCTTGTAGAGTGCCGCCGAGCGTGCCTTGTTGATCGCCACTTGCGCGCTTCCGATCTGGGTGTTATCCATCTTCTCGTAGTAGACGAGCGTACCGTTGGGATCTACCACGGCCACGGCCATGTTCCAGTGGTTCTTTACGGCTTCAGCCATAGCCGCAGCGGCGGCAGTTTTGGCGCTGGCCACGCTGACGGGCGGGCCATAGGGGTTGGGCAACATCTGCGACTCCGTTCCCAGGGAAAAAACCGCAATCACAGCCGCGATCAGTACCCTGCCAATGATTCGAACCATTGTAGCGTCCTCCTTACAGTTGACTTGATGAAAAGAAAGATTGCCATTCCTGGAAGACGCGCGGGACAGTATACAGGTTCTAGTTTCCTTTGTACGCCGTTCCAACCTTTACGTTTTTGAAGCGTGCGGGCGCGGCGCCATGCCCCGTGCCCATGGTCTGCATAGGCTGGCCTTTACCGCAGTTGGGCGTTCCCCACAACGTCCACTGATCGCGCGAGCAGATGGCGTCCATTGAATTCCAGAATTCCGTTGTGATGCCGGAGTAGGAAGGATTTTTAAACATGCGGCCGAGTTTGCCGTCTTTGATTTCCCAGCCGAGCTCGGTCCCAAACTGAAAGTTGTAGCGCTTATCGTCAATGGACCAGGAGCGGTTGGTCTGCATATAGATGCCGTCGTCGGTTCCGGCCACCAACTGGTCGAAGGTGAGTGGCTTCTCGCCGGGCAGAATGCTGATGTTGGTCATGCGGATCAGCGGAATGCGGTTCCAGCCTTCTGCCCTCATGCAGCCGTTTGAACGGTTCTCGCCGATCGCTTCCGCCGTCTCGCGCGACGAAATGTATCCGGTAAACAGTCCATTGCTGATGATGGGAGTGCATTGCGCAGCCACTCCTTCATCGTCGCAGGCAAACGTGCCAAGCCCCGGCCCGTGTGACGAAGTCGCGTCCGCCACCACGTTCACCATCTCGCTGCCGTAGCGCAGATGGCGCAGCTTATCCAGCGTGAGAAACGACGTGCCCGCGAAGTTGGCTTCCATGCCGAGCACGCGGTCCAGCTCAATGGGA
>JAICYU010000225.1 GCA_025934025.1 Terriglobales bacterium
GTTCCCGAAAGCGGTCTCGTTGCGCAGGAGGATCAGGCCAAGCTGTGAGTCGGGATCGAAGAATGCCATAGCTGTGTAGCCGATGACACCTCCCGCGTGCCCCAGCAACAGATGTCCGGCCACGCGCTGGGCGTGGAAGCCGATGCCATAGCCCACGTTCATGTCGGCATTGGCGCAGACAAGGTTGTGCCGGTTGTCTTCTACTTCTTTTCTGGGCAGCACCGAGTCCGGTCCGCCCAGCATTTCAAACAGCTCAAAGTGCGCTAAGTCGGCTACCGTGGTGAAGAGCGCTCCGTTGGGAACTTTGTAGCCGCGCCCGGTGAGAATTTCCTTCTCCGCCGTTTGCGAATCGAACTTGCCATTGGAGAACACCACGTCATAGCCACGCGTCAGCTTCTCCCGGATGGCGGGCGTGTCTTCAAAGTCGGTGTGCGTCATCCCCAGCGGACGCAGTATCTTTTCTTTAACATATTCCGTGAAAGGCTGATGCGCGGCCCGGGCCAGTGCGGCGCCCAAAATGGCATAGCCGATGTTGGAATAAGAGCAGTGAGTGCCCGGTTCAAACAGATACCTTGTATGCGGCAGGGCGGCGATCAGCGTCTTTTCCCATTCGGCAACCGGACCTTTAACGTAGGTGGCCGTGTCATCCGGTTCAGGAGCCAGCCCGGAGCTGTGCGTGGCCAGTTGCACCAGTGTTACCGGCGGCGCACCCTTGTACGGGGTGGGAACCAAATGGATTTCCGGAAAATACTTTTCCACCGGATCAGAGAGGCGCACCTTGCCCTCCTGCACCAGTTGCAACAGCATGAGCCCGGTGACCTGCTTGGTGATGGAGCCGATACGATAGACGGAGTCGGGCGTGGCCGCAACCTGTTTCTCAATGTTGGAGAAACCGTAGCTTTTGCTCCACACCAGCCCGCTCTTATCCACCACGCCAATCGTGAAGCTGCCCGCCTTCGGGTCTTTGACGATTTCCGTGACTGCTTTATCGACATTCTCGATCAGCGGTTCCAGGGCAGCAGGAGGCTTTTGCTGCGCGACCGCGTTGAGCGAGAGGAAAAAGCAAATAAGGGCAATGAGGGCTCCGGCTATCTTCATGGCTTGCACACTATACCTGTTCCTGCTGGACGGGCACTTGTTTTACTTTTGCTTTCTTGTCACAATCCGGATGCCCCCACTCGGTCCTCTTAACTACAAGGAACACGCAGGAAAGCCAAAATCGATTCAGCCACAGGTTCGCCGCTGATCCGCGCAGATAAAAGCTCTTTGATCTCGGGGTCATCAGGGTTCGCGTGGTTATTTTTTTAGCTCTTGTGCTAGAAACTCTTGACAGGGCGAAGATCTGGTGTAAGATATTTTCGTGATTTCTTCGTGCACAAATGCGCACGAGAATCATACCTGGGAATTGAAGCTTTTTGGGACACCCGGCATGCGTGCCGGGTGTTGGTGTTTCTGGGGTGTGACCCATCAGCCGATGGCAGAGAGGTTGCGTAATCCGGTGATCGGACAGAAGCACATGAGGAAACGGTCGTGGAAATATGCCAAACGATTGGCAATCAACGGCCAACAGCCGAGGGCGGCTGTACTACCCGTGTGTTTTCTTGAGGGCGACGATGCGGTGTGGGGTCACGCAAGCAAAAACCTGGGTCATCCAGTGGAAAACCCTGGGTGACCCAGTGGAAAACTCGGCGTGACCCAAGGGTCGAGGTTGGGTCGATTTTGTGCAAGTACGTTTGTTTGCAATGAAACACAAAAAAGGGGGGTGGCCCCCCCCGCGAAAATCGGCGGTGATTGCCGTAATCGCACGTGATCGGTAAGGCAAAACCTTGCCGCGGATTCACGCAGATGACATTGATTTTGAGTGATGAAATTACCACTTGAGACACGCCGATATTGCGGCGTGCGAGGAGAGCAAACATGTGGGATCCGAGAGAGAATGCGTTGGGATTTACGAAGGAAGAAGAAGAACTTCGCATGAAGGCGAAGGACTGGCATGAGCAGCAGGTGGTGGTGCAAATGCGCGATGAGCGCCGGCGTCGCGAGCGGGAAGAACAGCTCCGGCAGCAGTGGGACAACAGCGACGAAGGCAGGCTGTTCCAGAGACTGGCGGAGAGCTTTGCCGCATGCAAGAAGCTGGTGAACCAGAATCCGGACGCTGAGCAGCAGGCGGCAGATCTTGCGGACAAGAACTATGACGTGTACGCAAGGTTGAAAGAAAACCTGCAGCGCGCGAACCAGGCTCCGCGCTGCTGCTTTTTGAAGACGAGCGGCGAGTTGTGCAAGGCGCCCAAAATGAAAGGCCAGCAATATTGCTGCATGCACCTGGCGATGATGGCGGTGAAGGAAAAAGAATTTGAGCTGCCACCGCTGGAGGATCCGAATGCTGTGCAGGTGGCAATTACACGCGGCGCACGCGGGGTGCTGGACGGCAGCTTGGATGAAAAGCGGTCAATGAGGCTGGCGTACTATCTGCAACTGGCCGTCACGAACGTGAGCCGGGTGAATTTTGAACCGGAGGAAGAAGACTAGTTCTACCGCGGATGAACGCGGATTTGGAAACCGAAAACCTTACCGCTGATGACACAGATGAAGCCGATTTGCATTGATAGATGACAAGGTCTAAGTTCCATCAGCGCAGATGAGTTGTGGAATGACGGAGTGCATTGCTATGACATGCATTTTTGGGGGAGAGTCCATTGGGAGAACTCCTTTCATCAGCGTGGCGGAGGACGCATCCTCGGGATCTTGTGACTCGCCCTCAGTCGCATTGCTCTTTCGGGTTCGCTCAGATGACAACGTTTAACATTATCGCTGCACGACACTTGCCATGTTAGCTGAGAGAGTTTTAATCTGGTGCGCTGCTCGGGAGAGCACTCAAACATGATCATATCTTTGAAGCGGAAACAGGTACGGATATTTTCTTTTATCTTGCTGGTTACTTTCACGGCGCTGCCGGGCATTGCCCAGAAACATAAAAGAACGGCTACAACGGCTTCAGGTACGCCGTCGCAACCGATCAAGCTGATGGTGGATGCCACACAGGCGCCGCAAAAAATCCTGCACGCGCAGGAGGAGATTCCGGTCACGTCCGGAGAGGTGACACTGGTTTACCCAAAATGGATTCCCGGCGAGCACGGTCCCACCGGCCCGATCACGGACTTTACCGGTCTTGAATTTTTCGCCGACGGCAAGCGGCTCACGTGGCGGCGTGATCTGGTGGAGATGTATGCGTTCCACCTGGATGTCCCGCAGGGCGTGAATACGCTGGAGGCTAAATTTGATCTGGTGATGCCGGCCCCGCCTGAGGGTTTTTCTTCCGGGGCTTCGGCCACCACACAGCTTCTGGTGTTGAGTTGGAACCAGGTGGTGCTCTACTGGCAGGGCGCGAAGAGTGATGATGTAACGGTGCAGGCTGCGGTCAAGCTGCCGGCAGGATGGCATTATGGCACGGCACTGCAAGTGCAAAATGAATCGGCGGCCAGCAACGTGGCTGGGCAAATCAGTTTCAAGCCAGTGTCTTTGACAATGCTGGTGGATTCTCCGGTGCTTTCAGGGGCGCATTTCCGGCGCATCCAACTTTCACCGGGGCCGATTGAGCACTACATCGACATTGCGGCGGACAGCGAGGCTGCGCTGGCCATGCCGCAACAAACAATCGATGAATACAAGAACCTGGTGGCGGAGACCGGTGCGCTCTTTGGCGCAAGGCACTATTTGCATTATGACTTCCTGCTGACACTGAGCGATCACACGGCACACTTTGGACTGGAGCATCATCAGTCGAGCGATGACCGGGTGGCCGAGCGCACCATGATCGATGATGACATGCGCTGGCTCGCGGGAGGACTGTTGCCGCATGAGATGACACATTCATGGAACGGCAAATATCGGCGGCCTGCCGGACTGGCCACGCCTAATTACCAGGACCCGATGAAGGGCGACCTGCTCTGGGTGTATGAGGGGCTGACAGACTATCTTGGTTACATTCTGGCGGCGCGTACCGGACTGTGGACGAAGCAGGAGTTTCTTGATGAAGCCGCAGAAGCGGCGGCTGCGCTTGACCATACACCGGGACGAAGCTGGCGTCCGCTCCAGGACACGGCGGATGCGGCGCAGCTTCTCTATGGAGCGCCGGATGAGTTTGAAAGCTGGCGTCGCAGCGTCGACTATTATCCCGAAGGATTCCTGATCTGGCTGGAGGCGGACACGGTGATCCGCGAGCAAACGCACGGCCAGAAATCGTTGAACGACTTTTGCCGGCTTTTCCATGGCGGACAGAACACACCACCGGAAATTGTGCCCTATACGTTCGATGAACTGGTCAAAGCTCTCAATCAGGTGCTGCCCTATGATTGGACGAAATTCCTGCGCGACCGGCTTGATTCGTACGGGCCGGGAGCGCCGCTGGGCGGCATTATCAATGGCGGCTGGAAGCAGGCTTATGACGAGCATCCCAGCGAATACACCAAAGCCATGGAAAAGACCCGCAATGAGGTGGATGCCAGATTCTCCATTGGACTTGCGCTGAACGATAAAGGTGAAATTCGCGACGTGATTATGAACAGCCCGGCCTGGAAGGCTGGAATTGCTCCGGGATCCATTCTATTGGCAGTGAACGGGCGCAAGTACACACCGGACATCCTGCGTGATGCCCTGGCGGAGAGCAAAAGCAGTAAAACGCCGCTGGAACTGCTGGTTTCAAACGGAGACTTTTACAAGGTTCACGCAATTGATTATCACGACGGCGAGAGATATGCGCATCTGGTAAGGGATGAATCGAAGCCGGATGTGTTGAGTGAGATATTGAAGCCGTTGGCAAAATAGCAATTAGCATTCGGCACTCAGCATTCAGCCCGCAATCATGTCCGGGCACGTGAATGTATAGACGACCGCGATATGAACATCAGTCCGGGAAAAGATTCCCGAAGGGCTGAATGCTTATCGCTGATTGCTGAGTGCTATTCCTGCGAACAAATCGGTCTCTGTCTCAACTTTTCTTGGCTGCGAGGAAGCGGCGAGAGCAAACAGTTCCAACCGGCCGCGGCGACGCACGGTATCTTCGAAAAATCCAAAGA
>JAICYU010000262.1 GCA_025934025.1 Terriglobales bacterium
CTCGACATTCATATAGATACTTATAAATGTGAAAGAAACCTCAGAGAAGCATCTGGTTCAGGCGCTGAAAGCCGTAGCCGATCCTACGCGCCTGAAGATTCTTCGAATGCTCAAGCAGAAAGGCTGCTGCTCCATCGGCAAAAGCGAAGGGATGTGCGCCTGCGACATCGAAGAGCGGATCAAGCTTTCCCAGCCGACCATCTCTCATCACATGGCAATCCTCGCCAAAGCCGGCTTGGTTCAGGCGCAGAAGGAGGGGTTGTGGATGTGGTACCAGAGAAATGAAAAAGCGCTGAAAGAGCTTGGGCAGGCGCTCAGCAGCAGTATTTGAAAATTTTTTGGCCGTTTACATTGATATATATCAATACAAGGAGATTCCCGAATGAACCCTAAATTTCACCTTTCGCTCGATGTCGCGGACCTCGAAGCTTCGGTCCGCTTCTATTCCACCCTGCTGGCCAGTCCGCCCAGCAAACTTAAACTCGGATACGCCAAGTTCGATCTGGAGAATCCGGCGATCAACCTGGCGTTGCAGGAGAAGACCCATTGCTGCCTGCAAGGACTGAACCACATGGGGCTGCGCGTCCAGACCAGCGAAGAAATGCTGGCCATCAAAAAGCGCCTGGAAGCCGCCGGTTATGAGACCACAGACGAAATGAACACGACCTGTTGTTATGCCTTGCAAGACAAGTTCTGGGTAAATGATCCCAGTTCCTACCGCTGGGAGGTGTACATCCTGAAAGCGGATACTGAGCAGGAGAGCCTGATCGCTGCTAAGGAATCATGTTGCGCTTGAGCAAGTTGGGAAATGCATCTGCGGCAGCGGCGCAACACTCCCGCCGCCGCAGCTCACCGAACGCTAGTGCGTTACCGCCGCGAACATGGGCGACTCCAACAGCGACTGGAAGCTCTTGTCATCAGCCTTGAAATGCACCCGCAGCTTGCCGGCATCTGAGTCCACCGTCGTATCGTCGATGGCAGTTTTTTCCGTTGGCGAAGCGTTCATCTTTTTGAACAGCAGCCCGGCTTTGAGGACTGAGGAGAGCGTTGCCGCGGTCATATTGTCTGAGGTCACGACGTTCAGGTTGAAGTCCACTCCATGATCGAAATCCATGGTGTAGTGGGATCCGGTCAGGCGGTTTTTCAGAGTATCGTATTCCGCCAGGTCTGAAGCTGTGCCCAACGCCGACTTCAGCATCGTCTGCGTCCCTTGGGAATCCAGCACGCTCCAGACGGTCCCCTGGTCCACCGAAGCAATCATGTCAGTGATTTCGCCGTTCGCGTTCAGGCTCATGCTGCTGCCATCGCGGGCATCGAGCGCGGACTTCACAGCCGCCTGATCGCCAAACAGCATCGTGTTGGCGTCGAGAAAGGTCATCTGCATCCCGCCCGACATCGGATAGACGAAAGCCGTGTCAACCTTTTTTCCCTTGATCTTCTGTTTCGTCAGCTTGGCATAGATCTGCTTGCGCGGGAACGTTCCCTGAGCAATGCCGATGATCTGCAGGCTCTTGTTGTCTGAGCTGCGGAATGAAGCCAGCGTGATTCCATCAATATCGCGGTCCACCACTACGCCGATGTCTTTCAAAGCGTCTTCAAACTGCTTCATGTTGGGCGGCATCAGCTTGGTCTTCATCTGCATGGCCGTGTCGGAGTTCTTCATTCTCCGGTAGTCCACGTTGATGATCTGTTGCACCTGCTTGGGAATCACGGCGCGCGCGTTGGTGCCCAGAGCCGCACCAAAACACGGCAGACCTGCAATTAACATTGACAGAGAAAGAACAAGAATGCGTTTCATGCTGGCTTCCATTTTAATCCGGTTTTCTGAAAATTCTGATGCTTTCAGCAGCAGCTCGGGATGCTGTGACCAGTATTTAAGGTGTTCACCTCTGAAGCTGCGCTACTCTAGAACGCACTTCGGCGGCGAAAGTTGCGTCTTTCAGCGAGCCCAGATTGATTTCCACATTGGCCAGCGCTCCCACGATAGCGGCGCTTGCCAGCGCTGACGCGACGGTAAGGTCTGACGCCATATTGGGATTCGTGATGGGGCCGAGCGACTTCACGATATCGGACACTTCGCGGGCACGCACTGCGGTTTCGAGCGGAACGGTTGTGGCGCCGTGGAGCGCGCTTTCGACCAGCGCGTCGCCATCGCTCGAAGCCTTGGCTTGCTTGTAGGCAGTCATCACGCTGGTATAGCTCTCCGCGTCGGCATCAATCGCCGTTTTGAGCTCCTCGCGAAGTTGCGCCAACCGAGCCAGGGCTTGACTCAACTGCGGCTCATACTGCGCGTAGGCTTTTTTGCCGCGCGACATCCCCGCGACCATGCCGCCCAACGCAGCCGCCATAGCAGCCGCTGCCGCCGAAGCGCTTCCGCCTCCAGGAGTGGCCGTCGGCGCGGCAAGCTGCTCGATGAACGGCTCGGCGCCGGCGCGCAGACCGCCGACGGCCATCTTGCCGCTCATCACGCCGGCCAAACGGTTCTCCAGAATCAACGACGAATCAAAATTTTCTACCTGCAAGAACCATTCCGCCGCCTGCTCCAGAGCAGCCTTTGGAATCAGGCCCACGATCTCGCTGCTCAGCGGCATCACGCCGTAACGCGCCGCTTCCCTTCTCACGAATTCGAACACGCGCGCAATCGGGGTCTGCTCGAAGTCAGTCAGATTCATGGACACCTGCGCCAGGCCACGGACTTCAAACCCGGCAGCCTTCACGAACCGCAATCCACCTGAGGAGAAGCGGATGCCCTTGGCAATCTTCTTTGCGATGTCTACATTCGTGGTGTTCAGAAAAACGTTGTAAGCGATCAGCGCTTTGCGCGCGCCTACGACCGTTGCTCCGGCTGTGGGATGACAGCGCGGATCGCCGAAATCCGGCCGACGCGCAGGATTGGTCTTGATATCTTCGCGAAGAACTTCAAATTGCCCGCGCCGGATGTTCTCCAGGTTCTGCCGCTCCGGCGTGGTCGCTGCCGCTTCGTAGAGATAAACGGGAATCTCGAAACGCTTCCAGATCTCTTGTCCCACTTTGCGCGCGATGGCGACACAGTCCTCGATGATGACGCCCTCAATAGGAATGAAGGGAATTACGTCGGCAGCGCCGATGCGCGGATGCGCCCCCTGATGACTCGTCAGGTCAATCAACTCTGAAGCTTTGCCCACGCCGCGAATCGCTGCTTCGGCAATGGCTTCCCTGTCGCCAACGAGGGTGATCACGCAACGGTTGTGGTCGGCATCCATCTCGCGATCGAGCAGATAGACGCCGGGAACCTTCATGGCTTCGACAATGGCGTCTACGACCGAGCGGTTGCGACCTTCAGAAAAGTTGGGAACGCATTCGACCAGTGTGGACATAAAAATTTGTAATTGGGTAATTGTGACGTCAATCACCAACTTACTAAATTACCAAGTTACCAACTTTCCAACTTACCAACTTACCAACTCACCGAATTACCACGTTACCAAATCACTTGAACCAATTCACCCCCAGCAGGAATTGCACTGTATTGATTCCCGGGTTTGGCGTGGTCAGCCCCGCATTGGAGATGTGCTCAAATCGCACGCTCGCGGTCAGCGCGCGATTTTCAGTATTGAAGAATTGAATGCCGAATGTGCCGTGAGTCAGAAAATTGACGCGAGAAGTGTCAAATGGGACATCGTGATTGCTGAAAAGAACGCCACCGCCAAGCTCCGCAAAAGGAATGACCCGCGCGCAATCAGTAAAGTTCCACTTCAGGTTTAGCGGATTCAAACCCTCGGCAAATGCGTTCCTTGCCGGCTTCGGCTGCCAGATGTAATAGAGGGGAATGAGATCGGCAGACCATTCGAAGTTCCCGCGAAGAAATCCTGGCAGATGATCGCCGGTCAACACCTTTCCCAGACGCACTCCGGCATCCAGCATGTGTGTGTCCTTGGTTCCACCGGGTACGCTGACGCCGCCGCTGGCCCAGAAACCGTAGTCCCAGGGCTGGTTTGCCAGCGGCTTGGATTGGGCTTGGACGAGGGTCGTTGCCAGCAACAGCGACGCAAAAAGCACGCAGCGGAGACACGGAGACACGGAGGAAGGCAATTGATAAAACAGCTTCATTGTGTTCGTGAACAGA
>JAICYU010000205.1 GCA_025934025.1 Terriglobales bacterium
CATGTGTTCCCAATCCAAGTTAATTATCACAGCCGGTAACATTTGTCAGTGCATTCTTATTCTGCTGTTATTGACAAGCCAGGCGCTCCCCGCTTTGGCGCAGACCAGCTCACCTGAGACCGCGCCCAGCGGCTACTGCCATTTATTGCTGACCGCTGCGCCGAAAGCTTCAACGGGCAGTGCCGCCGGACCCCACAAGCCGAAAACCGCGATTACCGAGGCCCAGCCGGTAAAAATCAGTGCTCGCCAGTGCGAGAAGAGCGGCGACAGCTATGCGCTGCGCGGCGACGTCGCAGTAGAATTCGGCGACTACACATTCCTAGGCGACACCGTAACCTACAATGCAGCCACGGGAGAAGCGCAAGCCACAGGAAATGCGGTGCTTGCGGGTGGCCCGCGCGATATTTACATCGCGGCCAGCAATGGAACGTACAACCTGCACAGCCACACGGGGAAGTTCTATCGCGTTGTCGGGACTACGGGCGCACGCTTCAAAGGCAAGAACGTGACGCTCACATCGTCCAGCCCTCTGGCCTTTACGGGAAAAATTGTGGAGCAGACTGGGCCCGACGAGTACGTGCTCCATCATGCTTCTGTCACATCGTGCGAGCTCCCGCACCCCAAATGGACCTTCAATGCCGCCACCATCATTCTGAGAGTGGGAAACTCCGCGCGCGTTTACAACACTACGTTCAGGTTGAAGGGTGTGCCCATTTTTTATCTTCCCTATGCGGCGCCGCCGGTGGAACGGCTGGGGCGACAGAGCGGCCTCCTGCTCCCGAACATCGGCACCTCCAGCACCAAAGGTACGATTATCGGCGATTCTGTTTACTGGGCGATCAACCGAAGCGCGGACGCAACGCTCGGCGCTGAGTTCCTCTCCAAGCGCGGCTGGTCATTGCAGGAGGCGCTGCGCGTGGTACCAAGCCAGAAGTCGTTTATTAACCTCAATTATTTTCAGGTGCTCGATCGGGGAATTGCGGGCACGGATGCGAACGGAAATCCCGCGACGATCAACCAAGGCGGCGAGGACATCAAGCTGAACGCGGAGAGCGAATTCGCGCACGGAATTCGCGGAGTGGCCACGCTCAATTACCTGAGTTCCTTTATTTTCCGCCTGGCTTTTACCGAGAATTTTTCCCAAGCTGTGAACTCTGAGGTGAAGTCCGAGGCATTTGTTTCAAAAAGTATTCAGGCGTTTTCCCTCAACGCCTTTACTTCGCGTTACCAGAACTTCCAAAGCACAGTTCCCGACGACGTAATCACCATTCTCCACGCCCCCGGCCTGGAGTTTTCCGGAATTGACCAGCGGGTGCTGGGAACGCCGGTTTACGGCGGTTTCGACGTGGATGCCGAGGGGCTGCGCCGCAGTGAGCCCAATTTCGTCACCGGCGGCCTGGTGGGCCGATTTGATGTTGATCCCGACCTCTCGTTGCCGGTCCTCGTGAACGGCTGGACATTGCGTCCGGAAGTCCAGTTGCGCAACACTACTTACACGCAGCAGCAGGCGCTCTCGCCTTCCCAATCTCAGGGGATCGCGGTGGAGAACGTCCTCAATCGGCGGCTGATTGATGCGACGTTCGAGTTGCGCCCGCCGGCATTGAGCAAAGTTTTCGATCACACCATTGCGAGCAGGAAGCTGAAACACACCATTGAGCCTCGGATCACATATCAATACGTGAATGGGATTGAGAATTTCTCGCGCGCCATACGCTTTGATCTCCGCGACATTCTTAGCAATACCAACGAAGTGGAGTATGCGCTGACACAACGGCTTTATTTGAAGCGTGCTCACGATGCGTGCGAGGAAACCAATCCCACAGCCGGCCAGGGCGGAAACGAATCACAGGAAGCCGGTACTTGTGCTCCCGCGGGGGCCGATGAGTTCCTAAGCTGGGAGCTGAAGCAGAAGTACTTCATAGACCCAACTTTCGGGGGAGCAGTGATCAATGGCCGCCGCAACGTGCTGTTTACGACAGTAGACTTTGCGGGAATCGCCTTCCTGACTGATCCGCGAAGATTTTCGCCTATCGTTTCGCGGCTCCGCATGCGCACCACGAGCAACAGCGACATGGAGTGGGAGCTGGATTACGACACCAAGAAAGGACGCATCAACGCCAGCACCTTTTATTCACGAGTGCATTTCGGCGATTTTTTTGTGGAAGCGAGTCACGCTTATCTCCAGGTTCCGGGTGAGATCGTAACCAGTCCCACCACCGGTCTGCCGCTGCCGCAGTGCAGCCGCGACCGCCTCAACCAGGTGGGCTGTGTGCCTGCAGCATTCAACCAGGTGAGGGCGTTGATTGGATACGGAAGCCCCAGTAAGAAAGGTTGGAGCGCCGCGACCAACGTTGGAGTGGATTCCCAGTTCAAGCTGGTGCAGTATTCTGCTGCCCAGGCTGCTTACAACTGGGACTGCTGTGGCTTGAGCTTCGAATACCGCCGCTTCTCTCTCGGGCCTGCGGTACTGCGAAATGAGAACCAATACCGCTTTGCGTTTACTCTGGCCAACATTGGAACGTTTGGGAACCTCAAACGCCAAGCTAGGCTGTTCTAATGCCAGCGCACCCTCAGGGCTTGCGCGCTGGAGTTTGCTTTTGCAGCGGAGGTGATGTCCTCCAGAACTCAGGATCGTCCGCAATCCACTCTCCTGCCGGATTGCTCATGGCCGGGCTGATGGAGAAGATAAAGGTCTGGTTGCTCGTGACCGACGCTGCGAACAATTCGTGCAGCTTGCCACGCACCGTTTCGTCGAGATCGTCGTAATCCAGAAGGCCGTCGAGCGACTCCGCCGCTTCCTGAAAAGTGTGGTAAGGAGAGAACGTGAGATAGAGGCCGCCGGAGATTCCTGAGGTCACCTGATAAACCGCTCGATTATCTGCGGCCCCGGCGCGTTCACGGGCGCTGCGGATGAGCCGCTGGCTTTCCTCGAAGTCACCTTCACGGCCTGGAGCCACGCTGGTCCACGTCGCTCGGAAATATCGCGTGCCCGGCCGAACCAATCCTGTGTTGCGGCCGAGGTCCTCGCGATAACGCAGGAAAATGGTTGCTGGGTCGGAGACAAGATTCGTCTTTGCTTCCATCAGGCGGTTCAGTTCAGCCGCAAGATTCGCGTTGCGCACAAACGGCTCGGCGCTTCTTTCCATTGCGCCGTAGGTGTCGAAGCCTGAAACAAACCAGACTTCCTGCGGGCCGGTAACGGTCTGAACCGTGAAGTACGGCCATGTATTGGCGCGATAGCAGGCCTGAGCCGCCTCGGCTTCCACCCGCGCATACTCCGGGAGCTTTACCGGTTTTACGGGATCGCGGTAAACCTGGAGGATCTGCGGCGGGGTCGTGTCCTTCTGCGCCAAGGCAGTGAGGGACGAGAAAACCAGGAATGCGGCAAAACAAAGGCGAGTCATATCGCGTATTTAAGCAAACAGGCAGGCCAGTGTCAGCAGAAAAGCTGTCTGATGATACCCCGGAGGTAATCAACGGGTAGCGGCTGGGGCTTTGGCTTCCACGAAAGAGACGGCTTCTTCCAGAATCTCCTGCACTAGCTCGGGCGAGGAAGCCTCAGAGTAGATCCGCATCAGCGGCTCGGTGCCGGAGGAGCGCAGCAGGACCCATGCTTCGGCGCCGCGGCTGCGCACCGGTGCGTCGAGGAAGAACTTGATGCCATCCAGGCTTTCTTTGCGCACGATGTTGTAGCGCCCCAGAGTCCGTGTTTCATGGCTGGCAGCGCGGGCTATGGCCGTATCTTTCATTTCGTTGGGAATGTGCAGATCGCGCCGTGCATAGAAGTGCGGGCCGTATTCGGACTGCAGCGCGGCTACAAGCTGTCCCAGGCTCTTGCCTTCCTCGGCCATCACGTTGGCCAGCAGCAACGAGTTCAGGATTCCATCGCGCTCGGGAAGATGGCGTTGAAAGCCAATACCGCCCGACTCTTCGCCGCCGATCAGGATTTCTCGTTCCATCATCAGATCGCAGATGTACTTGAAGCCAATACCGCACTCCAGCAGCTTGCGGCCGTGCTTGGCGGCAATGCGGTCGAGCATGCGGGTAGTGTTGAAGGCGCGCACCACGTCGCCCGGCCAATCACGACGCGTCACCAGCCATTGCAGCAGGATGGAGAAGATCTTGTGCGAATCCACAAAGCTGCCGTCCTCGGCCGCCGCGCCGATGCGGTCGGCATCACCGTCTGTGGCGAAGCCCGCATGGCACTTCTCCTGCACCACAGTCTCCTGCAACAGTCGCACATGCGGCTCGATCGGCTCCGGATTGATGCCGGGAAAGAGCGGATTCACCTCAGCGCGAATCTGCACATGGTCAATGCCGCGCGCGCTAAAAATTTCCGAAAGCACATCGCGGCCTGCGCCGTACATACAATCAATCGCAAATTTGAATTTGGAGCGAGCGATCGTGTCCAAATCGGCAAAGCGGGTGATGGCCGCAACGTAAGGCGACTTAAAATCAACTTCTTCAATCTTCGCTGCCGTGCCTCTGGGCGCCGCTTCCGCGCGCACTTCAGCCTCGATCTGGCGGATGATGGCTGGCGTAGCAGAGCCGCCGTAGTTGGCTTTGAACTTTACACCGTTCCAGTTCCACGGGTTGTGGCTGGAGGTGATCATTACCCCGCCGGCGGTCCCCAGGTTCTTCACCGCATAGGAAAGCGCCGGAGTGGGTGTAACGTCATTCGCCAGCTTGACTGGAACGCCAGCCATGGCGATGGTCTCAGCAGCGGCTTGGGCAAAGCGCCGCGAGCCAAAGCGGGTATCGTAGGCAATCACCAGACCCCTGGCGGCGTCTTCATTCTTGAGAACGTAGCTGGCAATGGCGCCGGCGACGCGGCGAACATTTTCAAAGGTGTAATCGTCGGCAATTACTCCGCGCCAGCCATCCGTGCCGAATTTAATTTCGTTTGCGGTCATTCGGATCTCTCGAATCCAATACGCATGAGATTGCGCTACACCAGTTCTGTCATTTTCTTCTCGGTAAGATGCTTCACGATCTTTCCCACATCCTGCGACTGCTCTCGCGTGGTGATCAGGATTGCGTCATCGGTTTCCACAACAACCAGATTTTGCACTCCAACGGCTGCCACAAATTTTTCCGGAGCATAAATGTAGTTGCCCGTTGCGTTCAGAGCGTAGGTATCACGGCTCTCGACCACGTTTTCAATTCCGTCTTTGAGGTTGAGCGCGTGATGCTCATACAGCGCAGCCCAGGAGCCTAGATCGTTCCAGCCGAAATCGGCGCGCAGGCAGAACAGCTTGGACGAGTGCTGCCCCTTTGCGGAGCGAGGCTCCAGGACAGCATAATCAATGCTGATGTTCTCGCAGCGTGAATACAGCTCCGCATAGCGCTTCTCAAATTGCGGTGTGCCCCAGGCCGCGGCAATTTTCTGAAGAAAAGGAGCGCTTTCAGAAAAATGCTCACGCAGCGCATTGGCAAGCGTGCGGGCGCTCCACACGAACATGCCGCTGTTCCAGTAGTAATTGCCATCGGACAGAAATTCCTCGGCTTTTTCCTGGTTCGGCTTCTCGGTAAACCGCTTCACGCGAAAGCAATCGGGGCCGAGCTTGTCGCCTGCTTCGATATATCCATACCCGGTTTCAGCACGAGTCGGCTGAATGCCCATTACCACGATGTTCTCGCCGCGAGCAGCAGTTTCTACCGCTTGGTACAGAACGTCGCGGAACCTCGCTTCATCGCCAATGACGTGATCGGCGGGAAACATTCCGATAATCGCAGACG
>JAICYU010000342.1 GCA_025934025.1 Terriglobales bacterium
TTTTCAGGAAAACCGCTTTCATGGCATTGATTGTCACCGCCAGCCAGCTATTCACGCCGCTTGAGTCGATTCCGTCTCCATACATCGTGATTGAAGACGGAAAGGTTACGAGAGTGGGGTCGCAGCGCGAAGCAGAGATCCCGAAGGGCAAAACTCTCAATTTGAAAGATAAGGTGCTGGCGCCGGCGTATCTCGACATTCATCTGCACGGCAGCAACGGCCATGACGTAATGGAAGCGGATGATGCCGCACTCACGGCCATTGAAACCATGCTTGCCTCTCGCGGGGTGGGCGCCTATCTGCCAACCACCGTCACAGCCACTGAAGATCGCACGCTGCGCGCTCTGGAACACCTGGGAAAGACCATCCGCAAAGGACCTCAGCCGGGCCGGACCACTCCCATGGGAATCCATCTGGAGGGCCCTTTCATCAGCCACGCCAAGCGTGGAGTGCATCCTCCAGAACATCTGGTTGAGCCTTCCCCAGACAAACTGCAGCGGTATTGGGAGATTTCTGCCGGAACTATTCGCATGTTGACGATTGCACCTGAACTTCCGGGAGCGATTGAAACCCTCCGCCGTGCCCGCGAGCTCGGAATTCACTGCAGCATGGGACATTCGAACGCGACCTATGAAGAGGCGCTTGCCGGTATTGCGGCGGGGGCCCGTCATGCAACTCACAGTTTCAACGCCATGCGCGCGCTCGATCATCGTGCCCCTGGGATTCTGGGCGCGGTTCTTGAGCACCGCGAGCTGACGGCCGACATCATCGCAGACGGGATTCACGTTCATCCCGCGGTGGTTGATCTGTTCATTCGGGCAAAGGGGGTAGAGCGGTCAATCCTGATCACGGATGCAATCAGCGCGACGGGCATGCCCGAAGGCCGCTATGATTTAGGCGGGTTAGAGGTTGAAGTTAAGGACCAGCGATGCGAGCACAACGGCAAGCTTGCAGGCAGCGTTCTGACGATGGAACGCGCTGTTCGAAACGCGATGGGCTTTGCCCAACTGGAACTTCAGGATGCAGTCAGGCTCGCTACCTTCAATCCGGCGGCGCTCATCGAGGCAAGCGATGAACGGGGATTACTCAGACCAGGTTCCCGCGCCGATATCGTCGTCCTCACTACCGAAGGACAACTGGTGCAAACGATCCTGGGTGGTGAAGTTGTGTGAATTCAGTCATACACAAAAACAGCGTTTCTCGGCAGGTAGCAGATCATGAAATTCCTGGCTGACCTTTCCGGCGTATTCTCGCGTAAGCACTCATGGTATGGCTTCAAACGGCTCATCCGGCCTTTCGCCATTGGCCTGTCTTTTATGCTGCTGGTCCCACAGCCATCAGCAGCAAAGGAACACAGATCAGAACAGATTGTGGGTTATTTCACTGAGTGGGGCGCAGCCCAGTACCCGCTCAAGAATGTCGCCAGCAGCGGAGCCGCAGGCATATTGACGCAACTGGATTACGCTTTTGGGAAAGTCGCGAATGATCATTGCGAGATTGCCGACCGCGAAGCTGCTCTCCAGCATCGCTACGATGCTTCAAGCAGCGTGAACGGGAAAGACGATCCCGAAGGACCGAACCAGTTGCGCGGCACTTTTCATCAACTGAAAGAATTGAAGCAACAGTATCCGTCGCTGAAGATTTTGGTTTCGCTGGGCGGATGGGGCGGATCTGGAGGTTTTTCCCGCGCAGCCGAACCCGAACATGTGAGTGAGTTCGTCCGGTCCTGTGTGGACCTGTTCATCCGTGGTCATTTCTCCGGCGACATCAGTGAAGAGGGAGTATTCGACGGAATAGATCTGGATTGGGAATATCCCGTGGATGGAGGCGTGCAGCCGGGCAAGCCGGAGGACAAGAAAAACTTCACCGCATTGGCGGCCGAATTTCGGCGACAGCTTGACGCCGTGCGCCCAGGGCTCTTACTCACCGCGGCACTGCCTGCGGAACCGGAGTACTACCGCAATTTCGATCTGCTTCAGATCAGCCGCTATCTCGATTCCATCTCAATCATGGCTTATGACCTGCATTGGAACACTGAGAAACAAACCGATTTTCACAGTGCTCTCTACCACGCCAAGGCTGATCCCTCTTTGCCGCCTTACGACAAACGCTTCGGCGATTTTGCTGTGCGCGGGTTCCTGGCCGCCGGTGTTCCATCCTCCAAGATCATTCTTGGCGTGCCCTTTTATGGAAAAGGCTGGTCCGGCGTGCCACATATAAACCATGGTCTGTATCAAAGCGCTGCCGCGCCTGCGCAGGATGGAGGAAGCTTTCGCGATCTGAATGCCCTTCCCAAAGATGCAGACAGGCAATATTACAAAGAGGCAGTGAGCTGTACCGTCTGGTACAAGGATGTGTTCTGGAGTTACGACTGCGTGCAATCCATGCGAGAAAA